>CBDUPW010000556.1:0-1900 GCA_965369205.1 uncultured Polyangiaceae bacterium | reverse complement strand
AGCCGTCGTTGCCTTCCAGAAACGAGAACTGATCGACAGGCGCGCCGCCCACGCGCAGCGCGGAGGGGCTCGAACCGTCCAAGGGCAAGCGGTACACGTGGGAGCGTGCGCCGCCCTCTGCGCTGCTGGCGTATTCGCTGACCCAGACGTAGACCGAACTGGGCGAAACGTAGAAAACGCGACCAGCAGGGCCCATCACGGAGGTAGCACGGCATCCCATGTTGCGGCTGCCCAGATCGCAGACGGTCACGGTGTGCAGAGCCAAGCCGTTGGGCGAGCGCAGCGGCGTGGCCGGGCGATAGACTTGCTGTGCCGCAGCGATGCGACGGAACTCGCTCGACTTGGCGCCGCGATGCCACTTGCGCATGGCGGGGAAGGAGTCGAAGACGTTGTCGTCGTGCAGTGACAGATACAGGGGTGAGTAGAAGATCAGTTTGTCGCCGATGAGTCGACTGGCGTAGTTGCGGGACGAGTAGTAGTCGTTGGAGCGCAGGTGGTAGGTGGAGTGGTAGCTGAGTTTGCCGTTCTTGTTGATGTCGAACAGGCCGACCTCGGTGCCGCCGCGTTCGTAGCTGTAGCCGATGACGACGACGGTGCTGTCCGAAAGCAGCATTTCGTCGTACCAGGTGCCGCCGGGGTTGATATCGGGCCCGAAGGCGTCCACGGCGGAGATGGGAGTGAGCTCGCCGTTGCCAATCTCGATGCTGAAAAGCCTGCCGCGACGCAGCACGACCAAGTGCTTGCCGTGCACTTTGACGATGCCGCCTTCGTCAACGCCGGCGTGCTGGGTGTTGGTCACGGATTCTTCGCCACCGGCGGAATCCGCGGAGGCGGACTTTTCTTGCGCTGGGGCGGCGGACTCTGCTTGGGCGGCCGGTGCCGGAGGCGGCGAGGCGCCGGGCTGCGCGTAGCCCATGGGACCGCTGCCATCTTGGTCGCGATTGCGGCGCGCTTCGGAATCCCGCAGGTGCTTCAAGTAACGACTCAGCTCGCCTTCGGAGCGGAATGCTCGCAACGAAGCGTGCGCGGGGTGCTTGTTGACGACGCTGAGGGCGCCGGAGCTAGCTCCACGACCGCAGGCGGAAGCGCCCAGAAGGCCCAGGGCTAGCGCGCAGGTGCCGAAGGCAGCGAGGACTTTGGTGGCGGTGATCGAGGACATCAGACGAAAAACGCCTGGGTCGGCCGAGGGCTTACAGGGAAAAGCCGCGGCTAGACCTTGAACACGAACAAATCCGCTTCCGGATCCAGGGCAATCAGCACGGCTTCGTGGGCGCCCGACGGAGGCGCCTCGCCGGGTTTCATCGGTTTCGCGATCAAGGCGCCCATTTCTTCCATGGACAAGGAGACCGCGACCCGAACCGCGTGATGGCGCACGCGCTCCTTGGCTTGCTTTGGCGTGTTGCGCGGGGGCACTTGCACTGAGTGCACTTCCGTTCCAGGTGGCGGCGGCATCGTGCGGGGAACGTCCTGCAGCGTCCGCAGCTCCGCGGCGCTCTTAGCCAGCTGCACGGCGCGCATGTCAGCACCCACCTCTGCGGCAGCTTCGGCCGCGCGGCGGATCCACTGCAGCGCTTCGCGGATGTCGCCCCGCGCCCAAACTGCGTTGGCTGTTTCGAGTGCCCAGCGCACGTCGTCGGAGTCGGTGTCTTTGATCTCGGGAGGTGCGGGTGCTTCCATGGCTCGATCTCTACTTGTACCCCCGACACGATTCGAAACCAAGCGCAGGCCTGTAGCGCACTGTGGAGGGGGGTGGAGACGCGGGTGGAGACGCGGGTGGGGCCGCGGGCGGAGACGCGGGGCCGCGGGCGGAGACGCGGAGACGCGGACGGAGTCGGGGGACGGGGTGATCGGCGCGCGAAGAACGATTTGCATACATACTAATTTTTGACGCGGTGCACCC
>CBDUPW010000555.1:0-1985 GCA_965369205.1 uncultured Polyangiaceae bacterium | reverse complement strand
GCGTCGTTGGGCGAAGCGCTAGCCGGCGCAGCTCCAACGCGGTAGTCCCCTGAGCGTGAGCAATGCAGACGTGGGCGCTCCGGCGCCGGATTTCTCGCTGGTGGATACCGCGGAGCGGGGGGTGCGGCTCTCGGACTATGCCGGCGAGAAGCTGGTGCACTTGGTTTTCAACCGTGGCTTCTTCTGACCGTATTGCCGCAAGCACCTGGCGCAGTTGCGCAGTGAGTACGCAGAGTTCGAAAAGCTTGGATGCGAGGTCCTGAATATCGGTCCGGACAGCGCCGAAGACTTCCGAGCCTATTGGACGAAGCACAGCATGCCGTTCCCTGGGTTGGCGGACCCGAAGCACGTTGTGGCGAAGCCCTATGGTCAGGCGGTGCGTTTATTGAAGCTCGGCCGCATGCCCCTGCAGCTTGTGGTCGATCGCGTCGGCGTCGTGCGGTACCGCCATGACTCGAACTCGATGAAAGACATTCCCGCGCTGAGCGAAGTGTTCGCTGAGTTGAAACGACTCGCCTAGGCGCTGGGGAAAGCGCCGCTTTCGCGCCAGCGGTGACTCCTTGCTAGACTCGCGCCGGCGATGACAGCGGACCTTGCGCAAGACACGCGCGTGCACAGACTCTCCGCGGGTGCGTACGGCGCCACGTTGCCGGAGCATTGGAACTTCCGGTCCCCGTCCGGGGGAGTGCTGATGACTTTGGCGCTGCGCGCCGCGCGCACGGAGCTGGACGCCCCAGAGCTGCAGCTATCATCCGCCACCACCATCTTCTGCGCGCCAATCGTGGCGGGGCGGCTACGCGCGGATGTCGAGGTGATGCGTCGCGGTGGCACCGCTGCCCAAGTGATGGTGTCCCTGCGCAATGCCGAGCAGCCGCAATGCGGGCTGCGCGTGCTGGCGACGTTTGCGCGACAGCGTTCTGGGCCGGAGTTTGTGGACGTCCCGCCCCCCGCGGTGCCAGCGCCCCAAGACGCGCCTGCCTTTGCCGACCCCATGCCCTTTGCCAAGGGGCTGCGCGCAAAGTTCTCCGACAACTTCGAGTCGCGCCTGGCAGCGGGGCACGACTGGTTTACGGCCGACTTCCGCGCTGGAGACGCGCGGTTTGCCCGTTGGTTTCGTTACAAGACGCCACAACACGGACCCGATGGGGTGCTCGACCCCCTGGCGCTGCCTCCCATCGCGGACACCATGCCACCGGCCGTGATCATGAAGCTGGGGCCCGGATTTGAGCCTTTCGTCGCTCCGAGCCTCGATCTCACCCTGCACTTCTTGGCGAATACGGAGCGCGACTGGCTCTTGGTGTCCACCCACTGCCGCAGTGCCGGCCGCGGGCTGGCCTCGGCGGACTCGGAGATCTGGGACGACGCCGGCCGGCTGCTTGCCTATGCGACCCAGGTGATGCTGTTCCGCCGCCCGCCCGCTTCGTTGGTTTGAGCTTTTTGCAGCTTTCGAGGCCATTTTGCCCAAACCAGCTAGCGTGCTCAGCCGGACGGATCCCGATGACCGAGCCCGCCGCACCACAGTCCATTCCTCCCTTCGCCGCCGCCGACAACAAGGTCCTGGCGCCGACGTGGTTCTTCATTCTGTTTGCCGTCACTTTGTTCGGACTCGGCTACCTGCTGCGGCCGTTCGTTGCGGACATCGTTGGCGCCTTCGTGCTGGTGGCATTGTTCCAGAGCACCTACGCGCGACTACTGCGCTGGGTGGGCGGGCTGCGTTGGGTTGCCTCTGCGCTCACCTGTTTTTGGATCCTGATTGTCGTGGCGATCCCCGTCGGCTTTGTCGGCTATTCGTTGATCGTGGAGGCGTTGGCCGCGTATTCGTCGGGCAACGCGCTCAGCTTGTCAGTGGGCTCCGCGGATCTACTGGCGCGGGCCCGGGTACAACTTTCATCTTGGGGCCTGAACCTGGCAGACGAGCATGTCAGCCAGCTAACCGTGAAGGCAACGGGCGCCATCAGCGACTTCGTGGTGCGTCAGGCCACGAG
>CBDUPW010000554.1:0-2043 GCA_965369205.1 uncultured Polyangiaceae bacterium | reverse complement strand
GGGTGGTGTGGGAGGGGTCCCTGAGGCAAACTCTCGGGGCCCCTATCCCGATTTTGTGCTGGCACATACAATCGCCGCGCGTGACTTCTGACGAAGAGCTGATGCGCGCCTACGTGGCGGGCGACACGGGGGCTTTCGACGAGCTCTTTCGTCGCTACGCCCCCATGCTGACGCGCGTGCTGGGTCGTGACCTCTCGAGCGCTGCGGCAGAGGACTTGGTGCAGCAGACGTTCTTGCAGCTGCACCGAGCGCGCCGCGACTTCGATTTGGATGCCCGCTTGCGCCCTTGGCTTTTTACGATTGGCTTCAACTTGAAGCGTGAGCTGTTCCGCCGTCGAAAGCGCCGGCCGGAAGCACGCTTGGAAATCGACGGTCGTTCGGATCCTTCCGAGGGGCCCCGCGGCGCAGAGCGCTTTGACGCCACGCAGGCATTGCGTCACGCCATGGTCCGGATCCCGGAGGACCAGGCGGAGGTCATCGCCCTGCACTGGTTGGCGGGCATGCCGTTCCCGGAAGTGGCTCAGCTGGTCGGCGCGTCCCTGTCCGCCGTGAAGGTGCGCGCCCACCGGGGCTATGCCGCGCTCCGGGCGGAATTGGCAGAGCTTGGTAACCAAGCCGACTCCGAGGACATAGGCAAGTGACAGACGTGTCCGACTGCAAGCAGCTACATGGCGCTCTACGCTCCGGGCAGCCGCTCAGTGCGGAGCTGCTCTCCCACGCAAAGGCCTGCGATCCCTGCGGCGAACTACTGGCGGATGACGCCCAACTCGCCCGCGGGCTGGTGGCCGTGGAGGGCAGCGAGCCCTTCGACGACGGCTCTCTGAGCCGCATGCGCGGCGTGCTCGGGCAGGAATCGTCGGGCCTCACTCCGCTGCGCAGCTTGAGCACGCCGGTGCGCATCGCCATCGCCACGGGGGTCGCCGCCGTTTTGGTCGGTTTCGTGGCACTCCGCTCCCTACGCCCGGACATCGACGTTTATCCGCGGCTTCGCCTGTATGCGACCGTGGCGACCTACTTGGCGCTGGCAGCGGCGTGGGTTCGCCTCGGCCGATGGCGTCTGGATCGCGCGCTGCCGCCCAGGCCGGTCGAATGGGCACTGTTCGCCCTCGGCGTCGTCGTGCCACTGGCGTTCGCGTGGCAACCCCAGGCTCACTTGGCACACGCAGCTTCTTTGGGCGGTGTGGGCGCAGACTTGGTTCCGCGTGCCGCCGGTTGCTTCTTGTACGGGACGGGGCTGGGCCTGGTGATCGGCGGCGCCGCCTATGCGCTCGCGCGCGCGCCGCGATCTTGGCGACCTTCGTTCCTCATCCTAGGCAGTGGGGTGCTGGGCGTTGGCTGCCTCGAGCTGCACTGTGCCCTGACCGCGCCGCTGCATCTGGCCGTCGGGCACGCCACGGTGGCCGTGGTGGCGTCGCTGGTGGCCCTCGGATTCGGCAGGCGCCAGCAGCGTCCCTTGAACCCCTAGAAAACCCGATGGAACCCCAGAGATCCGGGTTTCTGCGGCGCCCCTGAACAGGGGTACACAATTCCAGCGCCGACGAAATACCTGCGTCTTCCCTTGCGCCGAGCCTGCGGATCGTTCATTTCAGCCCCTTGAGCCTGCTTTGAGCGCCCCGGGCAGGGTGCGAAAAAGTCGAAGTTCGTGTGCAAGAAGCACGAGCAAGTGGCGTCGGGGATGTGTCGACGCAAGGTCTACGTGATCGGGAGACGATGTCATGAAAGGTGCGCGCATCTGGTTGGGGTTGAGTTTGGCGGTGGCAATGACCATCGCCTTTGCGGGTTGTGGAAGCGACTCGGGCCCCGCACCCGTAGGCAGTGGCGATCCAGAATGCGGCAACAGCATCTGCGAAGCCGGTGAATCGGTCGTCGACTGTTTCGCGGATTGCGCGTCGTGTGCCGGCGGTCAGTGTGGCACCTGCGGCAACAACGTGATCGAAGCCGGCGAGAACTGCGATGGCGCAGCCTTCTTGAAGGGCTGCAAAGAGTTCAACTTCGAAGCGGGTGGCGTGAGCTGCAATCCCGACTGCACCCTCAACACCTCGG
>CBDUPW010000553.1:0-2368 GCA_965369205.1 uncultured Polyangiaceae bacterium | reverse complement strand
TCGAGTTCGACCTCGGGGCCCCAAGCGACTTCGAAGCCCAAGGACCGAAAGATGTCCAAGATCTCGTCTTTGACACGAGTCAGCGGGTGCGTGTGCCCGCGTGCCGCAGGCAGCCGGCCCGGTAGGCTCAGATCGTAGGGGGGAGCCTCCAGATCCGCCTTGCGCTTCGCGGCCAGCAGCGCCCCGAGCTGGCGCTCGAACGCGTCTTCGACCGCGGACTTGGTTCGATTCACCAGTTCACCGATCGCTTTGCGCTTGTCCGGTGAAACCTCGCCCATGCGTTTGAGCAGGGCAGTGAGTTCGCCCTTCTTGCCGAGGACTTCGGCCTTTGCCTGGCGCAGGGCGGGCTCGTCCGCACAGCCCGCAAAGCTCTCGCGGAAGCGCTCACCGAATGCGACCAGGCCAGTTTCGATTTCGGTAGCTGCGTCAGTCACGCGATGCAGCCTAGCGCGCGCTGCCAGCCTTGAAAATGGCCGCGTCGTTCTCAGCCGGGGTGATACACACAAAAAGAAAAAAGGCTCGGTTGTTACGCCGAGCCTCGTTCTTTTTCCCTGCAGCGACTACTTGGCTGCTTGGGCTAGAGCGGTGAGCTCTTTGAAAGCCGCCATGTCATTGACAGCCATGTCCGCCAGGACCTTGCGGTCCAGTTCGACGCCACTCTTCTTCAGCGCCCCCATGAGGCGTGAATAGGTCGTGCCGTTCATGCGGCATGCGGCGTTGATGCGGGTGATCCAAAGCCGGCGGAAGTCACGCTTCTTCAGCTTGCGGCCGATGTAGGCGTACTGCCAGCTCTTCCAGAGAACCCGGATGGCTTGGCGGTAGCGGTTCTTCCGTCCGCCCCAGAAGCCTTCCGTTTGCTTGAGAACGCGCTTGTGGCGCGCATGAGTCACTTTTCCACGTTTGACGCGAGACATCGTGCTTCTCCGATCTCAACCGTAGGGAAGCATGATCTTCACGCGATGTTCCATCGCGGGGGCGACCATGTCGTTGTCACGCAGACGGCGGCGACGCTTGCGCGATTTGCCGTTCATGCAATGTTGGCCACCGGCCTTGGGGCGGCGGACGCGTCCAGTGCCAGTCACTTTGAAGCGCTTGGCAGCGGCGCGGTTTGTTTTCATTTTGGGCATGGGGGCTCCGTTTCGAAGGTGGAAGGATGAGCCTTCCGAAGTTCCGGCAGCACCCGTCTCGGTCCAAAGGACCGGCGGGGCCGAGCAAAGGCCGGGGGGCGGAGTTTCTGGCAGAAGGGCGCCCCTTCGTCAAGAAGTGCCACGGACGGCCAGAGCCGAGGCTCCAGCCAGGCCTGGCGAGACTCGGCGGCAGAGCGCCGTTTATTGGGGTTTTGGGCCGCTAGGGGCGAGCTTCGGGGGGGGCCGACCCATGCTCAGTGGCTGGATAGGTGTGGTTGCCGAAATTGGCCGATAGCAGCAATCGGCGCATCAGGCTGCCGCCGGGGCGCCGTCCCGACTTCCGCAGCGTCCTCAGGTAGCTGCTTGGGAACATCGAAAGCAAACGCCGCGTCACGTAGACGTCCAGCACCATGTGCACGCGCGTGGTGTCACCCGCGTTGACCACCCAGTGGGGACGCGCAAAGTCGCCGTACCAGAGTTCGCCAGCGCGCCAGTGTTGCCGTTGCCCATCGAATACGACAAACACGTGCGGGTTGGTATTCACCACGACGTGCAAGCGCGCCATGGGTGATCCCAAGGACAGGTCAGGATTCCGATGTGCCTCGATCTTGCCGCCAGGATCGAGAGAAAGCAGGCGCACGCCTTTCATAGGCAGCGCCAGACTTCGGAGCAACTGGCGAAAGTACGGAGTGCGCGCCAAAAGTGGCGTGTCGCGGTAGGGGACGAAGGGCGGAGCGCCAGCCAAGGCGGTGGCTGCGTCGCCGGACGACGAGCGCAAGCTGACACCCTTCCAGCCGCCGTTGTGATACGGCCCGGCTTGCCGTGCGCTGGGGATGCTGCGGGCGACCTGCAGATCACGCTGCAGGGCATGGACATCGAACTCAGCAAGCTTCATTGCCGGCGCGGGCGGTGGCACGCATCCAGTCTAGTGCAGCAATCGAGCAGAATCGAGAGGCTCGCGTCCGAGCACCCGAGGCGCTACTGTTGGTGGATGGCGAGCATCGTCATGCTGCTCATGGGGGGTGAAAGTCAGCGCGCCAGCGAGGTCGCAGCGCTGCGCGACGCGGGCCACGCGCTCACGGTGGTTGAGCCGCGCTTTCCCGACTGCAAGTCGGAACTGGATGGGCCGCGTCCCCAGCTCGTGATCGTCGACGGACTGGCGGCGCCCTCCCATGGGCGCGCCACGGCAAGTTGGCTTTCGTCCTTGTCCCGCTGGCGAGTGGTTCCGTTTCTGTTCCTGG
>CBDUPW010000552.1:0-2408 GCA_965369205.1 uncultured Polyangiaceae bacterium | reverse complement strand
TGGCCCGGCTTGACGCAACCTCCGAGCCGGGACACCGACTGCCTTGGCATGAACAGCGTTGGCCGTCCCCAAGGGCGTTTCACCCAGCATCGCCGCTTGGACCTGCTTCGGGAGTTGCTCTCGAGGAATCCCCGAGGCGTGTCTTTGTATGAGCTCGCGGACGCGCTTTCTGTGAGCCCGCGCACGATGCGCCGGTACCTCAAGGAGGTGGAACGAGAGTTCGACCTGGAGGCCAAGCCGGCTCGCGGCGGTGGGGCGCTGCTGTGGCGCATCCGCGCCAGCGAGATCCCCCGCAAGGTGGAACTGCGCCGCACTCAAGCCTACGCGATTCTTGCGGCCCGGCGACTCTTCGAACCCATGCGCGGCTCCGCCCTCTTCGAGGAAATCGACCTGGCGATCAACAAACTACTCGCGTTTGCCCAGCGCCCAGGCCGCGGACCGAACGCCGGGCTCGCGGACGCACGTTTGGAAGACCGCTTTCTCTATCTGCCGTTCGCGCCCAAGAACTACGCGGACAAGACCGACGAGCTGGACGATCTCTTTCAAGCCGTGTCGGATCTGCGCCCGCTGTCGCTCTTGTACAAGAGTGGTGGGCGGACCAAAGAAGAACGTATCGTCATTCATCCCTACGCCATGGTGCTGCACCGGGACGCCATTTACTGCGTGGGGTTTCACGTTGAACGCGGCGAGGTCCGCACCTTTGTGCTTGACCGCATGCGCGACACGCAATGCTCTTACACCGAGCGTTTTGCGCTGCCCGATGACTTCGCGGTAAACGAGTACTTCCAGGGCGAGCTCGGCGTGTGGAAGAGCGACAAACGCCAGAAAGTCGTGGTGGAGTTCGACGCTCAAGCAGCAGAATACGTGCGCATGCGTCGAGTGCACGCCACCCAGAAGCTGCAGGCTATCGCTGGGGGCGGCGTGCGTCTGACGATGACCGTTGGGAACCTGAATCCGGTGACGAGTTGGGTGCTGGAATGGGGCGCCCGCGCAAAGGTCATCGAGCCACCCGAACTCGTTGAACGCGTGCGCGCCGAGCTCGAGCAGGCGCTGGCAGCGTACAAGCGGCGTCCGGCCAAGAAAAAACGCGCGACGCGCTAGCGGCGCGGGGGAGCTACCGCGCTCTGGGAGCGAAAGTGGCGATAGTACGCCAGGACCTTTGAGACGTAGTGGCGGGTCTCTTCGTAGGGTGGAATGCCGCCGTGGCGCGTGACTGCACCTTCGCCGGCGTTGTACGCGGCGATGGTGAGCGAAAGATCTCCATTAAAGAGATTCGCCAGCACTCGCAGGTAGCGAACTCCGCCGAAAATGTTCTGCCGAGGATCGAATACGTCGGTCACCATCATCCGCTCAGCGGTTTCTGGGATCATCTGCATCAGGCCCCGGGCGTTGGCGCGGGAGACTGCCCGTGGGTCGTAGTCGCTCTCCACTTTGATCACGGCACGCACCAGCTCTTCTGGGATCTGATACAGCGTTGCTGCTTGGCGGATATGCGCGTCGTAACGCGTGAAGCGCTCCGGGGAAGTGTCACTGGGCAGGAAAGGCGTTGCCTTGGGGAACTTCGATTCCTTTGCGACTACCTTGCTCGTCTTGCCACGCGGCACATTCGTAAACGACACCACGCCATGCTCGTCGACGGTTTTGTAGATGTCGGCGTGGCTGGTTGGGGCGATGGCGAGCAGAGCCAATGCGCCCCCTGCCACCAGCAGGAGGCGGCGGCGCTTCGCTCTTGGGGGGGTGCGCTGCTGCATGGACTCGGAAATGGTAGCGGTCCAGGGATGGAAAGGTCCAGCAATCGAAAGGCCTGGGCCCCAACAAAACGTCCGGCGGGAAGTCGCGCATTCCCAGCCGCCCCGAACTGGAAGGCCGAGCTTGGACAATCCTCGGGAAAAAGCCCGGCTTTTCCTAGATTTGCCGGGTCCGGTGTCAGTGGCTCGTTGACTCGCAGAACGCCTCAGGCGATAGCCCTGGGCCATGATTGAGCTTCGCCCAAAGACCCTCCAGCGCATTCGCGATGAGCTCCTGGATTTGGGAGCCCCCCCCAGCACGCACTTCATGCGGGCCGCCGATACGGACGATCCGTTCGCAGGGGATCCGGACGCACGCACCCGCTTCGAGGCGCTCTTTGAAGCGATGTACCTGATGGTAGTCGCCGACGGCACCGTTGCAGACGTCGAACGTGAAGTTCTGCGTGGCGCCGTGCGCGGGCTCACCGACAACGCCATGCGCACCAAGCACATCGAGGCACTCATGGCGGTATGCGACGAACGCGCAAAGGAAGGCGTGGCAGCGCGGCTGGCCGCCATCGCGCCGGTGTTGAAAGAAGACCCGGCGCTCATCGACGCAGCCTTTTCCCTGGCTGCGGCCATCGCGTTTGCGGACAACGAGATCCAGGATCAAGAAAACGA
>CBDUPW010000551.1:0-2518 GCA_965369205.1 uncultured Polyangiaceae bacterium | reverse complement strand
GCCAGAGCATCCCGGACAACGACTCGGCCGGGATCTCCAGCGATGTCGATGTGCCAGATGCTGGCCCCATCAAGAGCTTGAACGTCGCCGTCGAGATCGATCACCCTGCCAAGGGGGATCTGACGGTGATTCTGCAGAAGCTCGGACTCACCCAGGTCACGCTGGTCGAGGCCGACGCGTCCAG
Source organism: uncultured Polyangiaceae bacterium (assembly GCA_965369205.1). GTDB lineage: Bacteria > Myxococcota_A > Polyangia > Polyangiales > Polyangiaceae > JACKEA01. The sequence continues at coordinate 2,334 of CBDUPW010000551.1, read as the reverse complement.
CGGCGCGTTTGGCAGCCGCACCTTCAGCGCACCCGTATTCATCGGCGAAGAGGCCTCCGGCACCTGGCGCCTGATCGTGCGCGACGAGGCAGGCGGCGACATTGGCACGCTCAAGACCTGGAGCGTGGAGATCAAGCGCTGAGCGCGCCGCCATCAGCCCACCGCATTGCAGTCGGCACGGGCCTCGAGCTCAACCTCCTCCAGTGGAACGCCTCCCCAGAGCCGCAGCGGACGCTACTTTTGCTGCACGGATTCTTGGACACCGCCCGGACCTGGGAAGCCGCCGTGGGCGCAGGACTGGGCGGAGGGTTCCACGTGGTTGCGGCGGATTTGCGCGGGCATGGCGATAGCGATCGCGTTGGCCCCGGAGGCTACTATCACTTCTTCGACTACTTGCCGGATATCGCCGGTATCGTCGAACGGCTAGCACCGAAGCGCCTCGCTCTGGTCGGGCACTCGATGGGCGGCACGCTCGCAAGCTACTTCGCCGGGACGTTTCCCGAGCGCGTCGAACACCTGGCGCTGCTCGAGGGCATCGGTCCGCCCGAGGACGACACCGACGTCCCGGATCGCGTGCGTGCGTGGGCCGCGGCCTGGAAGCGTCGCTTGGCTGACGTTCCGCGCAGCTACCCAACGGTAGTCGCGGTTGCCGAGCGATTGGTGGCGACAGATCCCAGGTTGACGCAGCAGCGTGCGCTGCGCCTTGCCGAGACGGGAACGACCGAACTCGAAAACGGCGAGCGGGTGTTCAAACACGATCTGGTGCACCTGTCCCGCGGTCCGTATCCATTTCGCGTGGACATCGCCGAATCGTTCTGGCGTCGGGTGCGCTGCCCGGTGTTGTACGTGGACGGCGAAGAGTCGAGCTATCGTGCCCTCGGGCGCGAGGTCGACCGCCGACTCGCATGTTTCGAGCAGGTGGAACGAGTCACACTGCCGAACGCCGGCCACATGCTGCAGCGCCATCAACCGGAACTGTTGGCGGGCGTGCTGCAGCGCTTTCTCCGAGACCCAAGCGAATGACCCTAGCGGTGCAAGGGGCGTCGCCCTAAAGAGCGCGAACCCAGCCCGTGCCCTCCCCCTCAACACCACCCTCGCAGCAAGCGCCGACTGCTCAGATTTCCACGGCGCAGCTGGGAATGGTGATCCTGTTTTTGTCGCTCTCCATGCTGTTCGGTGCGGGCTTGGTGGCGGTCGTGGTCACCCGCGCCGCTGCAAAAGTTTGGAACGCCGATAGCCTTTCGCTTCTGAGCCTCGTCCCGGGCAGCGCCCTGCTGCTCTTGCTTTCAGCGGTCATGGAGCGCGCGCGATCCCAGCTCGCTCGCAACTCTGCGCTCGGACTGCAACGCATGCTGTGGGCCGCGTTCGCTCTGGGCTTGGCCTTCCTTGGAGCGCAAGCACTGGCCTTCTACCGGCAGTTCGCCGGCATGGCGGCGCCGGCGGCCGACGCGCTCCCGCTGTTCAGCTTCGTGCTGCTCGTCAGCCTGCACGCATTACATGTCTTGGGGGGCCTCCTGGCCCTGGGCATCGTCTTGCGCCGCGCAATGCGTGGGGACTACTCCGGTTCACGACCGGGCGGCGTGGATCTCATGGCCCAGTACTTTCACTACCTGGCGGTCGTCTGGCTGGTGCTGCTGGGCGTGCTGGTCGCCGTCGTTTGACCTCGGCCTCTCAGCCCTGGACGCTGAAGCTTTCGCGCGCCAGTTCCTGACCATCGAAGCTACGCACGACCGCGGTCCACTCGCCGGCCTTGTTGATGTGGGTGCTGCGTGCCCACGTGCGCCAGCGTGTGCTGTTCTCGGGGATCTCAAGCTTCACAAACCCGACCTTCGTGCCCGAAGCGTGCTCGAAGGTCACGATGATTCTTTGACTCTCGGCGTGAACGTTTTGCGCTTCGATGAACGCCACCACGGGTCCGTCGCCGGAGCGAAAGCCGGAGGCTGGCGCTGGTTCGCGATCCTCGATGGCGTTGGTGAGCACGAGGCGTTTGATGGTCAGGCCCGTCGTCGCCCCGCCGGCCGTGACGGGCTGTGCTCCCGCGGCGCTAGCGGCGCTTTGCCCGGTAGACGCCGGCACATCCGACGTGGCTGGCTGCACTGGCAGCGTCTGGATTGTCGGAACCGTCGACGGTTTGTGTGCCTCTGCAAGGGGTTCGGAAGGCATGCGCGCGCCTTCCTTCGGCGTAGTCCGGGAGCCGTCGTCCGCGCGTAGTTGTTCTGCGCTGACGTCGCTTGTGCGCTGGCAACCGAGGCTTACCAGGGAAACACCCAGCGCCAGCGAGGCAAGGACGATGGCACCGAGGGCGGTGAAACGGGTGGTTCGTTCGCTACTCAT
>CBDUPW010000550.1:0-2596 GCA_965369205.1 uncultured Polyangiaceae bacterium | reverse complement strand
ATCGCCCGGCAGAGACTCGAAGGCTCGCAGCGACTCCCGTTCGCGTTCTGCACCCACAAAGGCGTCGATTTCCATGGGCGTCGCCGAGGCGCAGCGCTCAGCCGCGCGGCGGAAGAGCTGCTCTTCGCTGGCGTCGGCGCCAACCAGGGACTTGGCCCGGTTTTCCACCTCACGGTCCAAGGCGCCATCCAGACCCAGGTAGATGATGCGCTCTGCGCTGGCCTCGGTGTGCAAGAAACGCGCTGCGCGCTCGAGAACATCGAGGCGGTCCGTAGCCGGGCCCAACAAACCGAGACGCATTGGGACCACGCTAGGTCCTCCGGCGCTCAAAGGGAATACATCAGGGGCCGCGGAGGGGTCTAGCAATGCCGCGGCCCCCGAGACAGAGTCCCAAACGGCATGCCCGCGCGTACCGCACCGCCCAAAGACCCCGTCTGGATCGAGCACGACGGCGACCGCATCCCGGCCGAACGCGGGGAACCGCTGGCGGTCGCGCTGCTGGCGGCGGATCGAGTGCTGCTGGCCCGCAGCCCGAAGTTGCACCGCCCCCGCGGCCCCTACTGCCTGCGGGGCGCCTGCGACGGGTGCCTGGCGCGGGTCGACGGACAACCCAACGTCATGACCTGCATGCGTGAGGCACAAGGCGGTGAGCAAATCGAGACGCAAAACGTGATCGGATCCCGAGGCGTGGATCTCATGGAAGCCACGGACTATCTGTTTCCGCGAGGCATCGATCACCACAAGCTGTTCGCAGGCGTGCGCGGCGTCTCGTCTTTGGTGCAGAGCTTCGCTCGCCGCGTCGCCGGGCTTGGCAAGCTTCCCGACGCCGTCGTGGACCCGCAACGCAGCAGCCCGGTGCGGGTGGACGTGCTGATCGTTGGCAGTGGACGCGCCGGACTTGCAGTGGCGGCTGGCCTCGGTTCGTACCGCGTGATGCTCGTCGACGACTGGATCGCCTTGGGCGGCAATCTGGCGCTACGGGATCCGTCGGCCTTGGACGCCGCCCTGTCCGGCATCGAAAACGCGCAGGCTCTGCCGGCAACGACCATTGCGGCGCTTTCCTGGGAACCCGGGCCCGGCATCGCAGCGCTGTGTGTCGACGCATCCGGCGCGCGGCTGGTGCTGCCGCGGGCGGTCGTGTTGGCAACCGGCTGCCACGACCACGTTCCTGCCTTCGGCGAAAACGATCTTCCTGGGCTGTTCAGCGCGCGAGCCGCGCTAAAGCTATATCGCGCGGGCGTACGCCTCGGCAAGCGCGTGGCGCTGGTCGGCGAGGGACTCGCGGCGGATGCCCTGGCGCAAACTCCGGGCTCGGAGTTTCTCCGCTTCACCGAGGCGGAAGTGGTCCGCTGTTCCGGACGCGGCAGAGTGCGCGCGCTCGTACACACGGACGGTCGGCGCGAGCGACGCGTGAGCGTCGACTGCGTCGTGAGCGAGGGGCCGGGAGCGCCGGCCTTCGAACTTGCGGCCCAGGCGGGCGCAAAGGTGCGTCATACAAGCGCCGGGTTCGTGCCCATTTGCGACGCCTCGGGACAGGTGGCCCCCGGGGTATTCGCCACAGGCAGCGTGATCCAGAACGCGGTCACTCCGGCTCAGGTCGCTACGGCTGTGCGACAAGCGCTGGCTTCAGTCCTCAAGTAGCATTCCAAAGAGCGCCAGCCCGCCGGTAATGAAGACCAAGTCGAAGACGCCCATCAGGCGAAAGTAGTCCCCCAATTCGGCTACACTTGCCCCACCCAGCAGCTCACGCGTGGCGGCCACGGCCGAAAGCAGGGTGGGAGAAAGCAGCGGGAACAGCACGACCGCCAGCATCAAGTCGCGGGCGCGCGTACGCACCGTCATGGCGCCGAATAACGTGCCAGTGGCCGCAACGCCCGGCGTGGCGGCCAGCGCGATCAACGCGAACCCCGGACCCATTACAAGTAGATCCACAGCAAAGAGCAGCGACGCAAGGGGGATCACCAAGAGCTCGATCACCACCAAGAAACAAAACAGCGCCAGCGCCTTGCCGCAGAACAGCGCACTCGGCGACAGCGGTGAGACGACCAACCCTACCAGAGCGCTCTCCTCGCGCTCCCGCTGCCACGCCCGACCCAGGGCCAGCACGGCGGCAAATGCCACCGACAGCCACACCACCGCTGCAACCACCAGCCGCTGGCTCATCGGCCCGCCGTATAAGGAAAAGGAAGCCATCACCACCAACAGCACCGCAAAGAAACCGCTAGTAGTCACGACCTCGCCGGTACGCAGCTCGATCCGCACATCCTTCTGCACCACCAACATCACCTGCGACGACCAACTACGTCGACGGCGCAGCAATGGCTGCACAGGGGTTGCGAGATCCGACACGGGCGGGATTATGGTTCGGGCGACCGATTTTCGGTAACGCTTTCGCGGCCGACGCGAGACCCTTGGCGAACGCGAAGGGCTTTGGGGGGGTGACAACCGCCGGCGAGTGACTACGCTACGGCCCCCCGCAGGAAGCCGCGTGGGATTGTCTTCAACGAGGGAACATCATGGCCGACGTCAAAATCGAGCATATTTACAACTGCAGCGCCGACACTTTCTGGGACAAGATCTTCTTCGACGACGCCTA
>CBDUPW010000549.1:0-2600 GCA_965369205.1 uncultured Polyangiaceae bacterium | reverse complement strand
TCGAAGGTGTAGTCCACTTGCGGTGACGAGCCCAACGCTGCGAGCGCGCCGAGATTGCTCCAGGCAATATCCAAGTTGCTGGGCACTCGTTCGGTTTTGCCTGCTCCGACGCTGGTGCTGCTCTTGACCTCCGCGGTACCGACTTCGACGCCGGATCCGATCAGGAACTTTCCGTTCACGCGGCGAACGATGATCGGAAAGTCGTTCGGATTCTCGACGTCCAGGTCGCAACTAAGCGTGAGCCCCGCGGCTGTAATGCCAGTGACCTTCGCAGCATGTGGCGTGATCTTCGGCGGTTTCGGTTTGGAACAGGCGGTAACTAGAACTGCCGTCAAAATCAGCACAAGAAAAGAAGCGCGACGCATGCCAGAGTATTGCCACAGCCGCCGGTCGAAATCCCGCGGCAATCTCGGTAAACAGCTGACGTGACTTGAGACGCCGAGCCTTGCTAGGCTGGTGTGTCGTGACGCTGGCCGCCCCAGAGCGTGTGAGCCGCGAGCGCAGAGCTCGATTGCTTGTGCGCATGAGCATCACCCTGGCCATCGTGACTTTTATCGGTATCGTTGGACGCCAGATCCGCGACCCGCTGCCTGCAGTTTCGCTAAGTGTGCTCCTCATCTCGCTGGCGGCATTTGCCGTCACGCCTTCACTGATTCGGCAGGGCGTGGCTCCGGAACGTGCCGGTCTTGCGCCGTCGTTGGTGCTCCTGGTGCTGCCCTTCGCGGTCGCGTACCCGCAGGGGGGCCTGGACATTCCAGTGCTAACGGCACTTTCGTTGGCGCCGCTGAGTGGCATCTTCTTCTGTAGCCGTCGGGTGGGAGTCGCGCTCGCGGGACTTGCGCTCGCGGGGCTTGCGCTTTTCACCGCGCTCCATCTGACCGGGCACCGATTCCCGGCGACCGCGCCGCCGATGGAGGTGTTGCGCCCCGTGCGCGCTTTGCTCTTCGCGATCGTCGTCGTCTCGACTACGGCCTTCGCGTGGTTCTTCGAATCCGAACGCGCGCGCGCCGAGGCTGAATCCGAACGACTCAAAGACGAATTCGTGTCGACCGTCAGTCACGAGCTACGCACCCCGCTCGCCGCGATGCGGGGGGCGCTTGGGCTGATGGACGGCGGCGTGGGGGGAGGGCTTTCGGACAAGAACAAGGAGCTGCTACAGCTCGGGTTGCGCAACGCAAAGCGCCTCGAAGCGCTGGTGGATGACTTGCTGGACGTGCAGCGCATGAGCCAAGGGCGTCTTGCGTTGGAGCGAAAGCCGACGGAGCTTCGCGCCACCATTGCGTCGCAGCTGGAGCAACTACAACCTTTGTTCGCGGCTAAACGGGTGCAACTTCGGTCTGAACTCCAGGACGTGGGTGCCGTCGAGTGTGACGCCGGACGCATCTCCGAAGTCGTCGACAACCTGGTCAGCAATGCCCTCAAGTTCTCGGAGCCCGGTGACGACGTGTCCGTGGAGCTGGCGAAGTTCCGCGGGAAGATACGCGTCACGGTGAGGGATCAGGGGCCGGGGATCCCGGTGGAGTTTCAGCCCTCTGTGTTCCAGCGTTTCGCCCAAGCGGAAGCGGGCAGCGAGCGTGCCCACGGCGGCAGTGGTCTGGGGCTATCCATCTGCAAAGGCATTGTCGACGCGCACGGCGGTCAGATCGGCTTTGAGACCGGACCCAGCGGCACAACGTTCACTTTCGAATTGCCTGCCATGGGCCCGGACAACTAGATCAAGAGCTGCTTCTTGCAGAGCAGTTCAATTCACTTGCCCTTTTGCACTTGCGTTTTGGCGGGGAACGCCGCGCCGAGGCTAACGCCACTGACGCGCTCGATTTGTGCGTCGGAAAGGAGCCACACGGGCTTTTGATCCACCCAAAAACTGACTCCGAGTTGCTCGCTCTTCAGCGCTAGGTTTTGCGCCAGGCCCGAATGCGCTTCCTTCGCCAGCTCCTGGGGTGGGTCCGTTTGGGTGCTGAGCCGCACGCCGTCGCGCGAAGCAGCGAATAGAAGCTCGATGTCGGAATCTCCCGTGCGCCGCAGCACTAGACCGAAGTCTTCAGTTGCGCCTCCACGCAACGCTTGCACCCAACCGACCACGCCGTCTTTCGCAAATACGAGCTCGGCCTCCTCTTTCGTGAAGCTCAGCTGCCGGCTCGCCATCGCGAGGCCCGTGGCAAACGGCGTCAGCTCATAGCCGACGTCCACAGTGCCGCGATCCCACGAAAGCCAGCGCGGTCGTTGATGGTAGAAAGCCGGTAGCTCCTTCAGAAACGGAGTCGTCGCGGAATGCCCCAGGATGTGCTGGAAGGTCAGGGTCAAGTCACCGACCTGCTCGAGGGGCGCCGTGAGTTCGTCTCCTACGAATGTGCTGCGTGCGAACACGTTGCTGAAGCGATGAATCGCACCGAGGGAGCTGTCCTCCTCACGGACCACGTCTTGCCGGCTGTGATAGGTGTAGATCAACAGCGGCGCTCCCTGCGTCGGAGCGGCCACGCGCGTTTCCACCTTCGTCGCGTAGCCGCCCGCAATGGCCAGGGTGATGCCTACCAGCGCTCCGAGGCCCAGCGCCCACTCCGTACCCGGAGCCTCGTCCAGGTCGATCCACCATACGCTCA
>CBDUPW010000548.1:0-2622 GCA_965369205.1 uncultured Polyangiaceae bacterium | reverse complement strand
CGAGGCTTTTCGAAGAAGACCTCCACGGCGACGGCGAATAGCTCTGCCTCGTTCTTGCCGGCGTACGCGCGCAATACGCCGCTGCGTTTGCGCTGCCTTGCGAGCCGACTGGCCACGGTCTTGACCCAGGGCGCAGTCGCCACCCACTCCAAATCGCCCGGCACGCCGTCCGCGTATCCGTCTTCAAAGTCCATCACATGGGCAAGCTCGTGCAGGCCCACGTTGTGCCCATCCAACTTGGCGAAGCCAAGTCGAAGTTCACGCTGGGAAAACAAGATCGGCCCCTGCGCGTGCACCATGCCAGCCGTATTTGCATCGTGGCTCTGGTTGTATTTCTCGTCGAAGGCCCGCGGGTACACCACGATGTCGCGTAAGGTCGGCCATTCCCACTCCGGTAAACCGTGGGCGAGCATGGCGGCTGAAGACGCGATCAAGAGAAGCGTTTCATCGTCAAGCACCGCACCGCGGTCCGCAAAGATACGCTGCTCAGCCAAAAAGATGCGCACGTCATCCTCGAAGCGTTGCCGCGCGTCCGGAGCCAAGCGGCGGTAGAACGGCACACGCCGCTGCAGACACGCCCGCCACCCCTCCGGAAACGGAGTCGACACAAGCCGACGCCGCTTGCGGTAGCGCCTTGTTCCCCAGGCATACAACACGACCATCGCCGCCGGCCCCGCAAGAGCAGCCACAGGTCCGGAGATCACCGCCGCTGCCGCTGCCAGCATCAGGCCGATCGCCGCCGCGCCCGCGGCAACGGCTCGAATACGTTTCTTGGGCCAAACTTGCATGGGGTTTTGGGGTGGGCGCCGCGGCCAGCTGACGTCGGGGTTTCCGTCGCTCCACCAGGATACGTGCAACCGTGCTCACGGGTTGTGCGAAAGCCGCGAGATCCCAAAGCTCCCCTGCCCGGAAAGTTCTCTCAGCTCACTCCCAGCAGAATTTGGATTGGATGGGGGGGCGCATGGTGAAGTCGTTTTCTTTGAGGTCGACCACGGAAAACGAGCTTTGGGGCCAGACCAGATTGCTAGGGTTGCAGGCTTTGAAGTATTCGCCCTGCTCCAGCTTCAGATCGGTGTGGCTGGTGTGCCCCGCCCACATCAGCGCGTTAGAAAGGGGCGTGCCCCGGCCTTGATCGCCACAGATGTTCTCGCGGCAACGTGTGCGCCGGAACACTACGCCTGGACCGCCATCGTAATCCGAAAAACAACCGTTGCCCATGCGAATGGCGTCCACATCCTCGACGAGACCCGTGCTCGGCCCGCCATCGAAGATCACGCCGACTCCCGAGGGCGAGTTGTTGCCGTCGATCATGCCACGACGCACAGTCACGTTCTTGCTTTGGAAAACGTTCACGTTGTCTTCAGGCCACGAGCTCGCCGGATTGATCACCGAGAAGTCCTCCAGCACGCCGTTGTCGGAGTTGTTCCACTGCACCAGCTGACCGCGGGGGAACGGGCCGCGAAAGTCGTGCCCTTCGAGCTTCTGCAGCGTGCTGTCTGGGCACTGCACCAAGTAGACACCGCTTGAGCCACGACTGAGCCGGACGCCCGTTACTCGTGGTCGGGCCGACTGGTAGCAGGAGATGTTGTTCAAGTTCTCGCTGGGGTTCTTGCCTGTGGCAGGGGCTCCAGTGTGCTGGATCGAAACATTTTCGATCACGATGTCGTCTGCGTTCGAGATGTCGATGCCCGCCCCGCCGGCGTGCAAGATCTCCAGGTTTCGGATCACGACATTCTTGTGACCGTTCACCTGGATCCCTGCGCCGCTGCTCGACGTGATCCGCAGAAGCTCCACGATCTGTCCGTCCGCGCTGACTTGGACGGGCCCAGACGCCTTCAGAGTGCACGTGGGTGGCGTCCCCCCCGTGCCCCCTCCGGTCCCGGCGCCACTTGCGCCCCCGCTGCCGGCGCCGCCGCCTATCCCGCCGCTGCCTGAAGCGCCACCGACGCCTCCGCTGTTGCCGGACCCCGAGGCACCCGCCGCGGAACCACTGCCGGCGCTGCCACCCGAACCGCCTGCGCCTGATCCTGCCGCACCGCCGGCTCCGTCGCCATCCGAACCGCAACCCCAAACAGCCAAGACCAAGAACGCGACCGGAACACTTTGACGCAACATGGTGCTCTCCTCAATCGAATATCAAGACCGCAATGGAACCATATTTCTGCTCCAAGCGCGCCACATGCTCAAGCAGGAGCTTGCGCTGTTTCCAGAAGACAGAAAAGCGCGTGCGCTCTTCCGCTGTCGCCTCGGGAAAGAGCCGGGAAAGGGTGCGATCGTGGTCCAGGCCGCGCACCTGCGTGATGAACGACGCACTAAAGCGTTGCACCGACTTGAAGCGGTCCTCCAGCTTCGGGTGCACTCCGTCGCGGAATGCCGCGGCGTTGTCGATGCTCACCACGCGCCCGTCCGCAACGTGACAATTGGTTCCGTAGAACGCAGGCTTGATGCTCATGCGATCCCAATTGCCGATCAAATAGTCGAAGACAAACAGCTGGCTCAACTGTCGCGCCAACTCGCGCTCGGTCATGCCCCGAAACTGTTGCTTCATATGGCGCAAGTGGATGGCGGAATTGCGGGCTTCTTTGACGGTGAACGCATCAATGGCGGCGCCTCGCATCTGCG
>CBDUPW010000547.1:0-2685 GCA_965369205.1 uncultured Polyangiaceae bacterium | reverse complement strand
ATGGCGCGTGCGACTCCGTTGGAGAGCGGCGCCGCGGACTTGAGCGAGTTGAAGGTGCCGTTCTGCACGTGGCGTCCGGCCCGTCCGGCGATCTGGGCGAGCTCAGCCGGCAGGAGCTCGCGGAGCTCACGGCCATCGAATTTGCGCAGGTCAGCGAAGGCCACGTGACTCAGGTCTAGATTCAGTCCCATGCCAATGGCGTCGGTGGCCACCAGGTAGTCCACCTCCCCAGATTGATAGAGCGCGACCTGAGCATTCCGTGCCCGCGGGCTGAGTGCGCCGAGCACCACGGCGGCGCCGCCACGGCGGTGACGCAGCCGCTCGGCAATCTCGTAGACCCGATTCATGCTGAAGGCGACGACAGCGCTTCGTTTGGGCAGGCCTCCGAGTGTCGTTGGCTCCACTGCGCGCAGCTCGGAGAGTCGGGGGTGCTTGCGGAGTTCTGCGTGGGGGACGAGCGCGGCGAGCAGCGGGCGAATGGTCTCCGCCCCCAAAAACCAGGTTTCTCGGGTGCCGCGCGCGCGCAGCATCCGGTCTGTAAAGATATGTCCGCGTTCACGGTGCGCGGCGAGTTGGATCTCGTCGATGGCCAGGAACTCGACGGCCGTGTCGTGGGGCATCGCTTCGACGGTGCAAATCCAATAGCGCGCAGTCGGAGGGATGCGCTTTTCTTCCCCCGTGACGAGGGCGACCGCTTCCGAACCAACCCGCAGAACCACGCGGTCGTAGACTTCGCGGGCGAGCAAGCGCAGCGGCAGGCCGAGCATGCCGCTTTCGTGGTCCAGCATGCGCTCGATGGCCCGGTGGGTTTTGCCAGTATTTGTGGGGCCTAGCAGTGCGGTCACGCTGGTGGCGCCGGCGTCGTCCTGCATCTCGCACGGGTCATAGCACGCGGCTGGCCGGCGATTTACTGCGCGTAGCGCTTGCCAAAGGCCGGCTTCGGATCCAAGTTCTGCCCGCGACCATGAACGCGAGCGACTTCGTTTTTTCCGGGCTTATCTTAGCAATCGTTGGATTTCAGATCTGGCTGACGCGCCGCGTTTGGCGGAGCAGCATGTTCGACCGCAGCCAAAAGGTGAACCAATCCAAGGTGATCTGGCTGCTACCCATCGTCGGCGCTGCGCTGGTATTTGCGTTGATGCCGCCGGACGACGACGAACGGCAGCCGCCCACGATCAGCGCTTAGAGTCCGGCGCTTGCTTCGCTGGCGCCTCTTCCTGTGCGTCCTTGTCGTCTGCTTGCGCCCCTGACGCCTTTTCCTGCGGGACGTTGTCCGCGGGCGCTTCCGGCAAAGGTGTATCTGTGCCCTTTGGCCCGTCGGCAGCCGACGGTGCAGTGGAGGGCATGTCGCTAGTTCCCCTGGCGCTTGGGGCCGGCTGGCTCGGCGGCTCCGATGGTGCTTTCGCTGCAGCCGCCTCGGCTTCGTCAGCCGGGGGAGCGACGTCCGTATCCGGCGGCATCCCAATGGCGACGTCCGGTCCGCCAGCGCCCGCCGCGACAGCATAGAGGTTGCTCGCTTTGTAGCGCCGCACCGCGTGCGAGAAAAAGATCTTCAGTACCGCGGCGGCGGGCCCCGCCATCAGCACGCCAAGAAATCCGAATATCTCGCCGCCGACGAACAGGGCACGCAGCACCCAAACCTCGCGCAGGCCCACGCTTTCCCCGACGATCCGCGGCGTGATCACAAACCCCTCGAGGGTTTGCACGATTGCGTAGGCCGCGACGACCCCGATGATCTGCACCCAATCGCCACCTCCCAGCAGCGCCATCAGAAGCCCCGCGACCAGTGCAAATGCACTGCCCACATAGGGCACAATGTTCAGGACGCCCGCCGCGATGCCGATGGGTACGGCCAGGCGGATGCCCAGCACCGCGTAGGCCGCGGCGTACAGCACCGCCAGGATCGCCATGACAGTGAGCTGTCCGCGCACGAATTGACTCAGGACCGTGTCCACCTCGGAGGCAACCGACGAGACGCGCTCGCGATGGGCGAGGGGGATGAGGTCTTTGATGCCAGTGATGATGCGATCGAAATCGTTCAGCAGGTACACGGCCAGAATCGGCACGATCAATGCAGCGAAGATCGCGCCGATCGCAGAAAATGTTCCGCCGATGACGGTCTTGAGCACGTTGCCGACGGGCGCCAACGGCACCTTGCTCAGGGCGTCGGCGTTGGCGCGGAGCTTTTCTATCCAAGCGTCCGAAGTGCTCGGCAGGGTGATGCCTTGCCTGGCCAGCCAGGGTTGCACCCGCGCCAAGGTGCGGGTCGCGTGGTCCGGCAGTTCTTTGGTCACCGTGACGACGTCGCGCACTACATCGGGAATGACCAACAGCGCGAAGGCAGCCACGGCCAGGAAGAAGCTGCCGATCACCACTCCGACGGCGGCTCCGCGAGGGAGTTTCCATCGCTCCAGGCGGTCCACGAGTGGGTCCAGCACATAAGCGATGGCAAACGCCAGGAATATCGGCGTGAGCACTTCACGCATGAGGTAGACCAGGGCGCCGACTCCCAGCACGCTCAGAAGCGCGATAGCCCCCCGGCCAACCACCAACTCTCGCCGCTCTGCCCTCACGAACTCAGTTCTCTATCACGACGCGGCTACGCGGCGCGAGAACTCAAGCCCCTGGGACACCTGTGATCGGTTTTCATCGGGGCGAGTTTCAGCATCCGACTTCGGGCGGCAG
>CBDUPW010000546.1:0-2700 GCA_965369205.1 uncultured Polyangiaceae bacterium | reverse complement strand
CGCAGCAGTTCTTCCACGCCGATCAGCCCGTACAGGAAGTCGCCACCCCCGCCGCCCAGCTCTTCGGGGAAGCCAACGCCCAAGATCCCGGCGGCAGCCGCCTCTTGATACAGCTCCCGGGGGAACTCCTCAGCTTCCTCCCAAGCCTGCACATGCGGCGCGATCTTCTCTTGGGCGAAGCGGCGGCAGGTCGAGCGGTACAGCTCGTAGGTTTCGTCGAGCTTCATCTTGGCGCTTCTACCACGCTGGTTGACCCAGCGCAGCGGGCTGGCCACGATGCTGGAAAATGCGCTCGACGCCGCCGCCCGACACCAAACTGCGCTTCGCCGCGGCCATGCAGCTGCTCTGCGTGGTGTGTGTTGGGTGCGGGGGATCCGCGCCGCCGCCGCAGTCCGCCGCGGACCGCCGCAACGCCGCCGCCGCAGAAGCGTCCAAGTGCGTGCCAGACGATTCTGCCTTCGCAGAAGGCTCCGCGGCGCTTTCTCGGGGCGACGCCCAGGCGGCGCTGCAGCGTCTTGAGCGCGGGCTGAGCGCACTCGAAGCCTGTCGCCCTGTCGACACGGTACGACTCGCTGCGACGCTCTACGCCCTTGGCCAGGCCCACACTGCACTACGACAACTCGACCGCGCCCAGGACCGCTTCGAGTCCGCGCTGAAGCTCAATCGCAAGCTCTACGGACCGGTACACGACTACACCATCGAGACCCAAGAGATGATCGGCGTGGTTGCGGACTATGCCGGTCACTATGGTGATGCCGAGCGCGCGTTTCGCAATGTGATCAGCGCGCTTTCCCGACGTTTCGAGGAAAACCATCCGGACATGCTGCGTGCCCGCACCAACCTGGCTATCAACTTGAAGTTCCAGAAGCGCTACGCGGAAGCGGAGCGCCTGCTCGACGCGGTGGTCCCCGAGCTGCGGCGACTCGAGGCGCCCAACGGCCTAGGGCACGCGCTCAATGCCCTCGGCACCATCTACTATCACCGCAACGACTACGCGCGTGCGCGTGCGGCCTTTGCGGAAAGCATCGCCGCGCTCTCCAGGTCTTACGGCGCCGAGCACCCCGACGTTGCGACCACGCTGTTCAATCTGTGCGGGCTCGAGCTGGACGAAAAGCACTTTGACGCAGCAGAGGAGGCGTGCGCCCGTTCGCGGGGGATCCGCGAGCGGGCCTACCCCGCCGAGCACCCCCAGGTACGAAGCGTAGTGGCGCGCCACGAAGAAGCGCGGCGCGCCATCACACCGCGCTAACTGGCGCTGGCACGCAGTTTTTTCGTGCTTGGTCGGGTGCGCTTTCTGCCGTCTTGCTGGCAATGCGCTGCGACTCGAAGCATGATCCAGACACCGTGCATCCTGCGACTCTGCTGGCCACGCTGACTGCAAGCATTCTCTTGCTAGCTTGTGGCGAAAACGTCACCAAGCGCAGCGTCGATCCACCCGTCGACTACGGTGACGAACTGGCCTACGTGCCCGAAGGCACTCCCACCGTCGACGTCGGCTTCTACAACGAGCAGCTGTACAAGGCGCTGGGCACGGGGGACACCTGTCCCATCGTGTTTGGACTGCAAGGCGGGACCTGGACCATGCCGGCAGTGCGTATCATCGGCATCGCCAGTCCGGCGACGGTCGTTGCCGAGCTGCGTCTGGATGCTGGCGAAGTGCTCGGTCAGGTGGAGTCGCGGGAGAGTTTCTTTTTGGCGACCGACGGTTGGCTGGAGATCCAAGCCCTGGCCGTGCCTGCGCAGCACGCGCCGCCTCGGGAGAACGAGCCCATCGACGACGTCTTTGGCAAGCCGGCGAAGCTGAAGATCACGGTCACCGACGACGACGCGCGCAGCGGACAGCACGTGGCGTCTGTGATTCTGGGCGAGGGATGAAGACCGGATCGTCCTGGCCCGTCGTCGCTGCCCTGACCGCTGCGCTTTGGGCGGCGTTTGCCTGCGAAAGCGAAGTCACTGAGGACGTCGTCGAGCACCGAGAGAACTGCCTGGTGTGCCACGCTCCCCGCGCCGCAAACGGCAAGCCGCACGGGATCGAAGACGCCCACCCGGGCTTTCCGCTCTCTTGCGTGGACTGCCACGGGGGCAACGCGTGGGTTTGCGACGGCACCATGAGTGGCGATCCGGAGCAGCCGAGCTGCGACGGCAGCTGGGTCTACGACAAGGCCGCCGCGCATGTCTCGCCGGGCAGCGGCCCCAAGTACCTGAAGAATCTCTCCACAACGGAGCTGGACGCCCACGATCCTGCGTACGTGCGTTTCATCAATCCTGGCGACTTCCGCGTGCTGGATCAGACGTGTGGCAAGTGCCACAAGGACGAAGCCAAGGTGGTTCCGCGGTCGACGATGGCGCATACCTCGGGGGAGGTGACCGTGGCGCGCTTTCGTGCCGGCGCGCAGCCAGATCCCTATGGGATTTTCGGCGGTGTGGACATCAAAGATCCGGATCACGATGCCAGCAACCAGTGCAGCGTTGCCGAGCTGAAGAAATTCGACCCACCGCAAATGGTCGAGGGCTCCACGGATCCGGCGACGGAAGTCAGCGTCAAGAACGCGCAGGACCAGTACATGGTGAAGTCCTGCATGCGCTGTCACCTGAACGACTTCGGAGAAAACCGCTTCCGCGGAGACTTTCGCTCCTCGGGTTGCACCGCCTGCCACATGCCCTACGCTAATGACGGTCTGTCACAAAGCGCCGACCAGT
>CBDUPW010000545.1:0-2704 GCA_965369205.1 uncultured Polyangiaceae bacterium | reverse complement strand
GCAGCGCTGGCGCCCCCTTCCGCCAGCAGCTGCGCGACCCGTTCGGGATCGAGCGTCGCGGACATCTCCGACATGGCAGCCTCGAAGACTTCTTCGGGCGCGCCCAAGATCGAGATCGGGGCCGCGGCGGGCCCGGTCCCGAAGTCCGGTGGTGGCGGGGGCTTGCTGCGAAACAGCCCGATCACCGGCTGGCCGTCGTCGTCCGCGTCGATTTCCAGCAGCGGGCGGGCAACGGAGCCAACGCCGGGGTTGGTGTCCTTGCGCGGGCGCTTCGCGGCCTCCATCGTCTTTCGGACCAAGGGGATCGGCTGGGACGGCGGCGGCTCACTCTCCGTGATGCGCGGGGGCGGCGTGCCGGACCAACGCTCCACCCGAGGTGGCAGCGAAAACCGCACCGGCGGTACGCTTTTGCGCCGCGCTAGCACGGTACCGAACGCGGGGGTGTGGCCACCGGCACCCGCCTCAAGTTCGTCGATCCAATGTTCCAGGGCGGCCGAAAACTGTTCCAGGCTGATGCGATAGCGACGTACCGGTGCTTCCAAGTGGAAGGAGATTTCACGCGCGGCGTGTGTGTCGAAGGCATCGACCACCGCCACGCTCACAACGCCGGTGCTGGGATGGCGACCGATGGGAAACGCCAGCAGGCGCTGACACAGTCCTGCGGGAAGCTCCCGTGCAAGCTCTGGGTGCACGGTCGCTGAATTCAGCAGCTCCAGGTCGCTCCGCCCGAGCTCCTCGTTGACGATGGCAGTAACGTCGCGTCCGCGCGCAGCGAGGGACTGCACCAAAGCGATACGCTTGTCGACTGCGTCGAACAGCGCGCTTTCCAGCGTGCGGCTATTCACATGCTCAGCGAGCAGTAGCTTCTTACCGAGCTCCGTCGTCATCCAGCTTCGAAGAGTCTACTCCCGAAACTGAAACACGACTTCGGTTTGGCGGATCAGGCCGAGTTCGTCCCGCGCCACCCGCTCCACCGCCGCCGGATCCCGCTTGATGCGTTCAACCTCTGCACGGAGTTCGTCCACCTGCGCGGAGAGGTCCGCCACCTCTTGGTCGGCCTTTGTGCGCTCATGTCTCAGGGTTTCCAGGCGGGAAAAGCCCGTAGGCGACAGGATGAGAACAGGCACGGAAACCAGCGCCAGGGCGAGGACGGAAAGCGGCAAAGCACGCTCTAATAGGACCTGTCGGGCACGCATCAGTGAGCCCAGCCTGCCACGCAGACCTGCCCTGGGCCCAATCCCCCGCAAAAACAGCGACAAAAGCCCTTCTATTTCCAATACTTACACATTGCGCCGGCGGACTCCGAAGCGGTATGGAATCAGCCCCGCGTTTGGCTATCATGCGAGCCCCTCAGCGTGGGAGCCCTGTCGAGCGTGCGCAGCTGCGCGCGGGGACTCGAATAGACGCCTTCATTCCCGCGCAATCCCTCCGCATCACCAAGGACCAAGCGAACACCATGTCCATCGAGATACTTCGCGCCGAACTAGAGCGCCTGTTCGAACTCGAAGAGCTCCTGCAAATGTCACGCAGCGTGCTCGGTTTCGACCCGGATGAAGTGGGTGGCACAGCAGCGAAAGGCTCCTTTGCCAAAGCGCTGACCGATCACTGCGCCGAGGTCGACGCGGTCGAAGCACTCTGCGACGCGCTACTGGCTTCGAAACCCGAGGTAAATCCGAAGATCGGACAGATCCGAGTCAACGGGCTGCCCTTCGATGAAGAGCTGCGCAGTGGGGCCACCCTGGGCGACTTCACGATCGTGCGCAAATTGGGCGAAGGGCGTCTGGCCATCTCCTACCTCGCGCGGCTGGGAGACGCGGACCATCGCATCAAGGTGCTGCGTCGCGAGGCAACCCGAGACCTGCGCGGTCTGCATCGGTTCCTAACCGTCAGCCGGCTGGTCGGCACCATCGCTCACCCCGGTCTGCCGAAAGAGCTCCATGCGGGCCCCATTGGCGACCGCATCGCCATCAGCCACGCCTACGTTGACGGACAGCCCTTGGCCGTACGCATCGCGCGCACGGGGCCCATGCACATCAACGAAGCGCGGCCCTTGCTCAAGGCCATGCTCGAGGCGCTCAGCGCCATTCACGCGCGCCGCCTGTCCCACGGTGATCTCCGGCTCGAAAACATCGTCGTCTTCCGCAAGCCCGACGGCAGCCAAAACCTCGTCATCCTCGATGCAGGCTCCGATCGCCTCCGGGCACGCGCCAAGGTCAGCGCCAACGGCCAAAACGAGCTATTTTCCACCGTTGGCTCTCCGAAGAGCGTCGCCCCGGAACAGATCCGCGGCATGGCGTCGTCGCCCCAAAGCGACGTGTACTCCTTTGGCGCGCTGCTCTTCGAAATCCTCACGGGCAAGCCGGTATTCGGAGATGGTACCGCCATCAAGGCGGCCATCGGCCACCTGACGGAGCAGGCCCCTGCCCCGAGCAGCGTCGCGCCCCGGGGTTGGGTCACCAAGGACATCGACGAGTGGGTGCAGTCGATGCTGGACAAGGACCCCGAGAAGCGACCCAAGGACGCCACCGCCCTGCTCGAAGCCCTGGAGATCATGGGCCGCGCGTCCGTCCAGCGGAAAGAGAAGAAGATCACCGACGCGGAGCTGGACTCCCGCATCGGCGCCCTGGTGACGGATCCGGAAGACGACGACGCCGCGATCGCGTTGGAAGCCGCCGTCGAAGAAGGCGCAGACGCCGCGCGGGTC
>CBDUPW010000544.1:0-2781 GCA_965369205.1 uncultured Polyangiaceae bacterium | reverse complement strand
TGGCGCTATGCCGGCTGCGCCCACCCCGGGGTGAGCGCAGCCGCGAGGCAAAGGCGCGGGGCAGCACCTCGAGGCCAAAGGGGTTTGCGAAGGTGAGCGGGACCTCGAATAGGCCCGGGGCACCAAAGACTTCAAGGGACAGACCAAAGATGCCGTGCCGACCCACTCGAGGCGCCGTGACGCGGATCTTCACGCCCAAACGGCCGCTGGCCGGTACTTCGCCGGCGGCCGGATCGAGCTCGACTTTCAGGTTGGGCGAGCACACTGGGCGCAGCGCCACATAACGCGCTGCTCGGGAGTCGCGGTTACGCACTTCGGCTTCGAGCTCGATGCTTTCCCCACGCGCCAGGCGCCGCACTCGGGGTTCGCTACGCCACAGCATTTCAAAACCAGCTGCGCGGATCCGCGCAACGGCGACGTGGGTCACCGCGCGCGCGACGGCAAGCCCAACAATCAAAGCACCGCCCCAGCCGACCATGGCTGGCACTTGGAACAGGAGCCCCACCGCCATGATCGCGAACCCGGCGACGGTGATGTCGACGGTGGTCTTGGTGGGATGGATCTGCACCCAACGAGGCTAGCGCGGATCCCCGGGGCCGCCGCGGGAAATCTCGATGTGCCGCCGGCTCAGGGCATTCAGGGCACTCGGGATTGCGCGGGTGCGGGACAGCCTGCGCTGGGCCGCTGCTGACACAACAGCGCCGCGCGCGTTGCCAACGCATCCGCCGTTGCGGTGTTTTGCTGAACTCCGGCGCCCCTGCGATACAGCTCTCCCAAGCGCGCGCATGCGCCGCCGTTGCGCTGTGCGCAGTGTTCGACCAGCTTCTGAACGGCGAGGCGTCGATGCAGTTGCGCGGCCTCCACATCCGCCGCGCGGTCGGCCAGGTCGGCTCGAGCGAGACAGGCCACCGGATCCCCCCGAGCACAGTCCAGGGACAGCGCCGAAGCGTCTGCATCGGTGGGGGTGCGCGCCGCCGGGGCGACGGCGCCGTCCTTCAGCTCGATGGTCGGCGGTTGCGCGTCGAAGGTCGCTTGAGACCGGGTGCTCGGCGCCGCGCCTTGCGCGATGCTGGCTGCCGGAGTGAAGGGCAACGGCGCATGCTCAGGGCCCGGCGGCTTTGACGGTCCGGGGCCGACCACGGCAAGTGCGGCACCCAGGCTGGCCCCCAGCAGGACCGCCCACGAACTGGTTTTTGCCCCGGACTGCATCGCCGGAGCGCAGCATGGCACGGCTGGCGACGCGGCTGAAATCGCACTCGGAGACTGCCGCAGCGTTTTTTCGCCTATGCTCGGCCGCGATGAGCGTTTGGACCGGCCTCGTGATTGCGCTTTTGGTCCTCACGACGCTGCTCGTAGCCCAGTTCATCCACTTCCGCAGGGTTCTCGTTCGGGATCAGGACTACGCGGACGTCTTGGCGCTTTGCACCGCGGACGGAGCGCGGATCGAGCTGCGGCGTTTGCCTCCTCCAGAGACCCCCCTTGGGCCGCCGGTGCTGTTGGTGCATGGGCTGGGCGCGAACCACCGCAACAACGACGCGTTGCCAAACCGCTCCTTGGCGCGCCATCTGTCGACTCATGGGCGCGACGTGTGGCTGGTGACGTTACGCAGCGGGATGCCCGGGCTGAAGCGCAAGGATGCTCGAGGTGTTCGGTTCGAGAAGATGGTGGAGCAAGACTTGCCCCTTGCCGTGGAAACGATCCTGGAACGCACGGGCCGCGCCCAATTGGACTACGTCGGCTTTTCCATGGGCGGGATGGTGCTCTACGCGGCCATCGGCGAGAGCGTGCCACCGCAGGCACTCAGGCGGGTGGCCATCGTCGGGTCGCCGGCCTTGGTGCGTGCGCCTGGCGGATTTCGCGTACCTCGCTGGGTGGCCGCGATCCCCGCCTGGGCCATGCCGACCCTGCGACTACGCCGCTGGTCTCTCGTCGCGGCGCCCCTGGCGGGACGGGTGGGCACGCATCTGCCCTCTTTGATCGCCAATACCAAGAACCTCGCCGCAGCAGACATCGCGCCGACCATGGCAAACATCGTTGCAGACATTCCTGGCCCACTACATGTGGACTTTGCGCGCTGGGCGGCGTCGCAGACCGGGGAGCTCACCTTCGAGGACAAACCCGTGCTGCCCACGCTCCGCGACTTGGAAGTGCCGGCCATCTTTTTCGCGGGCACGGCGGACCAGCTAGCGCCGCCGAGCAGTGTGCGCGCGGCCCACGACGCGTGGGGGGCGGATGCGGCGGACTGTCCCCGCCAGTTCGTGCTCGTGGGCGTCGAAACCGGCTCGGCTCGGGACTACGGCCACGGTGATCTCGCCATCGGCCTCGATGTTGCGCGGGACATCTTCGAGCCGCTGGCGGATTTCTTGGCGGTGGGCATCACAAGCGAGGCGTTCAGGGTGGCGCCGAGCTCCGGCGCGGGCCAAGCGGTCGCGGGGAGGGTCGGGAGTTGAAGCGCCGCATGCTCCGCGTCGCGCTGACGCTCTTGATGGCGACCGCGCTGGCGCCCCGCGCGCACGCTGGCGAGGAGTATTCGGAGTACGAGCAGAAGACCATCGATGCTGCTTTGCGGGAAGAGAACGCCGAAATTGACCCAAACCCAGAGGGCAAACGCATCGAGGACATTCGATTCATCACCCTCGATGTGATCGAGGAGCGCGACCCGTATCCGCGGTTCTTCAACGTCTTTCACGCCACGACACGCCCCTACGTCGTCGAGCGTCAGCTAACGTTTCGTCGCGGCGAGATCTACGATCAGCGCCGGGTGGACGAGTCTGCGCGTGC
>CBDUPW010000543.1:0-3026 GCA_965369205.1 uncultured Polyangiaceae bacterium | reverse complement strand
GTGGGCGGCGGCGTTGTCGTGGGCGGCGGCGTCGTGGTGGGCGGAACAGTGACCGGAACCGCACCGCCATACAGCTGCGCTATGGCCGCTTTGTCGAGCTGAGACAGGCCCTCGCGTTGCCCGATGGGCGCCCCGGGAACTTTCGGCACGATGGTTGGCTTGCCCGACTTGCTGAACGCCTTGCCCGAATAGTGCATCACGCTGGAGTAGTCGTACACGCCGATGTCCTGGCCGCGACCGTCACGCTTCTCGAATGCCGATTTGAACTGCGGCACAATCTCGTCCCACATGATCGTGATGTGCTCGTCGCGGTCGCCGCGGGACTGCTCGTGATAGAAGCCCGCAGCGTGCAGCATTTCGTGGATGATACTGCCGCGACCGCAGCCACCGACCTGGATGCCTTGGCCGCCGCCGATGCGGCCCAAGTACGAGCTGCAGTCGTTACCGGTGTCGCGGAAGTTGACGTAGTCCTTGTCCGCACTCGTTCGCGGCCGCACCTTGAGTGACGTCTCGTTGACTTGCTGGATCGCCCACTGGATGTTCTGCGCTTGCTTCGGGGACACCGAACTATCGATCACGTACGGGATCTCTCCGCCTGGCCACAGATGCGACTGATCGGAGAGCGCTACTGCACCCTTCACGAAACCAGCATGGATCCGCGGCCGCCCGTAGGTGAACGCCAAAGTCGCCGGCGGCCCGAGCACGATGTCGCCTTCCATCACCGCAGTGCCGTCGACGATCTCGTAGTTTACGATTTGGCGAACCGGGCTACCGGGCAGGTACAGCGGAGCGCTCGCAATCTGACGGGCGGCGCCTGGGCGGTGCGCCTCCGCCGGGCCGGGCGCAGATGCCGGCGACCCCGCGTAGGGTTGGTTTGGCCCAGCCGGGTAGCGCGGAGCCGAGCTACGCCCGCTAGAGATTTCGCAGGCCGGCAGCGCGAAGGAAATGGCGCCAAGCGCACAGGTTGCGGCGACGGCGGCGAGAGGGCGGTGCGTCATGGGGTCTATCCTCAAAAGTGTACGCATCTAAGACGGCAGATCTTCCGCGGCGGTGCATGGCTGACCGCAGAAGCGTGAAAAGAGTGCACAGCCCCACCAGCGGAGCACGCTTTCCGTGAGGAGCCAAGGTGAGATGATGTAGGCTAAGCGGCGTGTCTCATTCGCTTCGCTTCCTGACCATCGTGTGCGCCGTCTGCATCGGCTCCGGTACCGTCACGTGCTCGAAGACGCCTCCGCCGGAGCTTCCGCCGCCGGAGCCTGAAGTGAGTGCCACGCCGACCGAAAAGCCCGCCCCGGAGCCCGCCCCAGACGCCGAGGCGCCACCGCCCACTGCCCCTGCCCCGGAGCAACAGACGCTCTTCGTCCGTGAGATGCTCGCGGACTGTGAGGGAGAGAGCCCGCGGAAATGTATGCAGACTCGAAGCAACGAGTCCGAAGACTGGACCTACTTCTACGACAGCATCGAAGGCTTCGAGTACGAACCCTCCTACCGCTACGAGCTACGAGTCGAAGTGACCGCAAGGCCGAACGCGCCGGCAGACAGCTCTTCGCTGCGCTACAAGTTGCTCGAAGTGGTCTCGAAAAAGAAAATCCCCTGAGCCGGGCGCGTCGCTTCTAGCGTGCGCCCGCAAGGGGTGCTGTTGGGAGCGTGGTGCCGATGGTCCGAGTCGAACGGACACGCCATTGCTGGCACGTGGACCTGAACCACGCGCGTCTGCCAGTTCCGCCACATCGGCATGTTGAGGACAGCGAACGGGGATGTAGCTCAAGAGGCTGGTGCTTCGCAAGCCCGACAATCTGCGGGCAGTAATCAGGCGGCCGCGGGCGGCGCGTCGGCGCCGCTTTTCGGGAATACCAGACGAAATCGGCTGCCTTTGCCGAGTTCAGACCAGAGCTCCACGCGGCCCCCATGGCGCTCCATGACGCCGCGCACGAGGGCGAGCCCTTGGCCGGTGCCTTTGCCGACGCTCTTGGTGGTGAAGAACGGATCGAAGACCTTGGCGCGAATTGCCTCCGGGATCCCCGGCCCGTCGTCTTCGACCTCGAGCCATACGGCTTCCTCCAGCACGCCGGTGCGCACGGTGATGTTGCCAACCTGCCCGGGCTGGGCGGACTCTCCAATCGCGTGAGCGGCGTTGACGATCAAGTTGAGCAGGATTTGGTTCAGCTCTTGCGTCTCCGCCAGCACCGGCGCCAAGTCATCGGCAAGCACCGTGTGTACCTCCGCGACGCTCTTCCACTCGCCGCGCGCCACGACGATCGTGGTTTGCACCACTCGGTTCAAGTCGACGGGTTGCCGCTCGCCGTTGCCGGGATGCGAGAACTCCTTCAGCGCCCGCACGATGGTCGCCACGCGCTCGATCCCCTCTTGGGCCTGTTCGATGGCTTCGGGCACCTGGTCCAACATCCAAACGGCGCGCCGGCGCGGGCTGTTGCGTTTGCCAGTGTCCGGCAGCGTCTCGATACCCACCCGCAGGGGTTCGGACAGACTGCGGAAAGAGTCACCCAAGAACGCCACGTTGTCGGATACGAACTGCGCCGGAGTGTTGATCTCGTGCGCCACCCCAGCGGCGAGGCGGCCAATGGCTTCGAGCTTTTGGGCTTGCACCAGCTGGGACTGGAGCTCGCGTTCCACGCTGATATCGCGAAAGGTGATCACGGCGCCGACCACCTCGCCATATTCTTCGACGACGGGGCTGACCCGATACTGCACCGGCACCTCGCGCGGTCCCTGCCGGAACACCGCCTCCTGCACGCCGCTTTGCGCTGCTTCCGGCGCAAACGGCGCAGCGTCCGCACCTTCCGGGAGGCAGACGGCTGCGAAGGACTGTCCTTCTTGGATCACGCCGCCCAAGACCAGGGTTGCGTCAGCCGCGGCGTTCACGAAGGTGATGCGCCCCTGGCGGTCGACGCCAATCACGCCCTCCGCAACGGAGTCGAGCAGCAGCTGGAATCTTCGCGCAGCTTCGCTTTCCGCGAGCTTGGCGCGCGCCAGCTGGTCGTGCTGTTCCGTCCCCGACTCCAGCG
>CBDUPW010000542.1:0-3036 GCA_965369205.1 uncultured Polyangiaceae bacterium | reverse complement strand
GGCGAGCACTGCGTCCGCGTCCGCGCGCTCGGATGCGTTCTCCGGGATCAAATCCCGAGCACTGCCGTGCACGGGCAGCACGAACTTCAGCTCGTCGAAGCTCAGCAGGGTGCTGGTGTTCTTGCCGGGCTCCACTTGAAAGAAGTACGGCGCGACGTTTTCTGGTTTCCCGCTCACGATGCGATAGGTGCGCCCGTACCACACCGCGCGTCCGCTGCTTGGCCACGCCGCAACGGGCGCGGCGGCGGCGAAGTCCCGGGCGATTCGGCAGGCTTCCGCGCGCGGCGCACCCGCAGCGGCGTCATCGCATGCAAGTGCGTCGGTCGGTCGCCAGAGCTCGACGTCACTGGGGGCTCCGGGTCGCGTGACGGTGCTCTTGTCTTTGATGCTCTTATTCTTGCAGGCCAGCAGGGTGCACAGCAGCAGCGCGAGCAGGACCGCGGCGTGTGACGTTGGAAGGATCGCTGCTCGGCCCTTACGCACGGCCTGCTACCCCCCGCTTGCGATGCTGCGGGTTGGATCCAAGGTGTGGATCAGCAGGCCGGTCAACACCTTCGGGTAAAAGAACGTCGACTACTGCGGCATCACTTCGCCGGCCTCGGCGACTTCGCGAATCACTGGGACGGGGGTCGCGTTCATCATGCATAGCAGCTGCGCCTGACCAGCGGTCAGCGCCGAAAGGCCATCCTGCGCGTCTTGCAGATAGCGGATATTGGTCTTCGCTGCCTGTGCTTCCGGAGTCACGCCGAGCAAGTGCTCGATGATGCCGTCGTGTAGTAGCGCGGCTGCGGTGCGTTGCACGGCTTTCGGGCGCTGGCGGAGCACCGGGTGCGCGTCCAGGTCGGCGTCCTTGCGTGGGGTCAGTAGCACTGCGCGGCTGGCGCCGACGGCGGCGCACAGGGCACTGTCCCCTGCGTCCGCGAGGGCACGGGTCCACTCGGTGACGCTGCCTTCGAGGGGCCGCACCTCAAACAGCTCCGCGGCGCGGCGGCATAGGGTGTCGAAATCAAATACTGCCAGTGAGTGGATCAGCCGGTGGGTTGGGAATACGAGCAGATTCGGGTCGTCGCCGTTGGCCAGAAGTGCCGGTGTGTACAGGTGCTCACCCCCACCGCTCGGCAGGCCCTGCGCCCGTGCTTCGGCCTCTATCTCCGTAGAAAGTGCGACCGCGGTTTCGTAACGGTGGTGTCCGTCCGCGATCAGCAGCTTTCCGCTGGCGAGGGTTTGGGTGATGTATGCGATCGCGTCTCGAGAGGTGATTCGGGAAATTTCGTGTCGGATCCCGTCTTCGGTGCTGAAGTCCGCGAACCCTTCGCCGGCATCCAAGCTGGCGTCTAGGGCGCGCTCCGGATCGGAATACAACATGAACTGCGGAGACAACGTGGCGCGCGTCGCGCGGGAGAGCTTGATGCGGTCTAGCTTCGGCCCGCTCAGCGTGCGCTCGTGAGGCAGTACGACCCGGCTTGTGAATGGGACCGCGCGCACCAGGGCAAAGAAGCCGCGACGGGTGCAGCGTCGCCCGCCACCCGGCGGGTCGAAGGTCTGCGCGTAGCGCCAGAAGGCAGGCGTTCCCAGCCGCCGCAACACTCCATGTGCGGTCCAGTCTTGCAGCAGGTTGTTTGCGTTGGCGTAGCGCTCATCACCGGTGCCCGCGGGCAGATCCAAGTGCACAACGTTGTGCGTGTGGCGCGCCGCCAGCGAGCGCCGCAAGTCCGCATCGATCACGTCGTAGGGAGGCGCGACGACTTGCGGCAGCAGCTTCGCGTCGAAACACAGTGGATCGAGCGGCGCGATCTGCATTCCCGTAGGGGTATCACACTTCCGGGCGCGCGAAAGCGGAGTCGCGCCGGATCGACGGCGATTTCCCGGCTAGCCGCCGGGCATGCAGCCGATGCGTTCGGTGCTGACCACGACGTCGTCGAACCAAACCTGGTTCGAGTGCCCGCCGGCATCCCCAGTGGTCAGGTAGTGCTGCAGCCGCACCATGTTCATCTGCAGGTTGGCGTCGTCTCGCCAATGCATGGTCGTTTCTTCGTGGGCGAGGGTGCCGTCGATCCAATACGCCATCACGCCGTTGTCTTGCCCCAGGTCATTGGGCTTCATCATCATCTCGAAGCAGACCCACTTGTCGAGGGGAAGCTTGACGTCGGCACTTGGTTTGAAGTGATTGCCCCAACAACACTCGGGGCCATTGGTGCAGGGCATGTCTTTGCCCGCGCACTCGCTGCATACCTGTGAGGAGTTGGAGTACTTGTCGCAGTTGGCTCCAGTGTCACATTTCATCTTGGGGTAGTAGGTGTAGAAAAACGTCGCGTGGTCGCCATCAGTGAAATCCACCGTCGATCCCATGTGACGCTTCCCGTTCGGTCGGCAGCCGGCATTGCCGTAGGCGGACCAGTAGTCGTCCAGCTGGCTTCCGCCCAGTGCTAGGAAATGATGCACCTTCTGGTGATCCGCTGCCAGGCGCAAGTAAGTCCGAAAGTAGAGCTGCGGGTACCCTTTCATGTTGCAGCCGGCTTTGTTGGCGCCGTCGCAAGGGCGATAGATCAAGTCCGCGCCTTGGTAGCCCGCACTGGCACTTGCGGGCATGTGCAACGCCCACTTGCCTGCATGCGCTGCGGACGAAGATGTCATGCGCCCGGGATTGTCCTTGCCGATGTGATCGGTCCAACCCGCGGCGCTCCACCAAGCATCCCAGCCGCCGTCCATCTTTTCGAAGTCGTCGCAAAAGATCCAGGCCGGGTCGGGGTTGGCACAATCGTAGTTCGAAGTCGCTCCAGCCGTTCCGGAGCTGCCACCGCCACCACCGGTGCTCACGCCGCCAGTGCTGCTCCCTCCACTGCTCGCTGCGCCGCTGCCGCCAGAACTGGAAGCCCCGCCGCCGTCCGTCCCACCGCTGCCCGCGTTCGCGGATTCGTCTGAAGAACAGCCGACGAGTCCTGCAACTGTGATCGAGAATAGCAGCCCGACAATTTGGCGTCGCATGCAGCGAGTGTACCCCAAAGCAGCGTTCTTGTTGGGCCGACGCCGCCCAGG
>CBDUPW010000541.1:0-3048 GCA_965369205.1 uncultured Polyangiaceae bacterium | reverse complement strand
TTGCGGCGCGCCACGGCACTGCTGCCGCCCTTCGAGGTCGTAAAGCAAGTGATCGTCCCGGTGCTCGAACGCGTGGGCGCCGCCTGGGAAGTGGGCGACATGTGCATCGCCCAAGAGCATGCGGCCACGGCGCTCGTGCGCGGACACCTGGGCGGACTGATGCGCACGCTTCAGCCCGCGGACACCCGCACCACGAGCATCGCGACCACGCCCGCCGGCGAGCTTCACGAACTGGGCGCGTTGATCGCGGCGGTGCTCGCCACCATGCGCGGGCAGCGCGTGGTGTACTTGGGCCCCAACTTGCCGGCGTCGGAAATCGTCGACGCCGTACGGCGCACTGGCGCACAGCGACTGCTCTTGAGCGTCGTGTCCTTGGAACCGAGGGCAGCCGAAAAGGAACTGTGTGCCATCGCCCAGGGGCTAACGACGCGTACGACTGCCCTGGTCGGCGGACGGGGCGTCGACGCCCTGACGTTGCCTGCGGGATTTCTACATTTGGCGGATCTAGACGCCCTCGACGCGCACCTGACCGGGAATTGAGCCGCTGCCCGAAGCGCCCGGACACGCCGGTGCGAGCCCGGTCTGGCATGCGCTCGGGCAGTGTTTCGACTATTGTGCGAAGCGTGCGACGTCGAAGTCGACCCGTGTTTTTGGGAGTGGGCGCGCCCGACGCGTTTCCGGATCCGCGCACCGCAGACGAAGACGGCCTGCTCGCAGTGGGAGGCGATCTGAGTATCGGCCGCCTGCTCTGCGCTTATGAGAGCGGGATCTTCCCTTGGTACGACGTGGGGCTGCCGCCACTCTGGTGGTCGCCGGATCCGCGGGCGATCATGACCCCAGACCGGCTGCACGTCTCTCGCAGCATGCAGCGTTTCTTGCGCAACTCGCCGTTTTCGGTCAGCTGCAACCGCGCCTTCCGCCACGTCATGGTCTTGTGCGCCGAACGCGACGGTGGCACCTGGATCCTGCCGGAGATGATCGACGCCTATGTGCAACTGCACGAACGCGGGCACGCGCTCAGCTTCGAAGTCTGGCACCAGACGGCGCTCGTGGGAGGACTCTACGGCGTGCGTGTGGGTGGTCTGTTCGCTGCCGAAAGCATGTTCCATCGCGAAACCAACGCCTCGAAGCTGGCCCTGATCGCGGCGATCCAGAGTCTCTTCGCCGCCGGCGTGCGCCTCTTTGACGTGCAGTTCGTGACGCCCCATCTGGAGTCCCTGGGTGCGTACACGATCCCCCGCGACGACTACTTGGCGCGCCTAGAAGACGCTCTGGGCCTCGCGCCACCCGGGTTGGCGGCGCCGAAGGCATAGTCACGCAATAACGCGCACTTACGCTCTGGGGGCGTTCTATCCGCGCGTCGAGTGTAAGGGCCGGCGGCGCTGGCGCCCCCTAGGCTGTGGATCGCCATGAAACACCGCCACGCCATCCCCGCCCTGGTCGCCGTCTTCTGCTGTTCACTTTCCGCCCATGCCACGGACTTCCACGTGGACCCGGCGAAAGGCAGCGCCGCGGGCGACGGCAGCAGCGCCAAACCCTGGAAGACCCTCGAAGAAGTCATTAGCGCCAACCTCGTCGCAACCCAGAACTGGGACTCACTGCCTTACGCCAGCGGCAAGCAGCTGAAACCGAAGAACGCGAGCGCGCCCATCAAAGCCGGGGATCGCATTGTGCTCTACGACGGCTACCACGGCAGCGTGAGCATTATCGGTCACTACAACAGTGCAATCATCACCGTCGCGGCCGCTTCGGGCCACAACCCCGGATTGAGCAAGCTCGTCGTGCGTTCGAGTTCCAACTGGGTGCTCGAAGGGCTCAGCGTGAATCGCGAGCTCGCGCCCAGTTACGACAAAAGCACTTTGGTCTCCGTCGAGAGCCACAACCACAGTGGCCCGGTCAGCGACATCACCATCTCCGGGTTCTCAATCCGTTCCGTCAGTGACACCTCCAAGTGGAGCGCCGCGGATTGGAACGACAAGGCCGCCAACGGCATCTCGCTGGGTGGAAAGAACATCACCATCGCCGGCAACGTCGTCGAAGACGTCAACTTTGGGATTTCGTCGGGAGCATCGGACTCGCTGATCGAAAGGAACACCGTCAATCGCTTCTCGGGGGACGGTCTGCGAGGACTCGGCAACTACACGACCTTTCAATACAACCTGGTCAAGAATTGCTACGACGTGAACGACAACCACGACGACGGTTTCCAGTCCTGGAGCGTGGGTAGTGACGGAAAAGTCGGAACGGGCGAGGTGGTTGGGGTCACCCTGCGCGGCAACATGTTCATCAACTACGAAGATGAGAACCAGCCTTTGCGCGGTCCTTTGCAGGGCATCGGCATGTTTGATGGCATGTTTCGGGATTGGGTGATCGAGAACAACGTCGTCATCACCGACCATTGGCATGGCATCACGCTGCTTGGCGCCATCAACGCGCAGGTCGTCAACAACACCGTACTCGACGTGAACGCGGTGAAACCCGGGCCGCCCTGGATCAAGCTGGGCAACCACAAGAACGGCACGGCTTCCAGCGGACTGGTGCGAAACAATTTGACCACAGCTCTCGCCAACGAAGGTAGCGGCGTGACCGAGGACGCCAACATCATCATCGACGATGCGACCAAGTTCTTTGTCGCGCCTCCCTATGACGTGCACTTGCTCGCAACAGCGCCCGCCATCGACAAGGGTGCCAAAGACAAAGCGCCCAGCACCGACGTTGAAGGGATCCCGCGCCCCCAAGGCAGCGCGCATGACGTCGGCGCCTACGAGTGGCACGACGGCTCGGCGGTGCCCGTGGACGGTGGCGCCGGCACGGGCGGTGGCGGACCGGGCGCCGGCGGCAGTCCGGGTGCGGGTGGCGGCAGCGCGGGCAGCGCCGCAGGCGGTGGCAGCGCTGGCACGGGCGTCGGCGGCGGCAGCGCCGGTACAGCGGGCAACGCGGGCTCCGGGGCGAATGCCGCAACGGGCAGCGAGTCCGCAGACGACAGCGGCTGCGCCTGTCGCACCACGCCGCGCCCCGGCGGCGGATCGTGGCCCTTGGCTCTCGCTG
>CBDUPW010000540.1:0-3054 GCA_965369205.1 uncultured Polyangiaceae bacterium | reverse complement strand
GCGTCAGCTCGTGGTAGTGCGTCGCGAATAGCGCGCGACATTGCACTGCGTGCTCGAGATGCTCCGCGACCGCCCAGGCGATCGCGAGGCCGTCAAAGGTACTCGTGCCGCGTCCGATCTCGTCCAGGATGACCAGGGACCGCCGCGTGGCCACCCGCAAGATCTCCGCGGTTTCGCGCATCTCCACCATGAAGGTGCTCTCGCCCCGCGCGACGTCGTCGCTGGCGCCGACCCGCGACAGCACGCGATCCACGACGCCCACGCGTGCCGACGAAGCCGGCACAAAGCTGCCGAGCTGGGCCATCACCGCCGTGAGCGCCACTTGCCGCAAGAGCGTGCTCTTGCCGGCCATATTGGGCCCGGTGATCAGCCACAACCGCTCGGCTTCGACATCGAGCCGAACGTCGTTCGGAACGAAGCGCCCCAGTGCGGACAAGCGCTCGACGACGGGATGGCGCCCTTCCACCAGCTCCAGGGTCTCCGAGTCGTCCACCCTGGGCCGGCAGTAGTCGTATCGGTGGGCCACTTCCGCAAGCCCGACCGCCACGTCCCAGCGCGCAACCCGCGCGGACAGGTCGCGAATGCGCTCGGCCGCTTCTGCCGCGCGCGAGACCAGGGACTTGAGCAGGTGCAGCTCCCGCTCACGCTGACGCTCTTCGGCGTGTTGCACGCTCTCGGACAGGTCGTCGAGTTCGGGCAGCGTGTAGCGTTCCCCTGCAGCGACGGTTTGCTTGCGGCGAAACTCCCCGGGAACCTTGCCAGCGTGGCTCTTGGCAATCTCGACGTACCAACCGAATACGCGGGTGTAGCGGACCTTTAGCTTGGCAATCCCCAGTTCTGTGCGCAGGCGGCTTTCCAACTCGACCATCGCGCCCGCGCCGCTCTGCGCGAGCGCCGACAGCTTGTCGAGTTCCGCATCGTAGCCAGGCAGGAAAATGTGGCCCTCTTTGGGCTGCGCCGGAGGTCGCTCCGAAAGCGCGCGATTCAACTGCTCTGCAAGATCCGCCACGACGTCCGGTTCACCGTCGGCGAGTTGAAGCGTCTCCAACATTCCCGGGTCCGAGCCCTCGACGAGCAGTCGCACTAACGCGGCACTTGCGTTCAACCCGTCACGCAAGAGCCCCAAATCCCGCGGTGTTGCTTCGGCGAGCAGCGCGCGGGTGGCCACGCGCTCCACGTCCGTGACTTTCGCCAGCTCCGCCTTGGCGCGTTTGCGCAGCCGCGAATGCACCACGAACAGCTCAACCACGTCATGTCGACGACGGATCCGCTGCACGTCCGTCAGTGGCGCAAGCAGCCGACGTCGCAACAGCCGAGCCCCGGCGGAGCTTTGGGTGGCATCCAGAACCGACAGGAGCGTGGTGTCTTTGGCGCCCGACGCAGATTCGATGAGCTCCAAATGCCGCTGCGCGGTGGCGTCGAGGGCCATGGCGCTCTCCGGTTGCCAGCGCGTGATGCGTCGCAGCGGCAAGGTCTGCCCCGGGTGGCATCGCTGTGCAAAGCGCAACGCACGTGCAGCGGCGCGCCGCGCTGCCACGGCAAAATCCGCGGCCTCCGCTGCGAGTCGGCCCAGACTCTCGGCCACATCGTCGTCAGCCAGCACAGCGTCCTGTCGCAGCGCCGTACTCGGCAGCGTCACTTCCAAGGTCTGCAGCAGCGCGACGCGCTCTGGCTCGGACCCGAGACCCAGCAGCGCCTCCCGGGGGGCGGCACGCGTGATTTCGCCGAGAGCCGCGGCAAGATCCGGCAGCACCGCGGCGAGCAACTCCCCTGTCGACAAGTCGAAGAGCGCGACGCCCACGCCGTGTTCGCTCGCATCCAACGCCGCCAGCCAATTGTTGGCCCGGGCGTCCAAGTGGTTGCCATCGGTGACGAGGCCCGGGGTCAGGACGCGCACGACTTCGCGTGGCACGATGCCTTTGACCGTCGCCGGGTCGGCCATCTGTTCGCAGATGGCGACCTTGTGCCCGAGCTCCAAGAGCCTGGCCAGGTATTGGTGCGCGGCGTGATGCGGCACCCCCGCCATCGGAACCTCGTCGGGCTTGCCGCGGTTTCTGCTCGTCAACGTTAGGTCGAGCAACTTGGAGACGAGCACGGCGTCGTCGCCGAACATCTCGTAGAAGTCACCGAGCCGGAAGAAGACGATGGAGTCGGGGTACGCCTGCTTCGCGCGGGCGTGCTGCTGCATGACCGGGGTGCGCGGCCCAGCCATGCTCAGAAGAACAGACGGGAAATACCGACGGTATCGAGGCTGACCAACACCAGGCCCTCCGCCGCTCCGTCCACCACCGCCAACTGACCCAGCTGCGGCACGAAGCTCATGGACTGGGGCGACACCGCAGCCGTCTGGGCAGCCAAATTCGCCACCAGCGGCGAAAAGCCGCCGATCAACTGATACGAAAACGCCATGTCACGAACGCTCGGCTGGTTGCCGCGGTAGATCGCAAACCGATACAGCAAGTTTTCGAAGATGCACTCCGCCCCGGCACCGCCCGGCGAAAGGGCGCTGTCGCTACTGACGACGCAGGCCACGTCGGCCTTGGTGGATCGACCGATCCCGCATTCGGTTCCGGTGCACGCGCTGTTGGAGGCTTCGAGGACACGACTGCGCAATAGGCCGCGCCGCGGATTGCAGTCACGAATGCAGCGCAGATCTGCATCTGCGACCACATTGTGGCGAAAGCCGGAGCGCTCGCCCCGCACGATCCACTGATGGCCGGCCCGCAACTTGTAGCGCAACGCCGAACCACCAAAGCAACACGCGAGGTCGTCGAGCACCGCCTGGCGACCTGCCGAACTCGTCGCGGCGCGCGGTTCGACGATCAGCTCGTTTTGATAGGCGGCAACGATGCGAAAATCCCGCCGCTCCAAAGGAGTCTCGGCATTTCCGAAGACTTGGCGGCAGCTGAAATACGCCGCTTTGCCCGTACCACCCCCGCAACCCTTGCCGGCACCCTCGGTCCAGTAGCGATCGGACTCACCGCGCAGCTCACTGGTGATCTGCACGTAGTCCGCATGGCGAGCGGCGTAGGCAGCCCGCTTGTTCGCGGCCAC
>CBDUPW010000539.1:0-3061 GCA_965369205.1 uncultured Polyangiaceae bacterium | reverse complement strand
CCAGGTCCGCTTGCTGACGATGCCAAGACGACTCACTGATACCGTTCACTTTCTGCATCTTTTCGTGGAGAGACAGCGGGTGACTCTGGAGCTGCGCGGGGTAGCAGGCAGCGCCTGCTGCGAGCAACGCGACGGCAAGCAGCGCACGGGGCACGCTTCCGGGCACGACCCCCGCGCGAGCAAGCACCGCTTCGAGGCTCCCCGAAGAACTCAACGCAAGCAGCACTGCCGGAAACAGCACGAAGCGAAAGTGCAGCATGTCGCCCCCGACCCGCACCACGTAGCCCAGACTCGCGAGGGCAGCGACGAGCATGACCACACGTGCTTCGCTGCGCAGAGGAGCGCGGCGCCGAACAGCGAGGTAGCCGAGCAGCGCAAGCGCGCCGACGGCAACGTAGACGAGCGGATACGGGCCGAAGCTGTTTTGGAGATAGAGCAGCCCCTGCTGCGGACTGCTTTCGTCCTTCAAGTAGAACGTGTTGGGTAGAAGCTCCGCGTAGTAGTAGACGCGAAAACACAGCCAGCCCCCAACAGAGAGCGCCGCGCTGCCCAGGGGCCACCACGGCACGCGCCGCTCACGCACGGAGAACCAGAGCAGCACGAG
The DNA here is from genome assembly GCA_965369205.1 of uncultured Polyangiaceae bacterium. Lineage (GTDB taxonomy): Bacteria > Myxococcota_A > Polyangia > Polyangiales > Polyangiaceae > JACKEA01. The sequence continues at coordinate 2,457 of CBDUPW010000539.1, read as the reverse complement.
CACAAAGGGAACGGCAAGCTCGTGACGCACGATGGGCACCAGGCCGAACAAGATCCCCCAGAGCCGGCTGCGGCGCTCCAGGATGAAGACCGCCGTGACGCTGGCCGAGAGCAGCACCAACGGCGTCTCGAGCCCTGACGAGAAGTACTGCGTGACGCCGTAGCACGGGGCCAGCAGCAGCGCGGGCAGGCTCAGCCGGATCGGTCCGGCCAGAGCGCGGTCCACTCGCAGCCAGAGCGCAAAGGCGCCCAGGAAACTTAGCACCGCGATTCCGCCAATGAGGCTGAAGAAGTCCAAACGCGTCAGTCGAAGGGCGGCAAGCAAGAGGGCAAACGCGGGACTGGTGAACCCCTCGACGTATTCCCCCGCGTTGAAAACCAGACCGCGACCCAGAAAGACCAGATTGTCGACGTAGCGAAAGTAGATGAACGAATCGTCAACGAGCCACAGGTAGCGCAGCACGAGGCCAAGACCGACAATCGCGGACAGCAGCTCCGCGGCGGTCAGGCTAGCTGCTAACCGGCGTAGCTCGCGAAACAGGCGCGTGGCCGGCGGCGGATCGGAACTGCTCATCCCCGACTGCGCTGTGGCTCAGGGTTTGCGCGCGACGCACATGACGCTGGTGCCGAGCGCGAACCCGAGAGATCGGCGAACCGGGTGCTCCGCCCCCAACACCTTGCTGGCAACACCGTTCAAGATCGGATTGGTCTTGGTCTCCGCCATCTCCAGGATGTTCGCGGCGACGGGCGCGGGGCCCACTGCCACTTGGCGCGCCTTACGCAGCAGCTTGACGCCGAGTGCTGCAAAAAATAGCGGAAAGAAGAAGCACGTCGCCCGCTGGACCACGAGCCCGGCGTCTGCGGCTAGCTTGCGTGCCTGGGCTACGGTGTAGCGGCGCTTGTGATGCTCCATGTCGTCCCAAGGGGACCAGAGCAACTGGAACGCTGGCACCGTGAACATGGCAACGCCGCCCCGGGGCAACCCTTGGGTCGCATTCGCAAGGGCGTTTCGGTCATCGGGCAGGTGCTCAAGCACGTCCAGCATCAGGATGCCTTCGTAGGCCGGCTCAAGAGCGGCGCGCGTGACATCAAAGCGTACGAAACGCCGGGATTCGGCCGCGGTCCCCAGGACCTTTTCCGCGCGACGCCGCGCGATGACCAATGCCTCGGGGTGGATGTCGGAGTAGTCGACTGCGAATCCGCGGCTGTTCAGGTACGTCGCCACCGTGCCGATGCCGCAGCCCAATTCGATCAGGCGCGCTTGTCTGGAGACCCCGGCACGCAGCAGTTCCTCGAAGATGACTTGCCGGCGATGCAGGTGCCAATAGTGGTGGTCTTCGAGGGCCTCGCGCAACGCGAACTCACTGGGCGAGAAGTGCTCGGAGCCGTAGTCTCCGGATGTATCGCCGAGCAAGTCTTCGAAGGGTTGCTCGTTCCGCGACAGGCTATCCGTCATTGGTCACCCGGGTCGGAGCACTTGTTTGGAAGTCCACCTGCAGCTTGGACACACTGGCCAACCGCTTGCCGGTACGGACCATGTCCACGTTGTCGACAAACACCACTTCGATCTTCATGTCGTCGCCGAGGTACTGTCGGAATGTCTGAAGGATCTCTTCCATGGTGTCGTCGGAGTAGCGCCCGCCCTTGACGACGTGGAACTCGATAGCGTCTTTGCGCTCTTGGATGATCTGAAATCGCAAGATCGCATGGTCGAACTCTTTCAAATAGTGCAGGAAGAAGCTGCCCGGAACGTAGCGGCCGTCCGTGCCCTGCACAATGGACTGAACGCGACCTTCGATCTTGCCCATTAGCGGAAGGCCGCGGCCACAGCGGCAGGCAAGCGTAGGATCAACGGCGGTGGCCAAGTCCCCAATGCGATAGCGGATGAAGGGCAAGCAGTAGTTGTTCAGATCCGTGATCACCACTTCGCCGACCTCGCCGGGAGCCGCGGGCACGCCGTCGCGCAACACCTCCACGATGTAGCCCTCGCCCACGACGTGGTGGCCCATGTGTGCGTCGCATTCATACGCAATGCCGGAAAACTCCCGTGCTCCGTATTTATCGAAGACCTTGCAACCGAACGCTTCTTCGATCAGCGCGCGGCTGGTGTCGGGAAGGGACTGCGCGCTGGACATCAACGCCTTGGGACGCACCGCAACGGTGCCACGGTGTTTGAGGTAGTACGCCAAGAAGTCGAGAGCCTCCGCGTAGCCGTCCATCAACACGGGGTTGTGCTCGGCGATCTCCCGCGCCATCTCGTCGAGCTTGTCGTCCCGCATCTCGAAGACCGGAATGAACTTGCGCCGCGTCAGCGTCGCGTCCATTCGTTCACGCAGGACTTGTGCTTGCGACATGCCGATCGTCTGGTGCCACAAACGCACGCACGGGTCGCCAAACTGATACCCCGTCCACTCCTGGGAGCGCAGCGTCGCAGCCCAACGAAACTCGAGCTGCGCGC
>CBDUPW010000538.1:0-3064 GCA_965369205.1 uncultured Polyangiaceae bacterium | reverse complement strand
CGGTCCCAGTTGAGGGCGCACTACGGCGCGGAGCCCGAAGTCGTCTACACCCGGCGTGGGGCGGGCTTTGGGCAGGGTCCGGCGCAACCCCTTGGATATCAGCTAGGGGTTGGCGCTGTCTTCACGTTGGCAGTTGGAGTGGCGTCCTGGCGGCGATGGACCCGCGCTGCGAGCGTGCTCACCGGGCTGACGCTGGCGTCCGTCGCGGTGGCTCTGTGGGGTGTTGCATTCCTGAGCCAGGTCCCGGAGTTGCGGATCAACGAGGCGGTCCTGGTCTTCTGGCCCACGGACGTGCTCTTGCTACATCAGCGCAGCGAGTGGCGTGCACGCTACCTTGCGTTGCGACTATTTGCGCTGCTGCTGCTGTTTGCGCTCCTCGCCGTCGGTGTGCTGCGGCAGCCATTGCTCGGGGTGCTCATTGCGGTGACGGCGCCGATCCTGGTGCTCTGGCGAGCGCAGGCCTCCGTTCCGAAGGCGACCGCGCGTGTCACGCGTGGCTAGGTCCTGATGCCGATTGCTGGGTGCACGCGCTCACTTCTGATGCGGCACAGGGCGCGCTACGGGCAGTAGGTCGCCTTGTCCGTGCAACAATCGTTGTTGCTCACGCATTCCGAGTCGCAGTAGCAGCCGCCGGGCGCTTGCTTGCCGCAATAGCCCTTGCAGCTGGCGGGATTGCTTGAGCCGCCCGAGCCGCCGCCGCCTGAGAGTCCGCCGGAACCGCCGCCTCCGCTGCTGCCCGCGAAACCGCCGCTGCCACCGCCCGCGTATCCCGCGCTGCCGCCCGCGTATCCCGCGCTGCCGCCCGCGTTTCCACCGGTTCCGCCCGCGTATCCTGCACTGCCACCAGCGCCCGCGGTTCCGCCGAAGTTTCCGAAACCTCCGCCGCCGTCCTTGACCTGACCGCCGCCGGCGCCTGCCGCGCCGTTGCCGCCGTCGGGCAACCCGCCGCCCTGTCCCTTAGTCGTGCATGCCAACAATGCGAGCCCACTCGCGCCGAGCATCGCGGCCTTAAGTGTCTGAATTTGCATGGCTAATTGCCCTCCAGCGGGCGGGACCCGTAGCCTCTCGGTCCCACGCACGTCGCTTATACGATCCTTGCGGGCTGTTCTCCCCCATGGATCGGGCAATGTCGTGGGTTGACGTCGGCGTCCCGCCCCGGCTTTCGTGCGCCCCGGGGCCAAGCGCGCGCCCCTTGAAGGAGTTCTGCTCGAGATGAAGTTTCCCGCACTGCTTACCCTTTCGCTGGCGCTGCTGGCTGCGCCGGCCACAGCCGCGCCCGGAACGCCCAAGCTTTCCGTCGAGCAGTACCAACTCGACAACGGCTTGACCGTGCTGCTGAGTCAGGACACCCGCCTGCCCGTCGTCGCCGTGGAAGTGCGGTACCTGGTCGGGTCTAGCCACGAGCGTCCAGGTCGCAGTGGATTTGCACATCTGTTCGAACACTTGATGTTTCAAGGGTCGCAAAACTTCCCCGACGAATACTTCAAACCCTTCGAACCTATTGGCGCGCTAGTCAACGGAACCACGAACCAAGATCGCACGAACTATTTCGAACGCGTTCCATCGAACTACCTGGAGTTGGCGCTCTGGATGGAGTCGGACCGCATGTTTCATATGCTGCCGGCACTGACCCAAGGCGGTCTCGACAACCAACGGGACGTGGTGAAGAACGAGCGGCGCCAGCGCTACGAAAACGTGCCCTATGGCATGAGCTGGATCCACCTGACCCAGAACGTCTTCCCCGCCGGGCACCCGTATCATGAGCCTGTGATCGGCTCTCACCAGGACCTGACTGCGGCGTCGCTTTCCGACGTGAAAGGCTTTTTTCGCGAATACTACACGCCGGCGAACGCCGTGATCACCATCGTGGGAGACTTTCAGGCGCCGCGGGCCAAGGCGCTGGTCAAGAAGTACTTCAGCAGCGCTGCCTCCGGGAAGCGAGCCGCGGTGCCGACCACCGCGTTGCCGCGTATGACCGAAGTGAAACACATCACGGAAACCGACGATGTGAAGTTGCCCCGGGTCATGTTCGCCTGGCCCACTCCCGCACTCTTCGCCAAGGGCGACGCGGAGCTCGACTTGTGGTCAAGCGTGCTCTCCAGAGGCAAGACCAGCCGGCTGTACAAGCCGCTGGTCTACGATCAGAAAGTCGCCAAGGACGTCGCCGCCTTCCAAGCATCCATGCGATTGGGCAGCTTTTATGTCGTGCAAGCGACCGCGGCACCGAAGGTGAGTGTCGAGAAGCTGGAGAAAGCGTTGAAGAAGGCCCTCACAGAGGCGCTCGCGAAACCACCCTCCGAAGACGAACTGGCGCGCGCCAAAAATGGCTACAAGAAGGACTTCTTTGAGCGACTCGAAAGCGTCGTGTCACGTTCGTCGACGCTGGCGACCTACTTTCAGTACACCGGCAGCGCCGACTATCTGGAAAAGGACCTGCTGCGCTACACGTCACCCTCGGCGAAGGACGTGCACTCCGCAGCCAAGGAGTGGCTCAAGCTGGACGGCTATTTGCGCCTGGATGTCGTCGCTGGTGCCAAGGCCGGAGGTACCCAATGAACGGCTTTCGTTATCTTGTCGTTGGAATGCTTGCCGCGGCCTGCGGTGGGAATCAGGGGCGGGACCCGTTGCCAGCGCTGCCTCCGCCGGTAGCGCCGGCTGCCGAGCCGAGCACGAAGGACGCGCCAGACCGCACGACGCTGCCCGCGCCGGGCCCCCTTCCGGCGTGGGTTCTGCCGTCCCCGAGCCAAATCGCACTGACCTCCGGCGTGCCGTTGTACTTCCTGCAACAAGGAGCCACCCCGCTGGTGACGCTCTTGCTTGTGCTGCCGCGAGGCGCCGCGACGGATCCTAAAGGCAAGGCTGGGCTCACCTTCTTGACCACCGACATGCTCGACGAAGGAGCGGGGGGCAAGAACGCCCTTGAGTTCAGCGAAGCGCTGCAGCGGCTGGGCACCGAGTACGCGGGCTCCACCGATGTCGATCACGTTGTGCTCAGCATGAACTTGATAGCCGAAAACTTTGAGCCGTCCGTGGCGCTGCTTGCGGACATCGTGCGCCGACCAGC
>CBDUPW010000537.1:0-3101 GCA_965369205.1 uncultured Polyangiaceae bacterium | reverse complement strand
GGGTCCGCCCCAGCATATTCGCGTCGCAGAGCTGCTGCAGCACCGCCGGCGACGCAGGGCCTCCCCACAACACTTCGAGCTGCTCCCGGCGGACCCGCTGCCCCACCACGGCGGCACGCTCCAATAGTGCCCGCGCTTCCGGCGCCAAACGATCCAGGCGCTCGGCCAAGAGCGGAGTGAGGCGCGCGGGCATGCTGAACTCAGCCGGCGGCTCATCCGGCGCAGACCAGCCCCGTGGCGATTGCACGATGATGCTTCGTTCGAAAAGCGTGCGTAGCAGTTCTTCACAGAAAAACGGATTGCCCCCGCTGTGCTCCACCAAGAAGTCGCTGAGCCACTGGGGTGCGTCGGCGATGGATAGCAAGAGCCCTCGGGCGAGCTTGTGGGCGTCGCTGCGCGACAGCGGCTCTAGGGGCAAACGCTCCAGCCAGGGTCCCGGGGCATCGGCGCGCTGCCACAGATCCGGGCGCGAGGTCGCTACCACCAGCAAGCGTTGGTGGCCGGAAGCCAGGCGAGCCAGAAACGAAAGCGAGGCGTCGTCGGCATGCTGGATGTCCTCCAGCAACACGACGAGCAAGCGCTGCCCGGCATGGTGGGCCAAGAGCTGCAGCAGCAACACTTCTGCGCGTCCGCGGATCTGCCCGGCGTCGTGGCGCAGCGCCGCCAGCTCCGGGCTCTCGTCCAATAGTCCCAGCACGAACCCGACGCTGCTCGCCGCTTCGTCGCATTCCGCTTCGCCCAAGATCTCCGCGAAGGACGCCCGCAGAATTCCCCGCACAGGTTCTGCGTCCAGAGACGTGATGCCGCAGAGCCGGACCACCAACCCGCGAAGCGCCGAGAACGGCTCGAGCATCGAACTGGCGCTACACGCGTGTTCCAAACACGTCAGCGGGTCGCCCTGCACCCGCAACAGGCGTGCAAACTCTGAGAGCAAGCGACTCTTGCCGATACCGCCCTCGGCGCTGATGCACAGCATGCGGGTCTGTGCCTGCAGCGCCCCGCGGTAGGCAGTCAGCAGCTGACCGAGTTCGGGCTCGCGGCCGACGAAGGGTGCCGCCACATCCGCCAGGGTATGCGAAGGCAAACGCACGTGTTTGAGCACCTCTGCCCGCACGAAGAAGGTATCGAGGGGATCGAGCTTGCCCTTCACCGCCAACGGCGGCTGCGCCTCGAGCTCGAAGGCGCTCTCGACCTGAATCGCGGTGGTTTTGCCGATCAACACGCTGCCCAGATCCGCGGCGTGCTCCAGCCGTGACGCCACGTTGACCACGTCGCCGATCACGTTCCACTCGCCAGTCGATGCAACTTTGGCCACGCTGGCCTGGCCCGTGTTGATACCGACGCGCATCGCGAGCTCCACTCCCTCGCGCTGCCGGAACGCCACCAGTTCGCGCTGCATGGACAGTCCCGCGCGCACGGCGCTCTCTGCGTCTTCGGGTTTGGCCCCGGTCAACCCCCACACCGCCATCACCGCATCCCCGATGTGTTTGTCGATGTGCCCGCGGTTCTTCACGATGACGCGGTCTAGCTCCGGCCAGAGCCGCTTCAGCAGTTCTTGTACTTCCTCGGGGTCGAGGCGCTCGCTCAGATTCGTAAACCCAGAGACGTCAGCGAACAGCACCGTCACCAACTGCCGCTTGTCCCCGCTGTCGGAGCTCAATGCCGCCAGTTTTTCGCGCATGCCCGCCGTGGCCGTGTCGACGACGGTATTGCCCAACGCCGTGCGCTGGGCCTCGAGCGTCGCAATGGCCTTTTCGAGCTTCTTGGCGTCGCTCATGACTGCGGGATCAGCGAACGACTTGGGTCTTACAACCGAGCAGGATGTCGAGCTTGGCAGTGAAGTCCTTCTTCACGCTGTCGCAAATGCTCGGGCAAAGCAAGATGCGCTGCGGGGTCGCGGGTGCCGGCGGGTCGTAGTACCAACCGGCGCCTTTGTTGCAGTCCGTGGTCTGCAGGATGTCGGTCTTCTTGCCGCCGCTGTCGATGGTGAGATTCACCCGCCCGTACTCGATCTCGCCCTTGCTGACCTTATCCGGTAGTTCGTATTCGCAAGGCAAAGCTTCGCCCCGCACTTTTGCCAACGCCTGCTCGAACTCCGCCTGCACGTTGGTATTGCTGACCAGGATGGCGCTTTGGGTGCCACCTGCAGCCGCGACCTGGTTGGCGAAGGTCTGGTCCACGCCCGGCAAGCCCACCACGTAGGTCAGCACCGAAGGACTGAAGTTCACACCTGTCGTCGCTAGCTTGGCAATCTCATTCCAATCCTCGGGATTGACACCCGCGCAGTTGGTGCCCGGCCCAGCTGGCGCGCCGTCGGTAACCAAGAGCACCGCCGCGGTATGCCCCGGGTTGTTCTGCACGAGCTCGATGCCCTTGAGCAGACCACCGCCGAGGGCGGGATAGGTGGGCGTCGAAAGCCCGTTCGGCGACTCCCCGCCCAGGGCAGTCACCAGGGCCGCCGCGTTGCCCGGCAATACCGCGAAGGCCACGTCCGGAGTGGCGTAGGCTTTCTGATCACACGCCGGCGGACCGCCCGCCGCCCGCGGAAAAAACTTGAGTCCGACGGAAACGCCCGCCGAGTCCGCGGACTGCACGAAGGCCGTGAGCCCGGCCACAGCAGCCGTCCACTGCCCGCCAGCCATGCTGTTGGACTTGTCCAACATGATGTACAGGTGCAACGGCGAGTTCTTTGCAGACTCGGTGATCGCTGCGCAGGCGGCATCCGGATCGATCCCATCTGGCGGTCCCGCGTCGGTGATCACCGCGCCGGTTCCGCCACTGCTCGACGCGTCGCCGGCGGTTCCGCCGCCCGCGCCGGTGCCCGAACTGCCGCCCACACCCGAACCGGGGGGCGCGCTGGCGTCGGATCCACAACCGTAGAACGCAGCCGTCAGCCCGCAACAAACGGCAATCGAAAGCCCAATTCGAAATGTAGGTGTCATGGCTACATATGCGGCTCCCTACCGCGACGTGCAGCATAGCAAAGCGCACTGCCCGCCGCTGCTCCCTGGCTCGCAAAGGGGAGATTCGCCCCGCTTCCTGCGGTCGCGCTTGTTCCGAGGCGCGCTCCGCGGCACACTTTGCCTCATGAAAGCATCCGC
>CBDUPW010000536.1:0-3113 GCA_965369205.1 uncultured Polyangiaceae bacterium | reverse complement strand
TGGGCTCAAGCACCGAGGGTTTGTAGGCGCGCTTCGGGGAAGCGCACGACCCGGGACTTCAAGAATTCGATGACTTCGGCTTCGGATCGGAGCTTTGCGCCCGGAAGCTGCACAAAGGCTTTAGCGAGTCGCTGCCAGCGCCCCAGCATCAACAACAGCCAGACCTGAAAAAAGTCGAGGCCGTCGAAAATGATGGCGTCCTGGCGGCCATACTCGGCTTTGTTGTCTTCGAACTCTGCCGGGTATTCACTCCAGTGACAGCGCGCATGCACGTGGTGGTGGATGTGGTAGCCGTCGTTGAAGCAGCGTCGGTTGTAGCGAGTGTTGATGCAGGTGATGCTGTTGCGATACGGATTGTCCGGCTCTGCCTGGCATACAAAGGCGTGCTGGCCCCAGTTGCCGATCATCATGAGCGTACGCACAAGCAGTACGGGCAGGACGAAGACCACGAGAGTGGCGCGCCAGTTCAGCCAAAGCAGCGCGGCGACGCCCAATAGAAACGAGAGCTCACCCAGCAAGAGCCGGCGCAGCAGCTTAGTGTTGTTTCGCTGCGCGTGGTAGAGCCCGAGGTCTACCAAGCCACGCAACATGAAGCGGCTGAAGTAAGCCAGCCAGTCGACAAAACGATCTCGCTGGTGAATCACCGTGGAGCTGGTGTCGTTAGGCAAGTTGCCCTCGCGGTGGTGCATGCCCATGTGATGCACGAAGTAGCTCTCCGGCGTCTGCCCAAAGAACGGGCCGATTACCCACGGAATCAGCAGGTTCATCCAGCGCAGCTTGGCCTTGAACAGCGGCCGGTGCGAGGTGCAGTGCAGCATCAGAATAAAGCGATCGAGCACCCAAGCGGCCCAAACGATCAGGTACAGCGCAGCCAGCGGCCAGAACTGCGACTCCACGAAAAACAGGCCGACGCCCGCGATGGCCATCACACCGCATTGCAGCATGAGGCTGACGAAGGGCGCATCCCGCGGATCATTCAGCAGGCGCGCGGCGGTGGGCGTGGTGCTCATCAGTCGGCGCTGAAAGCTAGCCGCGGCCCGCGGGCCTGTCCACTTTCGCTCGGATCGACGCTATTCATCCGTCGCGCGCCTGCACGCGGGCAGTGCATGTCCGCAGGCAACGCGCACTGGGTCGCGGCGAGCTTCTAGCCGCCGTATTCGTTGGGCGTGCCGCGGAACGGCCGGGACGGGATGTTGATCACTTCCTCGGGGAAGTTGTCGACGATGAACGCCAGTACGTCTCGCAAGGACACCACGAACAGTGGCTCAAGCTTGTCGTTCACAATCGGCACGTGCCGGAAACCGCCCACGCGCATTGCATTGAGCAAGTACGCTACCTGGTCGTCAAGCATCAGGTACTCAGGGTTGGGTGTCATCACCGTGGACACCGGGTTTCCGCCAACGTCGGTCTTGGCGCCAGTTACTTTGAGCAGGATGTCGCGCTCTGTGACGATACCCGCGAGCTTGCCGTCCTGCACGACCAGGATTGCGCCAATGCGACGGGCTTGCATGCGGCCGATGGCATGGGAAATCGTGGCCGTTGGCGGCACCATTTCCAGGTCTTGGGCCTTGCGCAGGGCAAGGATGGGCTGCAGGAACGCTTCCGACGTCAGCATTTTCGGCGGGCGCGAGCGCTCGTTTTGGATCCGCAGTTCTTCTTCAATGTTCTCGCTGTCGTCCATGGCTCTTCCTAATCGGCGGCACGCGCGCTCCCTCCTACGATCGTCGCGGCGTGTTCCTGCTCGAGCCATAGGCTAGCACACAGCGCCTCCCGGTTAGGGCCGGCGCGCGCGGGCTGCTTGCAGGGCCTCCGGGGCGCTGCGCTTTTCCTTTAGTGTCTGGCCGGCTTGTCGTGCGCCCGACGCAGTCGGTGCAGCGCGAAGACCACTAGCCCCGACGCGGCACCAAATAGGTGTGCGGCCGGCAGGAGTCGCACGCCCGGCCCGAGATCCGGCGCAAGAACTGCGGCACCCGTAGCGAACTCGTACACGGTCTTGGTCAGGTGCCCCAGGGCGAAGATTGAGACGAGTGCGCGCGAATTCGGCAACGCTCGCACCCACGGCGAGTACCACAGCACGCCGAGGAGCACGGTTGCGAGTGCGACGTCCACAGCGGATAGCCCCGCGTAGCGGGACACGTGCGGGCACAGCACGAGCACACACAGCCCCACGACGAAAGAAGACACGCATACGGTCGCAGCAAACAGCTTGCGGCTGATGGCCTCGATGACGAGGCCCCAGCCGAAGAACGCCACAATGTCCCCGATGGCGTGCGCCCGCCCGTAGTGAACGAAGTGCCCGGTCAACACTCGCCACCATTGGCCTTGCCACACAAGAGTCCGGTCAAACTCGAATTCTCGAGACGACCCGAACGCCAGCGCGCAGGCGGTGAACAGTAGGGTCAACCATGGACCGCGACGCATCAGCGCCGCGGCCCACTCGACCCGTTGTTCAGCGATCGCGCTCACCCGACCGAGCCGTCCTGCCTACGGCGTAGGAAGACCAGTATTGACAGCCCGCCGCCCAGGAGCACCAACATGCCCAGGTGGCCGGCGTCGACAGCGCCGCCGTAGCTGTCGTCGCCGGAGCCCGAGTACGAACCAGAGCCGCTGCCTCCCGACGGCCCGCCCCCGTTTTCGGCGTCGGTGCGCTCCTCGTTCAAGCGCTCAACTCCAAGTTCTTCGAAGGTGGCGTCGTCAACGACGATCATTGCCGTGTAGTCCGTGACCAGTTGGTACTCGACGCCCAGCTTGATGATCTTGGCCTTCGCTTCCGACCAGGGAATGAGCCCCAGCAGCGCCTGCTTTTCGATGGCGTGGATCATGTCCAGCGCCCACAGTCGCTCGATCTCGGCGTTTTCGGTGTCGACCTCGGGCAAGTGCACGTTCTGGGTCAACACTTGGGACTGGTCGTAGGTCTTGGCGTGCAGGGTCAGCGTGGCCGTGCCCGGGGTGTCGTAGCGACCGAATACCAAGAGTTGCTGTCCCTTGTAGACCTTAGTCAGACGAAAGTCCGTCGTGTCTGATACGCCAGCGCCCGTGACTTCTACTTTTACGTCGTGCAACGCTTCATGGGTTGCCTTGTTGAACGCCAACTGCACCTGCCCCAAGATGTC
>CBDUPW010000535.1:0-3126 GCA_965369205.1 uncultured Polyangiaceae bacterium | reverse complement strand
CAGCCGGCCGAGCACGTTTACCCGCGGGTGTTTTGCGTTGTGGTCGGGATGGTCTGCTGCGGTGAGTAGCTGTACCGACATGTCCATCGCGCGCAGTCGATTCGCAAGCAACTCTGCGCAGTCGGCGTAGTGCGCGCCAGGCGGGTTCACCGTGGGGATGCGGACCAGGGCACGCGTCAGCTCGACCAGCTCGTCTTCGGCGGCGTCAACTTCGGCCAGCACTCGCTCTCGGGCGTCCACGGGCTCACTATAGCCCGCGAGAGCTTGCTCGAGGCTTGGGCGCGATCCCGGCAACATCGTCCGGGTCGCGGCACAGTGTGCCAGCCTCTGCGGCCCGATCCTGGGCAATTTCAGCAATTCATTCCGGCATGGCCCTTGCGTACGCTGCCCGATATGTCGATTCGAATAGCTTTCTTTGCGGCCGCAGCAGCGGCGTTGGTCGTGACTTCAGCATGCGGCAGTTCAACGTCGGACGACCCCGCCAGCGGGGGCTCGGCGGGAAGCGGCGCGTCTTCGGGCAGCGGCGGCAGCGCGGGTTCCGGCGGCAGCTCCGGTGCGGATGGCGGCGCGGGCTGCCCGACGGACTTCATCGCAGCAGAGGGCACGGCCTGCAGCGAAGAGGGCAAGTTCTGCAACAGCGGCTGCTCGGACCCGTGCCAATTCTGCAACAGCTTGCGCTGTGAAGGCGGCAAGTGGGTGCGCATGGAGGCCTTCCCAGATCCAAACTGCGGTGACGCCGGTGACGCCAGCGACGCCAGCGACGCCAGCGACGCCAGCGACGCCGCGGACGCGGGCGACGCCGCGGACGCCAGCGACGCCACGGACGGCGGCAGCGCATGCGGTGGCAAACAGGGGCTCACTTGCAAGAAAGACGAATACTGCGACTTCAACAACGACTGCGGCGCCGGCGACGCGCTGGGCATGTGCAAAAAGCGCCCGCAGGGTTGCACCGCGGATTGCCCGGGGGTCTGTGGTTGCGACGGCAAGTTCTACTGCAACGCATGCGGAGCCGCCGCTCAAGGAGTCGATGTCACCGGCGACACCAGCTGCATGAAAGATGGCGGCGGACCCGGCACCGGCTGCACCCTCGACAAGGAGTGCAACACCGGACTCAAGTGCTGCTACCCCTGCGGCGTATCGGGGTGCTCGAATCAGTGCATGCAACCCATGCCGAATGGGCAGTGCCCGGCGTTCCCATGAACGCGCTGATGCGACGACGAGGCCCAGCGCGAGACGCGCGACCCAGTGCGCGCCCCCGCCGCGACCCAAACAAACTCAAGGCTCTTCGAAAGGCGGCGGCGCTGGCGGTGGCTCGACCACCACATCGATAAACGCGCCGCGTTTGATCACTTCGCGACCTTTGCCACCCCGGGCGGACAGCTCGTACTTGCCAGCGCCGATACGTTGCTCACCACCCATGCTCGTCTTCACGATGATGGCGTCGCGCTCGTTCTCCGCTGCTTTGAATCCGATCAAGCGATCGTCCTTGGCCAGCTTCACCAGCAGCACACCCTTGCCCGCACCTGAGAGGTAGTTCACGTCTTGCACACTGCACAGCAGCGCGCGCCGCTTCTCGCTCACGCCAATTAGCGTCTCGTCGCCACCGACGAAGTGCACGCCAATGATCTGCGCACCCTTGCTGGGCCGCGCAAAACGCCGCCCCGCCCGCGTGCTTGGCTCCGCCAGGGTGGACAGTCCGAAACACAGCGCGTAGCCGTCGCTACTGGCCGCCGCCGCGTAGGTTTCCGGGAAGAATCCGGGCTTTTCGCTAAGATCGCCCACCAACCGGGGGTCCATGGATTCCATGGCGACGATGCGCTCGCCGTCCTTGAGCTTGAACAGCTTTTGGATCGGCTCGCCGTAGCCGGTGGTCGCCGGCACGTCCGCAATGCGCGCCGTATAGGCCGTGCCGAAGCTCGAAAAGAACACCACGGTCGCCCGCGTCGAACCCGCGACGCACGCAAGCACTGCGTCGCCCTCGCGCAGTCGCGTCGAAGCAGGGTCCTTGATCTCTTTTTGGCGCTTCACCCAGCCATCGCGAGTCAAAAGGACGTGGTTGTCCTCCGCGATGATCAGATCTTCCGCAGTCAACTCCGGCTCTTCGCCCACTTCTTCGATCAGAGTCCGCCGCTTGTCCCGCTTGGCGTATACGGCGACTAACTCTTCAAGTTCGGAGCGCACGATGCTCCAACGCCCTTTCTTGTCCGCTTCACCTAGGAGCTTCTTGATCTCCTTCGCGCGCCTTTGTTTTTCGGTCAGTTCCTTTTGGATGACCAGGATTTCCAAGCGTGCCAAGCGGTAGAGCTTCAGCTCCAAGATGGCATCGGTCTGTTCGGCATCTAGACCGTAGCGCGCCATGATCTTCTTGGCGGCGTCCGCCTTGCCCTCGGACTTGCGGATCAGCTTGAGGATCTGGTCGAGGGCGTCGAAGACTTTCGCAAAGCCTTCCAGGATGTGGATGCGAGCCTGTAACGCGGACAGCTCGTGGGACAGCCGGCGCGTCACCACTTCCAGGCGAAAATGCAGAAAATGCCAAAGGATACTGGACAGGTCCAATCGCTCCGGGCGGCCCACCTCGGGATTTTCCGTCGGCACCAGGCAGGTCAGGTTGGCGCTGACGTTGATCTGAAGCGGGGTGTGCTTGAACAGATATGCCAGCACCTTTTGCTCGTCGGCGTCTTTCTTCAGTGACAGTTCGATGCGCACGTCATCTGCCGAGATATCGCGCACGTCCAAGAGCAGCGGCATCTTGCGCGAGATCACGACCTCGGCGATGCGTTCGATCAGCTGACTCTTGTTGACCGTATACGGGATGCTGGTGATGACGATGCTCTTGTCCGAGCGCGACGCAGACCCCGACTGCCAAGTCGCGCGAAGCTTGAGGGTGCCCTGCCCCGTTTCGTAGAGTTGCTTGATCTCTTCGGTACTGGAAACGATCTGTCCGCCCGTCGGAAAGTCGGGTCCCTTGACGGTGCGGGCTAGATCCCGCGCGCTCAGCGTCTTTTTTGCAACCAAGGCGTCGAGCAGGCGGATGGCGGCCTGACACACTTCTTCGGGGTTGTGTGGCGGGATGTTGGTGGCCATGCCAACCGCGATGCCTGTGGCGCCATTAATGAGCAAATTGGG
>CBDUPW010000534.1:0-3170 GCA_965369205.1 uncultured Polyangiaceae bacterium | reverse complement strand
GCCGAAATCCACGACTTTTACGAAATCGCCACCCCGTCGCAGCGGCTCGAGGATCACGTTCTCGGGTTTGAGATCCCGGTGAACGATCCCCAGATCATGCGCTTCTCCGAGTGCCGCCAAGACTTGGCGCAGCACGTCCACGACGCGCGTGAAGGGTAGGGGGCCCTCTTCCCACGCGACCCGTGCCAGGTCCTTGCCGCGCAAGAACTCCATCACCAGGTACGGTTGACCGTCGTCCGTACGACCGAAGTCGAAAACGGCGACGGAGTTCGGATGGTTCAGCTGGCTCGCTGCGCGCGCTTCGGTCATGAAGCGCACCGCGGAGTTCTCATCCGCGAGCAAATGCGGATGGATCACTTTGACGGCGACGGTGCGACCGAGCACGCTCTGCTCCGCTCGATACACGCGCCCCATGCCGCCGACGCTGATCAAGTCGATGACGTGGTAGCCGCCGGGGAGCGACCTACCGATCAGGCGATCTTCTCCCGCCTTGCCTACGGTTCCTACCGGGAAGCCGCACGCCGGGCAGTAGTGGTGCTCCGTGGAACACGAAGACCCACACTGTGGACACGGGCGCACGGCTTCTGGGGAGCTAACCATTTTCGTTATGGGATCGGGCCGGAGGCCGCGTGACCGCAAGTATTAGGCGGATCTTCGTCGAAGAAAAGGGGCCACGAGGTGGGCGCTGCCCCTACACCGGGAGCGGCGTGCGGGCGAATCGCGGCCTCTGCGGCGCAGGGCCCCCATCCAGGATCCCCAGTTTTTCGGGCGCACCGCGGGATTGGGCTAGACTTCCGCGGTCATGACTGCCCCGCGTGTCCTGCTCGGAGAAATGCTCGTCGAGGCGCAGATCGTCAGCCGCGAGCAACTCGAAGAGGTGCTGGCACTGCAAAAGAAGGACGGCCGGAGGCTCGGAACGCTCTTGGTTGAGCTGGAACTGGTCACCGAGACTCAAGTGACCCAGATCCTAAGCCAGCAGCTCAGCGTGCCCTGGGTGTCGCTCTACCACATCGATTTCTCCAGGCAGCTTCTGGATCTGGTTCCGCGGGACCTTGCGGAACGCCACTGCCTGGTTCCGATCTTCGTGCGTCGGGTGCGTGGCCAAGGCAACACGCTGTACGTTGCCATGGACGATCCGGCGAACGCTCAAGCGCAGGAGGAGGTGTCGACGTTCGCGGGCCTTCCCGTGCGCTCCATGATTGCGCCTCCCGCGGACATCCGTTCGGCCATTCGCGTCTACTACGGCGGGGAGCCCGCTGACGTGCTGGAGCCGACGCCAGAGCCGACCGCGCCACAGCGCGTGTTGACACCGCCGCCAAAACCGCAAGCGTCGGAGTCGGCACCCGCGGAGGTCCGAGCACCGGAGCCAGCCGCAGCGACCGCAGTTGCAGCGGAGCCAGCGGCGGAGCACGAGCCGGACCCGGCGCCTCGCCGGGAGACGCCGCCGCCGGAGAGTGGCCCGGAGATCTCTGCGCGCGAGATCGAAATGCCCCGCCCGAAACGCGGCGGGACCTCCAAGATGATCACGCTGACCCTGCTTGATGGAACTCAAGTCAACTTGCCTGCACGCGCCGGCAAGAAGAAAGAAGAGGCCAAGAGCAGTGAAGACGTGTTGACCGCTCGCGATCTCGTGGCCGCGCTCCGCGCCGTTTCCCATGGCGCAGATGCGACGGAGATCCTCGGTCAGGACGTGCACTGGGAAGCGATGTTTGCCGCGCTGCTCAATGTACTGTTGCGCAAACACCTGATCGCGGATTGGGAGTTCGTCGAGGAATACAAGAAGATCTAGAGCATCGATTCCAATGCATCGGTTGCTCTAGGCTGAATTGTCTGCGGACCGAAGCGCGCCGCACTCGGCCAGATCGCTGATCTCCTCGCCGGAAAAGCCCGCTTCCCGAAGAATATCGACGCTATGCTGCCCTTGGCTGGGGCCAGGGGATTTCGGGAAATCTCTTGGTGTGACGGGCGTTCGGTAGACCCCCACGTTGCCTTCGGCCAGGGGTAGAGTCTGGAACAACTCCCGCGCACGGATGTGGGCGTCGTCCTGCAGTTCGTCGGGTCGCAGCACGGGTTCGAGGCAGCAGTCGTGTTCGGCGTTGAAGGCTTCCCATTCGGCACGCGTGCGGGACGCGAAAACTTCCGAGAACCTCCCTTGCAGCGCCTGTTGGTGCTCACCGGGCAAGAGTGCGGTCATGTCGATCTCCAAGCCGACGGCTGTGCAAAAGCGCATTAGGAACTTTGGTTCTAACGCGCCCAAGGACATGAAAGCGTCGTCCTTCGTGCGATAGGTTTGGTAGGGCGCGACGCCACCTGAAAGCAACTCTTGCCCGCGCGTGGGGACCTCGCCGCCGAGCAGCCGACTGAGGCCGATGGTCGCGAAGGGAATGACAGAATCGATCATGGCGATGTCGAGGATCTGGCCCTTGCCGGTCTGGTCGCGCTCCCGCAGCGCGGCCAGGATCGCGATGATCGCCCACATGCCGCCGGACACGTCGGCCAACTGGAACGCGGGCAACGTGGGTTTGTCGTCAGCGGGGCCCTGCAAGCCGAGCAGCCCCGCGCGCGCCATGTAGTTGAGGTCGTGACCGGCACGGTCTCGTAACGGACCTTCTTGTCCGTAACCCGTGAGGGCGCAGAGGATCAGCTTTGGGTTTTCCCGCAGCAAATCTCCGTGGCCCAGCCCAAGGCGATCCATCACACCCGGACGGAACTGCTCGAAAACAACGTCGTAGCTAGAAACGAGGCGTCGAAACGCTGCGGCGCCCTGGGGCGTCTTGAGATCCAACGCCAAGCTGCGCTTGCCGCGGTTCAAGATGTGGAACGCCGCTCCCATCTCGCCGACCACTGGCGGAGTGTGACGGAGATAGTCCCCGGCTCCGACGTCTTCAACTTTGTCCACCACGGCGCCCAGATCGGCGAGCACCAAGGTCGCGAAGGGGCCTGGCAAGAGGCGGGTTAGATCCAGGATGCGTACGCCGTCGAGTGCCGCCATTATTTCTTGCTCCTCAGCGTCCCAATCGCGCCCGGTGTGTGGCGACCCAGGGGGCGAGCCCGCTTCCGTTGTCGCCGTGAGTTGGCAGGGGGCTTTGCGCGCCGTGGTAGGCAACGACCGCGAGCGCCATCGCCGTGGCTTCTGCGTCGCTTGGTTCGGTCTCGCCCTTGAGCAGCAC
>CBDUPW010000533.1:0-3242 GCA_965369205.1 uncultured Polyangiaceae bacterium | reverse complement strand
AGGTACTTTCAGTACCGGATCGCCAAATGAGAAAACGCCCGGCGGCACTTGCATGCCTCGGGCGCCTTTTTACCGCATGCGCGGCCGCCAAATTCAGATCGGCTGGTCGGTGCGTGCACGCTTGCGGCGACGGCGGGCGGCCTCGCTCATCTTCTTGCGGCGCTTCACCGACGGCTTCATGTAGTGCCGACGGCGCTTGAGCTCGCGGAGAATGCCTTCCGCTGCCATTTTGCGCTTGAGGTGTTTGATTGCGCGCTCGATGCCTTTGTCGCCAACTTGGACTTCAAGGGCCCTGCACTGGATTGCGTCGGTAGGATTAGCCACGGGGGACGGGTTTTTACAGACCGCGGGGGGCAAGGCAAGGGATTTTAGGAGTTTCTCCCCTTTACAAGCGGAGCGCGGAGCGCCAAAGCTTCCGCCGATGGCCGAAACCGACCCCCTCGAACCCCGGGCGCTCCGGGCCCCCCACGGTGCCACCGAAATGGAGATCACCTGGGGCGATGGGCGTAAGTACGCATATCCTCACAGAATTTTGCGCGGATACTGCCCCTGCGCGGGCTGCCAGGGCCACGGCGGCAGCATCGACTTCCAAGTCCCGGGCAACCTGGAGCTGCGGGAAATCGAGAAAGTGGGCAACTACGCCCTGTCCCTGGTCTGGGCTGACGGCCACGGCTCCGGGATCTACAGCTTCCGCTTCTTGCGCCGGCTGGGGGACTTGCTCGATGAGCACGGCGCCGCGGGGCTCGAGGCCCTCGGTACGTTGCCCCGAATATGAAGATCGCCGTCGTCACGACGTCCTTTCCGCGAGACGCGCAGGATGCCAGCGGGCACTTCGTGGCCACCGAGGCAGCAGAACTGTGTCGTGCGGGCCACGACGTGCACGTCTACGCGCCGGGTCATGGCGCGCCTCGGCGCGGCGGTGTGCACGTGCATTGGATCGACGGGGGTGAAGCCTTCGGTTTTCCGGGCGCGGTCCCGCGACTTCGCGAGCGTCCGAGCCGCATCGTCGATGCGCTGCGCTTCATCATCGCGTGTCGCAGGCAGCTCCACGCCCAGCCCTTTGATCGCATTGTGGCGCACTTCGTCTTGCCCAGCGCCTGGCCCATCCTGAGCGGAATCAAAACGCCCGTCGAAGTTGTAGGACATGGGACGGATGTGCGCCTGTTGATGGCGCTGCCGACGCCAATCGGCCGAAGGATCGTCCGTGGGCTCTTGCGTAATGGCGCTAGTTTTCGTTTCGTGTCGACGGAGCAACGCCGGGGCATCGCACGCTTCATCCCAGAGCTCGCGACGGCAGAAGTGCGGCCCGCCGCCATCGACCTGGCCGGCGTGCCCGACCGCGCGAGCGCTCGTCGAGCACTGGAACTGCGGGCGGACACCCAGCTCGCATTGATCGTCGGACGGCTAGTCCCCAGCAAGCGCAGCGCGATCGCTATTTCGGCCGCGCTCTTGCTTCCGCGAACTCAAGTCGTAGTCGTCGGCGACGGACCCGAACGCGAACGACTGGAGGGCAAATACCCATCCGCGCATTTTGTCGGCCATTTGCCCCGCCACCAATGCCTCCGCTGGATCGCCGCGGCCGACGTTCTGATCACGGCGTCTCGCCACGAGGGCGCCCCCACGGCTGTGCGCGAAGCCCGGGCACTGTCGGTGCCCGTCGTCAGCGTGCCCGCTGCAGATCTACGCGCGTGGTCGGAACACGACGCCGAGCTGTATGTCGTATCAGGTTGATGCTTTCGTTCGCGGCAGCAAGTCCGAAAAGTTGCAGGGCCGCGTGCGACTATCCAATTGCGGCACGATTATCTTTTCCATTGCGAGCCGAACTGCGCCCGTGGAGCCCGGCAATACGAAGACCAGCGTGGTGTCGCATAGCGCCGCCTCCGCGCGACTCTGGATCGTTGCAGGACCGATCTCCTCGAAAGACAACATCCGAAACAGCTCTCCAAATCCGACGAGGGGCTTCGTAACAAGCGGCGCTAGGGCTTCGGGCGTGACGTCACGTGCCGTGATCCCTGTTCCGCCGGTGGCAACGACCACGTCTACGGCCGCGTCTTGAATGTGCCGGCGCAGCGTGGCCCGGATCTGCTCCAGATCGTCCCGCACAATTTCCCGCGGCGACGCGGCATGCCCCGCCTGCTCCAAGAGCTCCTGGGCGAGCCCTCCGCTGGTGTCGGTTTCTAGAGTACGTGTGTCACTCACCGTGATGACAGCAACGCGCAGGGGGCGAAACTCGGGCTGGGCCTTGGGCATGCGCCCAGCATAAGGCCAGTCG
Source organism: uncultured Polyangiaceae bacterium (assembly GCA_965369205.1). Taxonomy (GTDB): domain Bacteria; phylum Myxococcota_A; class Polyangia; order Polyangiales; family Polyangiaceae; genus JACKEA01. The sequence goes on along the minus strand of CBDUPW010000533.1, from coordinate 970 downwards.
CCCGTCGCGGTACCGAGGGAGAGGCGTGAACCTCCCCTGAGCTCGCCGTGACCACAAAAACCCCCGGAAGACCCCGCGCTGACCCCATGCGCGCCGCCCGGACCCCCTCTGCTACCATGCGCGGCGATGCAATCCCCCTGGCACCCGGACCCCATCGCGGACGCTGCTGATCCCGGACTTTCCCCCGCGGGCGCCCCCGCCGGCGTGAGCGCCATCGGCGCAGTGAGAGACGTCTTCGCGGATCCCGAGTGGAAGCACAACGTGCTGTTCGCACTGATCTTCATGATCATTCCCATCGTCGGTCCGATGGCACTCAGTGGTTGGATGTGCGAGGTGATGCAGCGTAAGGCCCGCAGGCAACCCCAGCCCATTCCGTACCTCGACTTCGGGGACTTCGGCGAATACATCAAGCGCGGCGTGACGGTCTTCCTGGTGCAGCTCGTGGTGACGATCCCCTTGATGATCGTGTTCTACGGGCTGGCGGCGGTTGTCGCCGTGGCAGTGGTGGGTGTGATGAGTGCCACCAACGAGCCCTTGATCGGACTGGCTGTAGGCGCCGTTCTGGGCTTCGTCGCGCTGCTGGTGTTGCTCGCCGTGGGAGTCGTGGTCAATGCCGTGCATACCCGCGCCGACCTTACGGAAAACTTCAGCGAAGCACTTCGCTTAGGAGAAGTGCTGGCGTATTCCAAGGCGACCTTCTGGCGGGTCCTGATCAAGAACTTCGCGTTCATGTTCGTGGCGACCGGCATCATCATCGTGGGTCTGCTCGCTTGTTACATTGGGCTCTACCCAGCCGCGGCGGTGATCCAAATCGCTGCCATGCACCTGCGATTCCAGGTCTATGATGACTACTTGGCGCGCGGCGGCCCGGCCATCGACCTGAAAGTAGCCACGGCGTTGCCCTCCGAGCTGCGTGCGCAGCAATACACCGGCTACGGTTATTGACCTCGGCATGTCCGACGAACTAGAC
>CBDUPW010000532.1:0-3289 GCA_965369205.1 uncultured Polyangiaceae bacterium | reverse complement strand
AAGAAAAAACCGGTGACAGCTTGGGGCTGCCACCGGTCTTTCACCGCGAGAACGCGGACCTTCAGGGTTGCTTCAGCCCGTGCCGGGCAGTGTGGCGTTGGCTAGCCACTTGAAGCCGTCTAGCAGCGCGACGGAGTCGTAAGCGGTATCGCCCACGTCCCAGATCACGATGCGCAGCTCGACGATCTCGCCCGCGATGACGTTGCCGGCTGTGGTCAGCCAGTAGGTGCCACCACCGACCAGGCAGTTGCCGGACTTCTCGAAACCGGTTCCGAGCAAGCCGTTCATGCCCAGCGCGCAAGAGCTGCTGGCCACGGACGTATCCCAACAACTCGGATTGGCTGTCTGCGACTCACACACCGCGAACAGGTTGGTGCCCGCAGCGACGTTGATACCAATGGGCCACTTCTTGCCAGCCGTATCCAAGAACGTCATCAGGTTCTTGTCGACGGGGTTGGCAATCGGAGACGGGGTACCGGCAGGTGTATTCACCAACGCAACGAGCTGGTCGTTGTAGTTGGTGCACACGAACTCCGGATATTCCGCGGACAGGAAGTACGAGTTGAAGGAAAACGCTCGCACGTTCGTCGGAGCGCGCAGACGGAACTTCAACATCACCGAGTCCCGGGCCAAGGTGGGACTGCCCGTCGTACCGCTGCCGCAGTTTGGTGCGGCCGGCAGCGCATTCGCGGCCTTCAATGGCGGGTTGGCCGTTGTGAACCAATCCTTGATGCAACTGGCATTCGTGCACGTCGAGATGTTCACGGAACTGCTCGGCGTGTGCGTTGTGCTTACGTTGCTGCTGCCCGGGGCTCCGCCGTTGGGACCAGGGTTGGTCTGCGTGGCGTCCGACGCGATACCGCTGGAGAGCACCACCATGTTGCTGCCTTCTACGGGGCTATTGCTGGTGCCGAACTTGTTGCGAATGCTGCGCGCGCGCGCGTCGCCGAGCGGTGTGCCGTCCGCCCGTAGGATCTCCGCAGAGATGAGGCCCCAGGTCTTGTCCTTCTTCGCAGCCGGAGTTTCCGTGGTGGTGCGGCACAGGCCCATGGCCTTGGCGTAGTCGCCAGCCGTGGACGAGTTACCCGTGAGCCCAGAATCGCAGGGCACGGTATCCGCCTGGTCGAACAAGTCGATCAGCGCGTTGCAGTTGTCGTCGATACCGTTGCCGACCACTTCGAGGGCACCGGGGTTGACCAGCTTGGGCTCGTTGCCGCAGACGCCGGGCTTGTCACAGCAATCGCCTTCGGACACGAGCCAGCCGTCGCCGTCACAGTCCGTAGTGGCGCTGTTGCAGGGCTGGCAAGCGCCCGTGACGCAGAACTCGCCGGGGCCGCAGGCCTTGCCGCAGGTGCCGCAGTTGGCCACGTTCGTCTGTGTGTCGACGCAGCTGTTGCCGCATTTGGTCAAGCTACCGCCGCAGACGCTGGCGCAGCTGCCAGCACTGCATACCTGACCGGTCGTGCAAGTCGTTCCACACGTGCCGCAGTTCGCTGAGTCCGTGTTGGTGTCGACGCAGGCGCTGCCACACTTGGTGCTGCCGCCGCTGCAGTTGAGCGCGCAGGTGCCATTGTCGCAGACCTGGCCACCCGAACAGACAGTTCCGCAGGTGCCGCAGTTCGCAGGATCTTGGTTGGTATTGGTGCACTTGTCGGTGCACAGGGTGGTGCCGCCCACGCAGGAAAGCCCGCAGGCTCCAGCGGAGCAGACCTGGCCTGTGGGGCAAGCATTGCCGCAAGTGCCGCAGTTCGCCGGGTCAGACTGCACGTCCACACACTTATCCGTGCATTTGGTGGAGCCTCCCGCGCAGTTCAGGCCGCAAGCGCCAGCCGAACAGACCTCGCCCGCCGCGCACGCGTTGCCGCAAGTACCGCAGTTCGCCGGGTCATTCTGGGAATCGACGCACTTGTCAGTGCACAGTGTCGAACCGCCGCCGCAGGTGAGCCCGCAGACGCCCGCCGAACAGAACTGCCCAGTCGGGCACGCGTTGCCGCAGGTGCCGCAGTTTGCCGGATCAAAATCGGTATTGGTGCAACTGCTGCCGCACAGCGTCGCGCCAGGGCAGGGATTGCCGCCGCCCGTGTTGCCCGCGCCGGCCGTACCGCCGAAGTTGCCAAAGCCACCTCCGCCGTCCGTGGCGCCGACGCCTCCGGTTGCGCCCACGGCGCCCACACCACCGGTCGCGGTGTTGCTGCTACCGTCACTGCCGCAGCCGACGGCAGCGCCCATACATAGTGCGCTGATACCAAGCGCTGCGCCTAGCGCGCGCCCTACACTGATCCCTGATTTCATCCTCGACTCCTTCGTTGGCGAGCGCTGCCCGCCGAGTAAACCTACGGCGCCTGATACCTAAAGAGACAGACGCCCCCGCCGCCCTGATACCTCGCGTCATACGAAAAACTTCCTCCGGGGTAGAGAACAAAACGGCCTCCGGCGCAGTCCCGGAGAGGCAGCCGCCTAGAAGCGGGCGAGTCCGAAACCGTGTCGTCCAATGTCGCTGTAAATCCGAACCGAACGTCACGGTGCGTCACGACCGCAAAGCCCCGCAAACGGAGCGTCAGAACGCCAGCGTCCGCCGCCTGAGCCGCACAAGCCGGCGCCGGCTGACGAAATCATGACAAGCGCTTTGTTGCCGAAGCACCATGGTCGAGTTAGCGGATTTGATCGTGGCGACCTCGCTTTCCATGGACGGACGTTCCCTCGCGCTTGAACTCTATGAGCTGCTGCGGAGCCTGGACAAGCGCGGTTGGATGACGGCGTCGGCGGACGCGCGGGCTCGCCTAGAAGAGATCCAACAGCGCGCCAGCGCCATGGGTGCCGAGTCCGCGGAGCGGGTCATCAGCCAGCGTTGGCTCGACATCGTCCAAGGCATTCACGAGAGCATGCCCGCCGACGACGCCGGCAAGGACGCCTGGAAAGCATTCCGCGCGCGCATGATCCCCGCCTACGAGGCACTCGCCGCGGCGCTGCGCGTGGAAGAAGCGCCCGTTCCCAGCCTGCGCCCCAAGAACCTGCGTCGCTCGGCCTTTCACGTCACGTCCGCGGTCTGCGTGCTGCTCCTGATCGAGGAAGTCTTGCCGCTGCGCGCGTTGATCATCGTGCCCGCTGCCTTCGCAGGCTTTTTCTGGTTTCTGGAAATACTGCGCCGCTTCTCGGACCGAGCGAACGACGCCATGATGTGGGTCTTCAAGCATGTGGCCCACCCCCATGAGCGCCATCGCGTCAATTCGTCCACGTGGTACGGCACCGCACTCCTGATCATCTCCTTGATCCAAGTGCCGATGGTTTG
>CBDUPW010000531.1:0-3309 GCA_965369205.1 uncultured Polyangiaceae bacterium | reverse complement strand
CAGCTGCTTGGGCGCCAGCGGGTCGGGCTGGGCCACGACAAACAACGCGCCTCGATCGAGCACACGCAGCGGGGACAGCCCCGCGCGCCGGCACAACGCAGGCAGGGTGTTCGGGCTGAAGGACATGAGATGCACGTTCTGGAAGAAGTTCTCTTCCAGTAGCCCATAGGGTTGGTACAGGTTCGGCACCTCGATCACCAATTTGCCCCCCGGCGCCAGCATGCCGCGCAGTCGCACCAACTGAGCCAAAGGATCATGAAAATGTTCCAGCACATGGAAGAGCTGGATCTGATCGAAGGGCGCGTCGGGCTCGTATTCCTCCAGCGTGCCGGTGAAACAGTGCACGCCCGCGGCGCAGGCTTCGGCGGCCTCCTCGGGGCCTGGTTCCACGCCATGGGCGTCGACGCCCAGGCGTGCTCGCATCAGCTGCAACGTGCGCGCGTGACGGCAACCGATTTCGAGCACGCGTGCGCCGCGGCGGGTCCCGCCCAGGGCAATGCAGTTGTCCGCTTGGGTGCTGTGCCAGGCCTCGAGAGCGGCGGTGTATTCTGGTTGTCCTGGGCCAGCGGTACCTCCCGATGGCGTTGGGTAACGCACCTCTCCGTAGTGCTCGCGATAGGTGCCGCGATAGTAGTCCATCATAGCCGCATGGTTCGGTCGCGGCGTCACGTAGACCAAGCCGCAAGTGTCGCAGGCGAGGTTGCGCACCTGCATGCCGAAGCGGCCGCGCTCGCCCACTACGACGCCCGTCTGGGATGCAGCACACAGCGGGCACGGAGGGGACTCGGTATCCTCAGGGATCATGGGCCGGTCGGGTGCAAGTCCCGCGCCGAGCAATTCCCCCTTGGGATCGGCCCTTCGGGCGGTCGTTTGCGTTCGACATTTGGCACCGCTTCGCGCGGGTGCTGTCAACGGCTTGACTCGGCGACGGGCGTCACGCCGGCCGCGATGTAAGATGCCTGCGCCATGGACAGTCGCAACGAGAATGACACCACCGAATCGCCCAAGGCTGGGGATACGGCGTTGAGCGAAGCGGAAACGCTGGTCAATGACGCGGAAACGAAGACCCTCGTGCGGGCGGTGCCCGGGGCGCGACCGGACACGCTGCAGAGCAATACGGGGGTTGCCGCCGAGGCCCTGGCGCCGACCCTTGCCCACGAGAGCAGCAGCGAACCCAAAGTCGTAGACGCAAGCCCGGTGTCCTTCGATGCGTCGCGGCGCTACGACGACCGAAAACTGCTCGGCGCTGGCGGCATGGGCGAAGTGCGGCTGTGCGCCGACGCCTTCGTCGGGCGCGACGTCGCGATGAAGATCATGCGCAAGGGACCCGGCTCCACGGGCAGCGCTCGCGCGCGTTTTTTGCGAGAAGCGCGGGTGCAGGGCCAGCTGGAGCACCCGAGCATCGTGCCGGTCTACGACATTGGTCGTGAACCGAGTGGCAACGCGTTCTTCACCATGAAGCGCGTCAAGGGGCATACCTTTGAAGAGATCATAGTCGGCCTACGCGAAGAGGTGTCGCTGATCACCGAAAAGTACTCGCGTCGCAAGCTGCTCTCGGCGCTGTCTCAAGTCTGCCTTGCGCTCGAACTGTCCCACCGCCGCGGCGTCGTGCACCGAGATCTCAAGCCCGCCAACATCATGTTGGGCGACTATGGCGAGGTGTATGTCCTCGACTGGGGCGTTGCGAAGATCCTTGGCGAAGCAGATCTGTCTTTGAACGAAGCTGATGCCGCCGAAGCCGCTGTGGATCAAACCGCTGTGGGTTCCCTGGTCGGCACCCCCGGTTACATGGCGCCCGAGCAGGCCATGGGTGACATCGACGCCATCGGTCCAGCTTCCGATGTGTACTCCCTGGGCGTGATCTTGTTCGAGTTGCTCACCTTGCAGCCGCTGATCACGGGCCGTACGGTGCAAGATCTATTGGTGCAGACCATGCGCGGGGTGGACTCATCGCCGCAGAGCCGCGCCCCAGAACTCGACATTGCTCCGGAGCTCGATGCCATTTGCGTGCGGGCCTGTTCCGTGGCCTGGGAGGACCGTTTCGAGAGCGCGCGGGAGCTGCACGACGCCATCGAAGCGGTACTCGATGGAGAACAGGACGCGGAAAAGCGCAAGCAGCTTTCGCAACAACACGTCGATCGCGCCCACGAGATCTTGGGCGCCGACTTAGTGCCGGAAGACGCCCAAGCCCGGGCCATGCAAGAGCTCACGCGGGCGATCGCCTTGAACCCCGGCAATCGCGACGCGCTGCGGGTATTGACGGACTGGGTCACGTCCTCCACCCGCGAGCTGCCGCCCGAGGCAGAAGCGGCGCTCAAAGAAGTGGAGGGCAAGGACCGAGCGCGCTCCGCCAAACGCATGGGCTTCGGCTTCTTGAGCTGGTTCTTGCTCTCGCCGCTGTTCCTGTGGCTTGGCGTGCGCAGTTGGGGCTGCGCGTTGGCGACCGAAGTCGCGGTTCTAGCGGTCGCTGCCTACGCCATCTGGATGGGCAAGACGGGTCGAGCGGGCCCCGAATACATGCGCTGGGGGATCGCGCTCACCTTCGTCGTAGTGGGTTGCGCCAGCCTGCTGCTGGGCCCGCTGATCCTCACGCCAGCGATCGCTGGTACCGCAGCCGCGGCTTTGGTGATCAACATCCGCGCGAACACGCTGACTCGCCGCTACATCCTGATCTCTGCGCTGGCGAGTGTGTTCTTCCCGCTGGGCCTGCAACTCAGCGGCCTCATGCCGGCGAGCTACGCCGTTGAAAACGGCCAGATGTTTCTGATGCCCGTGGCCATGAATCTGCCGCCTACGGGCGCGCTCGTTTTCTTGAGTGCTGCGACCGTGCTGCAACTGATACTCACGGTGTTGCTCATCGGCGGAGGCGTCGACCAACTCGTGCGGGCCGAGCGCAAGAACTTCGGGCAAGCCTGGCGGCTGAAGCGGCTCTTGCCGCAGTAGCGTGGAGTCCGTGAGTTCGCCGCGGCGCCCAAGCAAAACCCCCTGGGCGGGCGCAATCCAACGCCCAAATACAAGACCGGGCGTTGGTGGTATCCTGGGTAGATGGCACGCTCTGCACGCTTTTCGAGATTGGCTTCAGTATTGGCCGCGGCGCTATTGACCGTCGGCTGCGGCGGGGATGACGACGGCGGTGGCGGCAGCGGCGCGGCCGCGGGCACCGGCGCGACTGCAGGCACCGGCGGCAGCGGCGGTGGCAGCGCGGGTGGCGGCACGGGCGCTTCTGCGGGCGTGGGTGGAGGCAGTGCGGGCGTGGGCGGCGGCGGCACGGGCGGCGGCGGCACGGGCGGCGGCGGCACAGGCGGGACC
>CBDUPW010000530.1:0-3325 GCA_965369205.1 uncultured Polyangiaceae bacterium | reverse complement strand
ACAAATTTCAAAATGCCGCGCGAAACTCGATCCCTCGTCCCGCCGACACCGGGCCCACCCGCGGGGGCGGGAACAGATTTGAAACGGCGGCGCAACGTCGGGACGTTGGTCGGCCCGCAGCCCGACGCTTGCGCCGGGATGTCCATCCGTAGCCGCGCAGTCGTCGGCAGCCACTTGTTCGTGGTCGTAGCCGGAAGGGTAGTGCGCGGTCTGTCATTCGCGAGCCAACGCTAAAACGCCACGCAACTAACGCCGGCGCAGTACGTTTGGTACCAACTCGAAAGCGGCGCGTCGGTTGCGCCAAAGCTCGGCGGCGGCGTGGTGGCGTATTTCACGTCGTTGAACACCCAGAAGCGCACCAGTTTGCCTGCAGAGCGCCAGCCCGATGCCCATGCTCGGTCCGTCGCGCTGCGTGCGTCCGCAGCGAAGAACCAAGGGTTGTCTTTTGCGAGCATGGCGTTGCCCGGCTGCACTTCTACGAACATCTGCTGCGGGTAGCGAATGCGCTCGGGCTTGCCGGCGTTGACCGCCACGAGCAACACGTCGGCACTGAAGGGTCCGTGGCCAGCGCCGCTGACCTGAACGCTGTTTCCGCCTGCGCTTGAACGGGTCGCGTCATAGGGCGGATCGCTAGTCTTGCCGCCGTCGGCGGACTTGCGCGTCCAAGTGATGTCCGTCTTGGCGGCGTTCAAGGCGCCGTCCCAGTACCAGTTTTGGCTGCTGCTCTGGCTCTTGTGGATCTCGCGCAGGGTGCTGCCGGCAACGACCCAGGCCAGGCTTGGGTTTTGCCCACCGTCGTTGCCGGGAAATGCCTTTCCGGCGCTGTCTTGCCATGTGACCTCTTGGTCACTTGTTAGCCGCCCCACCCGGTAGAAGAGCTGGGAAGTGCACTTCGCCGGCAAAAGGAAGGAGCCAAGCCCTGGGGGGGTAGTTGTGTCAAAATGCACATGCTCATGACCCGTTTCATCGCCATTGCCGCCGCCCTGACCTGTGCCGCTCCTGCATTCGCTGCGGAGGGTTCCGAAAAGACCGCACCTGCCCCGGTAGCCGCTGCCGCGCCCGCTGCCGCCGCGCCCGCCGCTGCCGCGCCCGCCGCTCCCGTTACCAAGAAGAAAGTCCGCCGCGTGCATCGGCTCAGCGTCATGAAGATCGAGGGGCGCGCGATGAAACCCCAGGTCGACGTGCTGGTCTCAAGGTCGCGGCTGCACTTCGAGCCTGGCACGATCCAATACCAGTTCCGCCGCAAGAGCTTCGAGCGATTTCACTGACGGCGCTCGCGCTGACTGTCACGCCGCGAGCTCGTCAAACGTCGCGCACATCGCGACCCACAGCGTGATCCAACTGAACACGAGCGATGCGGAGCGAAACAAAGGCGTCGATGTATGTGAGACGCGAGCGTAGCAGCGCGACCTCGGCGTCAAACACCTCTAGCGCGGTCCCGCGGCCGTACTGATACAACTTGCGCCGTACGCGGTACGACGCTTCGGCGCTCTTCATTGCGGTCTCTGCCGTCTTGACGGACGCACGCGCTTCTTTCAACGCCGCGACGGCTTCGGTCACTTCCAGGAGCACCGCGTCTTCGAGGGCTTTCTTCTGGTAGCTTACCTTCCCCCGCTGCGCGTCCAATCCGCGGGCGGAGGCGGGTGCCGTGCCTAGGTCGTTCGGTGACCAGGTGATCTGCAGACCGACGTCCCAGGTAGCGCGCCACTTCTTCTCTTGGGGAAAGATGCGTTGGTTCGGATTTGAATAGTACGCGTTGCCGAAGGCTTCCAAGCGCGGGATCGCCTGAGAACTGAGCACGTCGCTCTGTTTCTGCAGAGAGTGTGCGGTGCGTTCCAGGGCCTGCAGCTCCAGCCGCTTGCTCAGCGCTTCGCGCACCAGCGCTTCCGGACTCGTGCGTTCGTCGTCGCCAGGTTGCGGCCGGAGCACCTGCTCGCCAATCTCCCAACTCCCACTCCGAGGCTCGTGCATGACCGTGCGGAGACGTGCGGCAGACACCCGAAACAGCGACTTGGCGCGAGTCTCCAAGAGCTGCGCGTTGGCCACAGCGGACTCGGCGTGCAACACGTCGGCTTCGGAAGCGCGCCCCGCCTTTTCGGATAGCCGTACGGTATCCAGCTGCGCCTTGGACTGCGTAACGGATTCTTCGGCGACGACGACAGACAGCCGTGCCCGCGCCCAACCGTAGTAGGCAACCCGCGCGTTGGCGGCGGCTTGCAGTGCAGTCGCTTTGACGTTGAGCTCGGCAGCGCGCCGGGAGCTCTTGGTGGCGGCGTGGGCTTTGCTCGTGGACAGCACGTAGTCCGAAATGGGAACGGTGAGATTCGCTTGCAAGTGCCACTGGTCGAGGATTTGCGGGAACGAAAACGCCGACGCTGGAAGACCGATCAAGGGCGCGCCGGGGGGCAACGGCCCGGCAGGTGCCGTGGTCCCGACCAAGCTGCCCTGGTCCGGGCCCACGGCCGCGTCGTCCACCGCAGACAGACGCGTGTAGCGCCCCGTGAAGGTCAGCCGCGGAACAAAAGCCATCACCGCTCGGTCCACATCCGCTTCCGCGGCGCGCACGTCCTCGAGCTTGGATTTTGCGTCGAAGCTGGTCGCTGCAGCTCGCGCGGCAACTTGATCCGCGGTCAGGCCACGGGGTCGCCCCAGCAATCCCTGTAGCCGTTCCGTGATACTGCGAACGCTGTCGTCTTCGGAAGGCAGCTGCGCCGCCTCGGTCGGTCCCAAGTCCTCGGGCGGGCCGGGCTCGCCTGGTTCAGGGGCGGGCTGCGCATGAGCGGCTGGACTAACCGCGATCACCAGCCCCAGCACGGTCGGCACACATTTCAACAAGCGCATTTTCAGATCCTTTCTTCACTCCGCGTCCGCGCCGCCGGCGGCGGGGCGCGACGGGCCTAGCCCGCGCACACGCTCTGCAAGACGAGCAAACGCTCCGCGACCGCTGTCCACCAAGCTGTACAGCGTCGGCACGATGACTAAGGTCAGCACTGTCGCAAACGCCAGTCCGAAGATCACGGCGACAGCCATGGGGCCCCACCACGACGAAGTCTGGCTGCCGAAGAACACCCGCAGCTCGCGGAAATCTACCGTGAGCCCAATCGCCATGGGCACAAGCCCGAGGATCGTCGTGACCGCGGTGAGCATTACCGGGCGAAAGCGCACCAAACCAGCCTCCACCAGAGCGTCATAGGTGGAGTAGCCCTGGGTCTTCAGTTGCTCCACGTAGTCCAACAGCACGATGGCGTTGTTCACCACCACACCCGCCAAAGAGATCACACCAAGCCCGGTCATCACGATACCGAAGGACGTGCCTGTCAGCACT
>CBDUPW010000529.1:0-3327 GCA_965369205.1 uncultured Polyangiaceae bacterium | reverse complement strand
CGCCTGCTGCAGCGTCCACTCGTGCCAGCTCCCCACAGTCCACCATCGTGCAGCGCTCAGCGAGTTGCTAGACGTCGCTTCTTGGTGCCGAAGCGCCGCATCCTTCGAAGGTACATGCGCAGCTGTCGCCAACGGCAATCAAGAAGTCGACCCACTTCAGCAGCTGCTCTTCGGTCCAAGTGATCGGTCCAGAACTGCTGCTGAGGAGATACTTCCTGTTGAAGACGCCTGCAGACGATACCTCAAACTGGTAGGCATCCAGGGCTTCCTGGAGCTTCAAGGCCGCGCGTTTTGACGGCGCTTCGAACTGAAAATCGAAATCCAGCGGAGTCTCCTCTGTGGCGCCCAGGCGTAGAAGTCTTGCCCAAACCTCCGCAGTCCTAACGAGATGCCCCATCCTGTAGGTTTCGAAATCGTCAGCCATCTACTGTGTTCGCCCAGCGATTGTGGCGTTCGGCATCAAGTATCAGGGGAGCTGGCCAAAGGTCTCGGGTCGCTCGACCGCGAACCTGAATAGCAGTTCGGTCAAATCATCCGGATAGGCAAAGAACGCCTGGTCCAAGCGTTCGAGCTCGGCAAGTTGTGCTTCGCCCAGCGCTGCGAGCGCAGCGTCACGTTGGTCACCGGCTGGCGGAAGCGGCAGCGGCGGCAGGATGCCGAGAGCCTGCTGGACGATGGCCCGACAAGCGAGCGCTCCCACGGCTTCGAGGGCGACCGGAGCGTGGGTGATGATGGCCGAATCCGCATTGCGTAGGTACTGGCCGAATCCGCCATTGTTGACCTGTGCCTCAAGCTCCCAAATGGACGAGAAGACCTTTTGCGGTTCGCTCTGATTTGGGAACGCCACCCGACCAAGGTCGCTTCGATCACTTTCCGACAGCAAAATCAGGATCTCGTTCTTGTCCAAGGAGCACGCTCCGCATTCGCCCGACGTTGAGGCGCTCAGACGCCGGCGCCAGGGACAACACAATACCACGCGAGCGCGAACAAGTAGCTGCAGTGTTCGGGGGAAGCGCTGTGTCAGACGGTTCGTCCGATGTAGGGACTCCGGTCGGCGTGTATCAGGGAGAACTTGTCGAGAAGTTCGAGCGCTGTCGCGCTCACCACGAGCTTGTGGTCGCCGTCGAGACCGAGGTCGTCTACCCCTGACTGACCGACCACTTTCAACCAGCGAAACACTGGGAGATGAGTGTGCGGTTGAAGCTCCGTGAACTCCGTGGAAACGGAGGTCTCGACGTCGTCGAGCGTGAAGCCTGTCAGTTTGCTGCGGATCAGTTCGGCCGCGAGCCGTTCGGACGCGACGAAACACGGAAACGAGTCGAGAAGGTCATCGCCAAGCCATCCCCCGAACTCGTAGTGGAGGTGACTCACGACTGGTGGGTGGCGCGAAGTGTCAACGATCGTCCTGGCGCCCAAACCGCCGGCGACCTCCGGTTCAAGAATCGTGAACTTCACGTCGCGGCCTGTCCGTTTGTCCGTCTAGCGATTGTGACTGTCAGGCGGCAATCACCCGTAAACGCTAGCTTACAAGCTTACAAACTTGACGAATGCAACGTCCAGTACGCGTCCATCGCGTTCCACATCTCCCTGTCGTCAAGTTCCCGACCGAGCAAATGAAACTGGTCTTGCATGGCCTCGGTGTCGGCAAGCTGCTCAAGCGCTACATGATCAGCGGGGGGATGGCCGCCTGGGAAGAGAGCACAGGCCCGACGAAGTACGGTCTGCGCGCGCACGGCGCCGACGCGACCCAGGGCGTCGATGGTTTGGCGCCAGTGCATGCCGGAAGAATTGGTGAAGAAGACTCCAAGGCCACCGCAGACGCACTCGAAGTGAAAGCGATTGACGTCGTATAGATCGCGTTCGACTTGCGGGAGCGCCTCGTATCCGTCTCGCGCGACGCGATGGTCAATCTCCTCCAACCCTTCAACAAAGTCCTTGGCCATGAGACCGCCGGTTGGTCGCCCATCTAAAGCATTGGACTTTCAGCAGCGAACGCCAGAAACAACATCACAACATTCCTACCACGCGGGCGCGGGGGCGGCGCCAAGGCTCGGTGAAGCGCGGCGGCAAGCACCGCGCACGGCCCTGAACCACTTTTCCAGCGGGAAAGCTGGGCAGCGATTGTGCCATCGCCCGAAAACCTTGCGTCAATCCGCCACCACCAGTCGCAGCCCCGCGTCGTACTCGGCGAGCTGGCGCAGGTGTCCGTGCTTGGCGTCCCACCCGCCGCTGTCGAGATCCGCGGTGAGGGTCGCGACTACGCGCTCCACCACCTCGGAGCTTTGGCGCGCGAACCCCGACGTGGCGTTGCGAGCGTCCGCGTCGAGCACCCATTCGGGATGTGCCCAGAACGCCCCAAGCATGCGGTCAGGCGTGTCGGCCGCAATGGGCACCGTCTCCACGCGCCCGCCACCGAGCCACTGTGCGATGGTCTCCGGCGGCGGAAAGATACGGCGGTCTAGCTCGGCGACCTCGGTGAGGTACTCCGCCATCAACCACATGCGACCGCTCACCTCTGCGTCGTAGGTGAGCACCACCACCGGGCCGCGAGCCACACGACGTAGCTCCCGCACACCGGCCTCCCGTTCGTCGTCCCAGTGATGCACGGTGAGGATCGCCATTGCCGCGTCGACGCTTCGGTCTCGAAGTGGCAAGGCGGCTGCAAATGCGCGAATTGCGGGGACGTGGTCAGGCGGTCGCTGGGCCGCCATCACGTCGCTGGGTTCAATGGCGATGACGTGACGGGCCGTTGGCTCGTAGGAGCCGGCGCCCGCGCCCACGTTGACCACCGTACGCGCATCACCCAGTGCGCGCGCAATGCGCGCTGCAATGCGCGGATCTTCGCGCCGACTTAGGGCGTAGCCCTGACCGATGTGATCGTAGCGAACCGACACGCGAGAAGTGTATTTGTGCTTCAGCCCAATGTCACTTCGCCGTCCAACGCAGCGTACCAAGCCTGCTGTTGGCGGGGCGATGACGCGCGTATGCTTTCGACTGAGCGGCCGCTTCTGCCCGGCGCCGAAATTCGTTAGGATCCAGACTTTGTCCTCACGTTTGAAATGCGTCGTGTGTGCGCTCTGCTTCTGGCTCTGGCCGAGCGCAGCGCGAGCTGACGGATTGCCGGCGTGGCCGGTACGGCTCAACGTGTCGATGCCACTCGGGAGCACGTGGGGTCGAGAGAAACTGAACGGTTTCACCTGGGGCTTCCGTGGTGCGCTCCTGTCCTACCCCGCGCCGGGCGGCCGGGGCCTGGGCGTGGGCGGCTGGGCCGACGCCTTGCTCGATGGTCGCACACACTCGATGTACACCCTGGGACTGCTGAGCACC
>CBDUPW010000528.1:0-3373 GCA_965369205.1 uncultured Polyangiaceae bacterium | reverse complement strand
CACGCGGACGCAGCGCCGTGGTCGACGGATACTGGCGTCAACGTTCGCGTGAACGATCACACTTTCGATCGCTTGATCGTCAACGCGAAGGGCTGCGAAGTGAGCGTCAAGATCAAATTCGACGCCCCGAGCAAGGCCTACGAGTCCCGGGCCAAGCAGCGCAACCACTACCTGTTCCGCGCACGCATCAAGCTCAAGGACGGCAAGGAGCTGGTCAGCGAGCTCTTTCGCAGCAGCTCCGCGGCCCGCCGCACCTACAGTCAGACCTTCGACACCGCCCCGGACGGCTGCTGGTCCGAGAAAAAGCACCCGCCAATAGACTTGGACGTTGCCGCCTGTCGCGGCAAACGCTGCAAAGTCCCAGACTTCAAGTAGCGGCCCCCTGGGGCATTCGGGGGATCGCCCTTAGTCTTTGGCCCAGCGAAGGAAGCCGTCGAGCTGCGCTTGCCCAACGCGTTCGGCCTGACGCTGGATCTTGCGACCCAGCCTGGGCATGCGCGCCAAAAGCCCGGTCCAAACTTCGTCGGAGATGACCTTCGTGTGGTCCGGGTTGTCGCCGTCTGCTTCGAATCGAAAGTGGTGCCGGGCTTGCAGTAGCGCGGAACCGCCGCCCCAGACGATTTCCTGTGGCGCGTCGATGCTGAAGATATCGACGGGCGCGGCGAGCCGCATGAACCCGGTGTCGATGCGCATGATCAAGCGATCGCCAACGCGCAGCACGCGCTCGGGCCCTGAGATGGGACGGAACTCTGGCGGCATGAAGTAGCGCCAATTGCGAAAGTCGATGAACGTCGCGAACAGCTTTTCGGGAGTTCCCGGCACCCGGCACGCGGCCCTCGCGACGACGCTCATCACGCCACGCTAGCAGAGCGTTTCGACATCGGGCAGGGGGAAAGCGAGGCGGATGCGCAGCGCGGCTCTCCGGCTAGCGCTCGCGGCAGGCAAGCACACGCTCGCGCACGAGGCTCTCGCCTGCGCGAGTGATCCATTCCACCTGGTCCAACAGGTCGGGGTCGTCCGCAGTGGAGAAGAAGAGAGCGCGCCGTTCCATATACGCCAAGCTCAAGCTGTACACGATCATCCAGATGATGCCCTGGAGTTCGCGACGCTCGCGGTCGTCCCGCGCGAAGGCCGACGCCATCACCGAGAACGCAGGATACAGTCGCTCCTCGAAGGTGCGGCGAATGACAGCGCGGTGCTCGGGGCTCTCCATGGCTGCCACGAACAGGAAGCGCACGAAGCGGGGGTGGCGCTCCGTGGCCCAGAGCGCCGTCACCGTGTCCGCGACGAATCGTGGCAGCTCTTCCACGACTGACAGCGGACGTTCCGGCGGCTCGATTTGGATCATCTTGTTCGTGCAGTAGTCGACGATCTGCGACACCAACTCGTCCTTGCTGGAGAAGTAGTGGTACAGACTGGGCTGGCTGATGCCGAGCTGTTTGGCGAGCACGCGCAGGGACGCGCCCGCAACTCCCCGTTCGGCAACCAGGGCAAGCGCTGCTTCCAGCACTTCCTCGCGGCGCGCTGGCTCCGGCTTCTCAGCTGGTCGTCGAGACTTGGGCGCGGAACGCTTGGGCACGGCTCTTCTTTTCCGGTGCATTCACTTTCGCCGCAAGCGCAGCGTTTGCTGCGTACTCGTGAGCGGACGCGAGCAGGCAGGCGCCGCCGAAGAGCACCACCGGCGCTAGGGGTATGAACGCGACGCCGAGCAGACCGCCAAGAGCGACCTGAAACGTCACCAGCAGCCAGGCCGCGGCGAGCACGAGCTGGGCGCGGAAGGGGATCCGAAGGGTTTGAGCGGTTTTTTCTGGTCGGGACATGGGTTGTGGCCTCCTGCCTATCAAGTGATAGGTTAACCCTATCGATCGATAGGTCAAGGGCCCGTCGAGCTATTTTTTGGGAGGGATTTCGCGACTCCTTTCTCTGCTGGGTGGCGAAAACCTGGCGCGGCGTTGTCGGCAGGCTAGTTCCGGAATATTTGGCGCTCCGGCGGGACGAACTCGCCACAAGAATCGAAAAGGGTGCGCCATGGCTCAGTTTGCTCACAGCTCGGAAAAGTTTGGCCAGATCAACCTCGACACCATCCTGGGTGTGCAGAAGGCACTCAACGCCCTTGGCTATGAAGCCGGCAAGGAAGACGGCATCGACGGACCCACGACCCAGAGTGGCGTGAAGGAGTTCCAAGGCGAGCACGGGCTCGGCGTTGACGGCAAAGCCGGTCCGCAAACCAAAGCCGCGATCATTCACGTGCTCGACACCGTCGTCGCCGAAGACGCCGAGGAGTGAGTCGGCACGATGAGAGGTAGCAAGATCCACGCTTGCGCCGCGATGGTATTGGCGGCGTGCGGGGGAGCGACCGCCACGCCGCCGCCCAAAGCTCCGGCGCCGGCGGCGACAGTGCCGGCGGAAACCGTGACGCCTCCAACGGACAGCCCGTTGGTCCAGGAGTCCGAGCAGGCCCCGACACCGGACGTCGCCGCGGACGCCGTCGCAACGGACGAGTTGCGCGCCTTCGTGGACACCATGATCGCCGCGGCGCATGCCTCTGATCCGAACGCCTGGGGACAGTTGCTGACCAAGAAGCGGCGCGAGCGTGGTGCGAAGTCCGTGGAGACGCATATGAAGGCCTGGCAGGCCGACATCCTGAAACTCGAACCCATGCTCAGGAAGGCGACCCTCAGCCTCGAGGCGCGTGGGGATCGCCAGCGCCTGGTGTTCACCGTGGAAGGGCAGAAACCCGAAGCCTTAGTGACCGTTTCTCGCGAAGCCGGGCAGTTGCGCATCGACGAAAATTGAACCGACGCGGCCGCATCGACGGCCGGTAGACCCGGCGCGCGCGTTCAACTCCCCGCTGCGACCGCGTTTTTTCCGTCGCGGGAACTCCCCGGGCCGGGCGGTGTCTGTCTCGCGTGCGCCGACTCCTGATCTGCGCGGCAGCCCTCGCCTGCACGCTCACCCCATCGCCAAGCTCTGCGTGGAGTATGGACCAGACTTTGATTCGCAAGGTCTTGCTGGAGGCGTTGAAGGATGTGCGGGGTTGCATCGACGAGCATGCGTTGGTCGCGGGGCGCTATTCGGTGTGGATTGTGGTGAGTCACTCCGGACGGGCCAAGGCGAGCCTGCGCGACGCGCCTGGAAAGAACCCCGCCGGGACGCGCTGCATGCTGGACGCCTTCGACGCGCAGCGCTTCCCGTCGCCCTGGGAGGCAACGGTTGCGTACAGTAGTGTCAGTCCGCCACAGCGCACCTACACGATTTCCTATCCGTTCATCGTGGCGCGGCCACGCACCGAGCTCGTCGGCGTCGACCTGCCGCCACTGCGGCCAGCGCCAGCGCGCACCCGGATGCTGTCGCCGCGGCACTAGCGGAGGCT
>CBDUPW010000527.1:0-3378 GCA_965369205.1 uncultured Polyangiaceae bacterium | reverse complement strand
CGACGCTGGGGCGCCCAGGGCCGCGCCTCTCGCCCGGGGCCAGTGAGCTGCACCCGCCCGGTGGGGCGCGCGTTGCGACGTCCGTCCCGCCTTGGGCCAGCGAGTTGCACCCACGCGTTGGGGGCCCGGTGGGGCGCGCGTTGCGACGCGGGCCGTGGCCGCGTGGTCGTTCCCCGGGGCGATCCGGTGCACGGATGGGCGTACCGGGCGCCCCGGGGCGGGAGCGGGTCAGCTACCGTTGATGGCGATCTTGCGGGGGCGTGCGCTCGGGCGCTTCGTCAGGGAGACGGTGAGCACGCCGTTTTCGAGCTCGGCGGAGATGGCCTCCGCGTCCACGTCTGCAGGCAGCTCGAAGCGCCGCTGGCGGATCTTGGGCTCCGGGTGCGCCGCGTCGGGCTCCGTCGAGACCGACAGCTTGCCGTCCAAAATCTGCACGACGAGTTCCTCTTTGGAAACGCCCGGTAGGTCCAACACGAACAGATATTGCTCGGCGCCTTCCAGGACGTCGGCGGCAGGAGAAAACGGCATGAAGGACCGCTTTCCGTTGCTCTTCGAGGACACATCCGTTTGCACAGTGCTCATGATGCCACCTCCTGCGTGACGCCACGCACCTCGATCCTTCGGGGTTTCGCCTCTGGGGCTTTTGGCAAGCGCACGGACAGCACGCCCTGCGCGTAAGTGGCCTGCACATCGTCCGCCGAGACCTTGCACGGAAGATCGATGTGGCGAGACAGTGCCCACGAGCGGCGCTCTCGGGATCGGAGCGCAAAGCCGTCGGGCAGCGTCAAGTCACGGCGTGCTGTGATGGAGAGGCTGTCTTCGGTGGCGGTGATTTCCATTTGTTCCAGGGCACAGCCGGGGAGTGCGACGGAATATTCGAGCGCATCCCCAGTGTCCGCGAAGGCGAGACGTGGCTGGACACTGGGCTCTTCCGCCCGCGCGCGGGCCGGTAGGGGCCAGAATCGGTCGATGTCGTCACGCAGCTGGGCGAGGGAGCGCAGGGTGTGGGGCGCGCGCAGCCCATACAGCGCAAGTTCGGGTGCATGGCTCAGCATGGTTCGTTCTCCTTTGGCAGAAGGCCCGGGGCGCGCTAGGTCGCAGCGCGCCCCGGGCGCTCGATGGACTGGTTTGTCGGACCGGCGGACTGGGTCCTGTTCGGTCCTGGACTCTTGGGATCTGCGCATTCGTTTTTTTGTCGTCAAGGTGGGCCGACGCATTTTTTTTCTGCTCGAAGCACCGCCCTGAGGCGGGGGCGGATCCGGCGCATGTGCGGCCGTCCGTCGCGGTCTTGCGCCACGCGGAAGCGTCACGGAAAAAAAATTCCGGGTCGATAGTTGACAGACGTTTCCTGGTGTTTACCCAGTAAATATTGTCAGTGTTTGCTGCCTTCGGGTGGTGGACTGTGGAGGTCATCGCGCGGGCGCCATGCCAGAAGTGCCCTTTGCCTGCTGACCAGCAGCCGCATGCTCTCTGCTTTCGTCGACCGCCCTCGGGGCGTCGTTCGGAGAAAGGAGAGCAAGATGTATTGGGAGTGCGGAGAATGTGGCGGCGTCGTGGAGCGCCCCTGTACGGTCTGCCCGGAGTGCGGGCTTGCGGTCACGCCCTTGGTGCCGGCGGACCCTGTCCCCGTGGAGCTCGAATCGATGCGCGCGCTGTGGCTTCGTGCGGGCTTCGACGGTCACACGCACATGGCGGCGCCGCCGCCAGTCGCCGACGGCCTGTAGGCGCTGGGTCGCGCTCAGCTGAAACACGCCGGTTTCGCCCGAGTCACTGCACTGCGATCAGGGCAAGCTCGAAGCGCATTTCCTTGCCGTTGCGCAGCACGCGCACGCTGACGCTATCCCCTGGATTGCGCCCATCGAGGGCATTGTAGAGGTCATCGTAGTTTTTGATCGCTTGATCGGCGATGCCGACGATCACGTCGCCAAGCGCCACGCCGCCGGCGTGCGTCTGCAGTCCGAGCAGGCCCGCGCGGGCCGCTGGACCGTTAGCTTCGGTTGCTAGAATCACGACGCCTTGCAGTCCGAGTCGGTGTTCCAGTCGACCCGAGGGGTCGATCTGCACTCCCATTCCCACCTGCCGCACCCTGCCGTGCTGGATCAGCTGTGGCACCACGCGCGCGACGGTGCTGGCTGGCACCGCGAATCCGATCCCCGCGTAGGCGCCGCTCTTGCTGAAGATCATGGTGTTCATGCCGATCAACCGCCCGCGCGAGTCCAGCAACGGCCCGCCGGAGTTCCCGGGGTTGATAGCGGCGTCCGTCTGGACCATGTCCCGAATGCTCACTCCGCCAATGCCCTGAACTTCGCGCCCAACGGCACTGACAACGGGAGTGGTCAGTGTGTGGTCGAGTCCAAACGGGTTGCCAATCGCAATGGCTTTCTGGCCCACCGCGAGGTGCTCGCCAGCAGGCGCCAGCTGGACCGCCGTCAGCTGCCCGCTCGGCGCGGCGAGCTTTAGGACGGCGATGTCCTTCTTTGCTTCGACGCCGACGACTTGGGCCGGATACGTTTTTTGGTCAAAGAGCGTGACCGCAAGCGCACGCGCTCCCTGGATGACGTGGAAGTTGGTGACCACGTGCCCGCGCTGGTCCCAGATGAATCCAGAGCCAGTCCCCGTCGGTACTTCGGCTGCCCGGCCCGCCATCCAATCGACGACCAAGCGCTTCTGGGTGACGAACACCACGGACGGCGCCACGCGGCGGAACACCTCGATGGTGTTTGCCTCGTCCTGGGTTCGCGCGTCCGGAGGCAGGGGCGGCAGCGGCGCCGGCGGCGGGAGCGGGGTTGCCGCCCCGGACGGCACTGGCGATGTGCTGCCCGCTGCGGGGGCTGTCGCGATCGCGTCGGTCGTATCTGCGGCCGTGGGAGAAGTCTGGCGGCATCCCAGCACCACGCTTGCCGCGACCAAAACGTTGAGCATGCCATTCAGCGTCTTGTGCATGGCGTCGCCTCTAGCATGCTCCCGCCCGACAGTGGAACGCTCCGCGTTGGCTTCGCGTTGGCTTCGCGTTGGCTTGGCGTTGGCTTCGCGTTGGCTCCGAGTGCGTCGAGCGCGCGCTGCGTTCACGCGCCTGGAAAACGGAACTGCACTGCGGAGAAGTACGTAAAGGCAACGTGCGCGATGATCACCGGGGGCAGGCGCCGCTGGAACATCGCCATGAAGCTCCAGACGAGCCCGCAGCCTAGGGCTGCCAACACGAGCAGAGGGTTGAGACCGGCGCGCTCGTCGGCCAGGACCCGCTCGAACTGGGCCTTCATCAGGGACCGGCGCGTCTCATCGTAGCGCCTCCAGCGACTCATGTGACGCAACAGCCGCGCGGCGATCTGCGGATTGAGACCATCGAGTTCCAGCACCAGGTCCGCGAGCAACTCGTAA
>CBDUPW010000526.1:0-3439 GCA_965369205.1 uncultured Polyangiaceae bacterium | reverse complement strand
ATCACTGCCGCGCACGTCTTGATCGCCTACCAGGGCTCCACACGCTCGAGTGCGACGCGCAGCAAGGACGAAGCCAAGACGCTCGCGGCAGCCGTGCTTGCCCGCGCAAAGGCCGGCGAGGACTTCGCCGACCTCGCGCGCAAACACTCCGACGACCCCAGCGCCAAGACGCGTGGAGGCGATTTGGGCGCCTTCAGCCGCGACATGATGGTCAAGCCGTTTTCGGATGCCGCGTTTTCCCTCAAGCCGGGAGAAGTCAGCGACGTGATCGAAACCGAGTTCGGCTACCACGTCATCCGGCGGAGCGAATGAGCGCAGCGCGCAAACGGGTGCTGGTCGCCGACGATGACCAGAGCATTCGCACCATGGTGGCCCGGGCACTCCATGCCCAATACCAAGTCATTCTGGCCGAAGACGGTGGCGCTGCGCTGGCGGAGCTGAGCAAAGATCCCCCGCCGGATTTGGCGATTTTGGATGTAATGATGCCAGGCTTGGACGGTTTCAAAGTCGCGGAGCGCCTCAAGCTGCTGCCGAACGCGAAGCGCATCCCCATCATCTTCTTGACGGCACGGGATACGGCGATGGATCACATCCACGGCATCCAAGCGGGCGCACGTCACTACGTGACGAAACCCTTCGTGCTCAAGGATCTGATGGCCAAGATTGCCAAAATACTTGGCTGAGTCATGAAGGAGTCCGCCAAGAAGTCCGAATCGGCAGCGGCGTTCACCCCCATCGCCAAACGGCCCGCGACCGCCCTCGCAGCGCTATCTGGTTTTTTGTATTTCCTCGCCTTCCCCGGCATCGATATTTGGCCTTTGGCGTTTGTTGCGCTGGTGCCGTTGATCGTGGCGTTGCGAGGACAGACCGCGCGCCGAGCCACATGGCTGGGCTGGGTCGCGGGCTTCGTGATGACCATGTGCGGCTTCTATTGGCTGCTCAACATGCTCAAGACCTTCAGTGGGTTTTCCACGCCCCTGTGTCTTTTGTTCATGAGCATTCTGTGTGGCTATCAGGCCGGGCGCATTGCCCTGTGCGGCTGGCTCACCGCCCGCGCGGAGGCCCGGGGCTATCCTTTTTTTCCTGTATTCGCGGCGGCCATGGTGACGAGCGAGCTGGTGTTCCCCTTGCTCTTTCCGTGGACGTACGCAGCGACGGTGCACCAGCTCCCCATCCTGCTGCAGCTCGCGGAGATCGGTGGGCCCTTCTTGCCGACGCTGGTGCTCGTCGCGGTCAATCTCGCCGCAGCCGAGTTCGTCTTCGCGCGCATGCAGCAGCGGCCGGCCCGGATCCGCCTGGTGCTGGGGCTCGTCTCGACGCTGCTGGTCGCGGCCGCATACGGCGGGATCCGGATCTCCATGGTCGACGCGCGGGTAGCCGCAGCGGAGAAGGCCGAAGTCGGTTTGGTCCAAGCCAATATGAGCTTGATGGGCAAACGCCGGAACAAGGACGAAGGCCTGCGCCGCCATGTCGGCAAGACGCGCGAGCTGCTCAGCCAGGGTCCCTTAGACCTAGTGGTCTGGAGCGAAACCAGCGTCATGGCGCCGCAACAGGAGGAGTACGCTCCCCTCACCTATCGGCTGCAGTTTGCCGGAAGCCTGGGCGTCCCCGCGATCTTCGGCGCGGTGCTGGTGCGCAACGTCCAGGACGGTCGCGGCTATGTGCTGTTCAATTCGGCGCTGCTGAGTGACCAGCGCGGGGAAGTCGTCGGCCGCTACGACAAACAGTATCTGCTGGCCTTCGGCGAGTACCTGCCCTTCGGCGACACGTTCCCGAAACTGTACGAAATCAGCAGGAACTCAGGGCGTTTCTCAAAAGGCACGACTCTAGAGCCCTTGCGCCTCGGAGACCGCGGGCTGGCGACGTTCATTTGCTACGAGGACATCGACGCAGGCTTCGTTCGGTCGATCGTCAATAGCGGAGAGACCGATCTCCTCGTCAACATCACCAACGACGCCTGGTTCGGAGACACGACCGAACCCTGGATCCACCTGGCGCTATCCAAGTTGCGCGCCATCGAGCATCGGCGCTTCTTCGTGCGGTCGACCAACAGCGGCGTCAGCGCCTTCATCGATCCCGTGGGTCGCGTGCTGAAACACACCGGGACCTTTCGCGAAGAAGCCGCCCGCGAGACCGTAGCGTGGCTCCGCGGTAGCACGGTGTACGGCATTGTGGGCAACGCTCCGTGGTGGCTACTTGCGTTGCTCAGCGCGGCCGTGGCGTTTCGACGCCGGCCGGGAGGCCGAACCGCTCCAGAAGTCGAAAAGAAGACCAAAAAGCCTGCCAAATCTTCGGATGCTGCGCCTGAAGAAACAAAGTCTCCCGAGGACGAATAGAGCGCAGCTCGCCTCCGTCAAACCGCTTCGGGCGATGCATTTCTACCGCAAGCAGGAATTTGGACGACCAAGCAGCGTATGCTTTGGTATCGGATGGGCCTTGCGCCCAGCTCGGGCTCGCGTCCAGAATCTTATTGAAGCGGGCTTGCTCGCGGCTTGATTACAGCAACATACGGAGAGGCTGAAAATGAAAAAGGCTTTGTGGACTTGGCTAGCGGTTGGAACTTCTGTGGCAGGCCTAGCGTTTATGGGCGGCTGCGTGGTCACGAGCGACGACGATCCCGCAACGGGCGGCTCCGCGGGCGCGAGCGGCGGCTCGGGCGGTAGCGGCGGCTCCACTGGCGGCGCAGGTGGCGCTACCGGCGGCACCGACGCTGGCACGGGCGGCGCAACGGGAGGCGCCGGAGGCTCGGCAGGTGCCGACGCTGGCACCGTGAGCTGCAAGGCCGACGACCCCACGAACACCTGCCAGACCTGCACGGAGCAGAAGTGCTGCGTGGAATTTGAGGCTTGCTACGCCGGCGGCGACGCCTGCGGCTCCGGCGGCCCCAAGGGCGAGGGCGAGATCAACTGCATGTTCGAATACCTCAACACCAAACCCGGCGACGTGTCGGGCGCCGCAGCGGCGTGCACCACCCCCGGTGCCGGCACCATCTCGACCAAGACGAACGACATCTACAGCTGTTTGGACACAAACTGCCTCACCGAGTGCATCCCGTAACGGACGCACACCATTGAGTCGGCTTACCGCCTGCGCGACTGGATCGCGCGGGCGGTTCGCTTTTTGTGGGGACTGGGGCACGTGGGATTATTCTTGCGCGGTCACGGGGGTCGGCATGGGGCCAAGAGTCTTTGCGTCGGCGCGGGTCACGCGTGATCGACGCATCGCGCCTGATCGCGGATTTGTTTGGCGCGGAAGCGGGGGAAGCTTCCCCCCCTCGCTCCGGGGGCCCGGCCCCGTCGCGCTGCTTGCTTGGGTGGCTGCTAAAGGGCTGACGCGTCGTGACGGCGCGGGGGCACGTGGGATTATTCTTGCGCGGTCACGCGGGTCGACGTTGGGCCAGGAGTCTTTGCGTCGGCGCGGGTCACGCGTGATCGACGCA
>CBDUPW010000525.1:0-3443 GCA_965369205.1 uncultured Polyangiaceae bacterium | reverse complement strand
GTGCCCTGCCCGCCGTCTGCGCACGGAGCCCCCCGCGCGCAACACCGGGAGTCACGTTAGACGAATCACACCCGAAAAACTTCATTGTCTCGACAGGGTCGGCGCACACTCCGAAAAGCCCCTCAGATTTCGCGCGGCTGCACATCCGAGAGTCCCCCCGCAGCCCGGCCGGCGAAGGGCTCCGTGCTAGACTTCGCAGCGGTGACATCTCCCGCTCTGACGCTCTGCTACTCCTATCGGGATTACGTCCAGTTTGAGCGTGACGCGCGCGAGCGTCACGAGTTCGTCGGCGGGCTCATCCTCGCGATGGCTGGCGGAACCCTCGAACACGCACGGCTGACCGCCGCGATCATTGCGGCACTCTCTTCCCAGCTCCAGGGCAAGCGCTGCGCCGTGTTCGATTCCAACGCGCGGGTCCGAGTCCGGGCGTCTGGGAACGCGTATTACCCTGACGTCAGTATCGTGTGCGGAAGCGCGGAGACCGACCCGGAAGACGGGCTGTCGATGGTCAATCCGACCGCTCTGATTGAAGTGCTCAGCCCCAGCACTGCCGAATATGACCGCACCGAGAAGTTGACGGACTACCAGAGCGTTGGATCTCTCCGCTACGTGATCCACCTCGCCCACGACGAGCACAGGATCGACGTCTGGACGCGAGGCGAGCAGGGCTGGACGACTTCCGCGTTTCGGGCTGGGGAGGAAGCCACCTTGCCGGAGCTCGGCTGCACCTTGGAGGTAGACGCGATCTACCGCAATCCGTTGGCGGCAAGCTGAACCTACTCGGTGGGGCACGCCGGGCGCGACACGATCGCGCGCTCGTCTACCACAACGCCGGGCGGTACGGCCGGTTCCTGTACGAGATCGACGGTGGTGGCGGCGACGCGCGCATCGTGTGCCAGGGCCGACCACGACCTTCGCAGCAGCGGAACGGGCCCGATCTCCACTTCTAGTCGGTTGAACGTGGGGGCCACGGAGAGGCCTAGCATCGGGCGCCGCCCGCGGGTCAGTTCACCCGGTCAATCGGTGCCGCCGCTGGGGCCGGCAGAATCGACCGGTCCGATCCCCGCGCGCAAGACGACCAACCCGAGGAGGGGCAACCCAATGTTCTGGGGAGTGGCCCTTGGTCATAAACTGGTGGAGCGCTGCCCGCTGCTGGATACCTGAGCGAACTTGGCGGCTTGTTTTTGCTCAAAGGCCCGGTTACTTTGCGGCATGCGGTTCTTGGTGGGGTCAATGGCGGCAGTGGTGGGGCTCGCTTCTATCCAGGCGTGCTCGGATGAAGACAAGGCCGTCAAGGATGACGCCGGAGCGGGCGGCACGGCGGATAGCGGCGTCGGAGGCAGCAGTGGCTCGGGTGGCACCAGTGGTTCGGGTGGTACCAGTGGCTCGGGCGGTACCAGCGGTTCGGGCGGTGCTAGCGGCTCGGGTGGCAGCGGTGGCGCGGACGCAGGGCTGGTGTGTGACCCGATCCCCGGCGAAGCCGGTTCGGACACAAGCATCACTCAGTGGCGCGACTGGGCGGCGAACGCCTGCAAGCAGTGTCCCACCAGCCCGGTCCTCTGCGCACAGCTCACCGGCATCAGCTCTACGTTTGACCCGGTGACGAAGTTGCTGACGCTGACTGTGGCGCCGGGCGTCGCGGAGGTCGTTTCTGGAACCGTGTCTTTCGATTGGGACGCGCTTGCCTCCGACGGTGGCCTTGTCAACGGCAGCGTGACGAACGCGCCACTCACTGTCGACAAGAACACGCTTAGCTTTGACCTAAAGGGTAAAGTGCCGGACGGCGTCTTCTCCCTGTATTCGATGAGCGTCGACCTTACGGACGCTTGCGGCACCGTCACCAGCGAAAACAGCTTCAAGCAGTCCAACGTCGATGCCGGCACCTTGAACATCTACTGCGAAGCGTAGGTCAGCGTCAGTTACCGTGCCTCGCCGATGCGGCACACGAAGTCCTCGAACTTCCCGCTCGGCGAACGCTCGATGGTTTCCACGTGCAGGATGTCAAGTTCGAAGGCGTAGCCCAAGGTGTCGAGCACTAGCGCGCGCAGTCGTTGCTCTTCATCGGTCTGCAGTGGCCGCGTCACGACGACCTCCAGCACGACTTGGGTCAGGCTCGTTTGCACCAGGCGAAACTGGCGCAGCGGAAACAACTTGCCCAATAGGATGGTTCCATAACGGGGCCAGAGCACGTCGCCGTTGGGCAAGCGCAGCATGTTGCGCTTACGACCGAGGATGCGCTCAATCACTGGCAACCCGCGTCCGCAGGCGCACGGCTGGCCAACGCTGGCGTAGTCGCCCACGTCGTAGCGGATCAGCGGCATGGCAAAAGCGTGCAGCGTGGTGACGACTACCCGTCCTGATTCTCCGGGCTCACACGGCAGGCCGTCGTCCCGCAAGATCTCGACCAAGAGGTGTTCCGACTGTACGTGATAATGCTCGCTGCTCGGACATTGCAGCGCAATCGGGCCAAGCTCAGCGCTGGAGTAGGCGTCGACCACGGGTACCCCGAGCAAGCGCCGGCTGCGCTCCCGCAAGTCGTCGGGCAGCATTTCCCCAAAGGTTCCAATTTCGCGCAAGCCCGGAAGTGGAACAACCGCTCGCTCGACCTCCGTCAACAGTGCGCTGGCGTTGCTGGCGTAAGTGGCCACGTAGGCTGGCGCCTCACGCCGCAGCCAATCGAGTTGCTCGCGTACGGGGGTATGCACGTCCAACAACACGAGCGGTCCGCTGCTTGCATCGCTTGCCCACCGGAATTCGCGCTTGGGCGCACCGGGTTGGATAGCGCGGATGCCTGCGGCCTTGAGGCTCAAGTCACGGCCGTGCCAGCGATGGTCTCGCAGGGCGAGAGCGTCTCCCATCGCCGCGCACACGGCGTCGACCTTCACGGTGACGTGCTTGCCCGTGGAACCTGAGCTGTTGGCTTCACGAACAACGCGGTGCCCGGCAGGGATGTTGCGGCTGAGCAGTTCTTCGGAACGATCGCGCAGGGTCTCACGGGTCAAGATGGGGAGCTGACGGAACTGCTCCGGGCTCCACAGCGGCCCGTTCAGTTCAGGCAAGTCCGCGTAGTAGGGCACACTGGCGCGCGCATGCGAGAGCAACTTGTCCAAGCGCAATTGCTGATGACGCGCGAGTTCCGCTCCGCTCCAACGCTCGGTCGCGGCTAGCACGCTGGCCATGGTGTGCCTGGCGCTCAGATCTCCCGACAGCTCTGCAAGGGAGTCGAGTACGGATCGTTCGGGGGTCATGCTGCGCTTCGTTGTCGAAGGTCGCTCCGGCCAGATGTGACGTCGAGCCGAATTCGTCATTCCCGGCGACGAACGCACGCTGGAATTCTTGTCGCGACAATGCGCCTGTTCAAAGGCGGGATCAAGCCACCCAAGGGCGCTCCCACCTGTGATCGGTTTTCATCGGGGCGAGTTTCAGCATCCGACTTCGGGCGG
>CBDUPW010000524.1:0-3466 GCA_965369205.1 uncultured Polyangiaceae bacterium | reverse complement strand
TTTCGCACTCGTGGCGAACCTCTGTGCAGTAGTCGCCCTCGACCAACACCATGCCGGCGGCGCAACTACCCGCAGACTCCACGACAGGCGTGTCGCGAGTCTGCAACGCTTTGGGAGCGGTTGCACTGTGACGCGTCACAGTGGCTGCTGTGACGGCGCTGCCAAGCTGACCGAGTTTGGCCAGCATGGGCTCCCGAACCGGGGCCGCCGCCGCCGGGTGCTCCGCGCCACCCACAGAAAAAGCCGCAAGAAACAGCCCAAGCACCGCTAACGTGCGCATCGATGTTTTACCCAGCCTCCACGACGGGATCGTCCCGCGTCCGGCGTTCTCGGTACAACTTGTCTGCGACCCCTCACTCATACTCTATCGACACTGCACGCGGCGTGCCGGTCACAAAGACGCGCGGATCCCCTGCCCTCGGACTCAGCGGGCGGTGCCGCCGTCACCCAGGAAGGGAACGAAGCGCACGCTGAGTAGCTTCTCCGAGCGAAGCCCCCCTTGGCCTTTGGCGCTGCGAGTGATGCGGCGCAGCTCTTGGGCGCCGTCGCGTCGGCCGAGGGGGATCACCAAGCGCCCCCCCACCGCGAGTTGCTCCAGCAATGGCGCGGGTGTCGTCTCGGGGGCCGCCGTCACCAAGATGACGTCAAAAGGCGCCTCCTCTGGCCAGCCGACGTAGCCGTCGCCTGTGCGCAGCTGGACTCGCCCGAGGTAGCCCGCCCGACGGAGGTTTTCCGCGCCGCGGCGCGCAACCGACGGCAGGTACTCGATGCTGGCGGTCCGCTTGCACAGCTCGGCCAACACAGCCGCCTGGTACCCGCTGCCAGTTCCGATTTCGAGGCAGTTGTCCGTGGGCCGGATCCGCGCGGCATCGCTCATGAACGCAACGATGAAGGGCTGGCTGATGGTTTGGCCATCGCCAATGGGCAGCGGGCGGTCCGCGTAGGCAGAGCCTTGCAGCGCCTCGGGCACGAATAGATGGCGCGGAACCCGACGCATCGCGGAAAGGACTCGCGGGTCCAACACCCCGCGGGCAGCGATCGTGTTCTTCACCATCTCCCGGCGTTCGGCCGCCCGAGCCGTAAACTCTGGGCGGTCCCCAGGCAGCGCAGCATCGGTCGGCGAAGTCGGCCCCTTCGCGGAGTCAGCCGCCACGGCAGAGCCAACTGGGGCGCGGCGGGGTGCATTCATCGTTGGCTCTTCGCTCTTCGGACAGGCCGTCATCGTCAGGGCGGCACACAGCAGCGCGCAGCCTCGGCCCCGACTCGTGCTGCGGCGTGGCCCAGCAACCACGGCCGTCACACCGCCGGCAGCTCTTCGCCGGCGAGCGCCCGCGCAAAACGCGGATCGTCTGCCAGGCGTCTGAAGTCTGCGTCGGAGCCCGCTCGTGCGGCATCGGGGTGTCCGGCTTTGACCGCCTTCGACAGGGTGCGCAGGGCATCGTCCACCTGGTCCGCACGCGCAAAGCCTTGGGCCGCCGCGAATGCATCTTCCGCGTCCCCTTCCGCCTCGAATACGGCTTCCAGCAGTCGCGCAGCAGCCCCGTGGGCGTCGTGTTCGGCGGCGGCCGCAGCCACCTGGCGCAACTCCGATGGATCGACGAGCCCAATCAGATCCCCCGCCAGCTCCGTGGCACGCTCGAAATGCTGCGTCTCAAGCTCCACCCGCACCGAAAGCGAGACCAACTCGGGTCTGCGATCGCCGCTTTCCCGGGCCCGCTCCAGCACGCTGCGCGCGGTCTTCTGGTCGCCGTCCGCAAGCGCCACGGCTCCCTGCAGATACGGATCACAGGCCGAAAGCGAGATCAACTCCCGCACGGCAGCGACCGCAGCGGACTGGTTCCCCTCCCCCAGGGCTGCCCAGGCCGTGATCTCCAACGCAGCCAAGCGTTCCTCCGGCCGACGCGCTGCCTGCATCAGGACGCGGGCCAGTGCTGCCGCCTGGGGAAAGTCTTGGGCGTCTAAACGCTCTTTGGCGCGCACGGCGAGCTCGTGCCGGGTCTCGTCAGGGAGTTCCGGTGTTTCGCTGCGCATTGCGGCCATGAAGCTACTCACGCCGCCGATGCCAAATATTGCGGCACCAAATAAGGAGCCCAAACGGAAGAATACAAACGCGGTGACCAGTCCGAAAATCAGAGAAACCGTCGCGGTGATCTTCTTGCGCTGTGGACCGAGCGCCGCAGACATGATTTGCCCGCCGTCGAAGGGCAGCACTGGCATCAGGTTGATCACACTCCAGAACATATTGACGCGGAACACCTTCCAAAACAGGTCCGCGACGGCGGACTTCTCTTGCGCGCTGTCGGCAATGCTCTGATCCGAGACGGACGCCAGCAAGCCAAAACTGAGGGCGGCCAGGGCAAATCCGGCCATGGGACCCGCCAGCGTGATCAGGATGCGGCTCTTTCGACCGAGCTCGTGACTCGGCATCCAAGAGGTCAGTCCGCCCATCATGTGCAGCGTGATGACCGGCTCCTGACCGTAGGCGCGGGCGGCAAAGGCGTGACCCAATTCGTGCACCATCACGGAGACGAAGATGATGCCGATCCAGGCCAAGCTGTCCTGGATCGAACTCTCCGGCGATATGGCGATAAATAGCGCCAGGATCCAGAACCCGTGTTGGATCCCGACGGGAAATCCCAGAAAAGAAAATCGCAGCATACGGCTTGGCTGAAGTGTACGTCGCCCCGGCTCCCAGAGCGAACTCGAACCTATCACGACCGCGCGCGGCCCCGCGAAACCCGGAACTCAGCGCCTACCGCGACTGGGTTTGCGGTGCCAGCGATCCGCAAGCTCGTCCAGAGCGTCGAGCAACTCGATGTTGCTCTCAACCCACGTGCGTGTGTGGGGGCTCCGGCTTCCCACCCAAATGCTGAGCGTCTTGCTGCGCAGGCGCGCGGGGATCGCGCCCATCATCTCTTCGTCGGTGCGGTCGTCTCCTGCGACGACCAGCGCGTCGGCTCCCGAGTGGCGCTTCACGATGGACAGCAGCGCTTGGCCCTTCGTCACACGCCGGTGCCGCACCTCGATGACGCGATTGCCGTGCAACACAGAATACGGTCGGCGCTTCAACAAATCCTCGAGCAGCGACAACAACGCCGAGACTTGAAAAGCCGCAAACTCCGGATCCACGGCGCGGTAGTGCCAAGCCACCGCCGCGTCTTTGATCTCCATCCGGCTGCCCGGCGTGCGCTTGACGAACGACTCAAATAGGGGTTGGACCAGGCGCTTCAGGGGCGTGCCGCTGACGCGGATCCGGCGCTCCCACGTCCCACCCCGGGGTCGCATCGCCAGGCCGTGCTCGCAAACCAGGCCAATCGGCAAGTGGCCCAGCCAACTCTCCAGCGTGTCTCGGCTCCTGCCGCTGATCACATATAGGGTCGCCACCTCCGCAAGGCGCGAGAGCACCGAGAGAATGCGCGGATTGGGTACGGCGTCCCGAGGGTCTTTCACGTAGGAACGGAGCGTG
>CBDUPW010000523.1:0-3472 GCA_965369205.1 uncultured Polyangiaceae bacterium | reverse complement strand
AGCTTTGGCAAGCTCGAGTCCGAAGCGGTGCAGTTGCAGGGCATCGGCAAAGAGTTTGGCTTGAACAACGACGGCTTCAACTGCGCGCTGTGCCGCGGCGACTACAACTTCGTCATCAAGATCTCCGAGTGGAACGGCACAGACAATGATTCGAACGTACGCGTGGAGTTGTTCCCGTCTCCGGGCATTACGACCAAGCCAAGCTGGTCCTGCGACTTGAATGCGCCGGAAGGCGCCTGGAAGAAGAATCCGTGTTGGAAAGCCACGGACGAGTGGTTGGCCCAGGACGTGGGCGTCATTGGCGACGACCCCATCACTGGCAAGGCCAGGCTGAGTGATCCCAGCGCCTACGTACGTGACGGCTACGTTGTGGGGCAATTGCCCGCGGACACCGCGTTTTGGTTTCCAGGGGAATCGGCCGCGCGCGCGTATCCCCTCACTCTGCAGCGGGGGGTATTCGCAGGACACATTCTCCAGAAAGATGGAAAGTGGGTGATCGAAGACGGCACGATCGCCGGGTTCGCGAAAGTCACCGATATGATCGACGGCTTCGAACAGCTTGGCGTGTGCGCCGGGCACCCGCTATACAGCTCAATCACGTTTTTCGTGAACGGTGGCGCAGACTCACTGGCCACGGGTGCGGTGAGCCCGGACGCCACCTGCGACGCGGTGAGCGTGGGCATCGGCTTCAACGCCCGCGAGGCGAAGGTGGCGAAGACCAAGGTCGCAGCCGCCCCACTGCCGGGTTGCCCCTCCAGTGGAGGCGCCGGCGGGCAGGGCGGCGCCTCTGGCGGCACGGGCGGCGCCTCTGGCGGCACGGGCGGCACGGGCGGCGCATCCGGCGGCAGCGGCGCATCCGGCGGCAGCGGCGGCGCATCCGGCGGCAGCGGCGGCACAGGAGGAACCGGCAGCGGCGGAGCGCCAGCGGACTCCGGGAGCGACTGATGCCGCATTTCCTCGTGAAGAGCGAGCCGCATACCTACAGCTGGGACGATCTCTGTCGGGACAAGAAGACCATGTGGGAGGGCGTGCGCAACTACGGCGCGCGCAACAACCTGCGCGCCATGAAGCGCGGCGATCTGCTGCTCTTCTATCACTCTGGGGAAGGCAAATCCGTAGTGGGCGTGGCGAAGGTAGTGAAGACCGCTTACGCGGATCCGACGGCCAAAGAAGGCGATTGGTCCGTGGTGGACGTGGCCCCCGTGCAAGCCTTCGAGCAGCCTGTGACGCTGGCACAGATCAAGGCGGACACCCGCCTGGCGGATATGGCGCTGATCAAGCAGTCACGTCTGAGTGTCGTGCCGCTGTCCCCGGCGCACTTCCAGCGTATTCTCGCCTTGGGCAAGACCAAGCTGAAGAAGACCGCGTAAGCGCTAGGCCTCGGGCTTTTCGTCGTCGCGCAGATCGATCAGCGTGTTGAGCGCTTCGATCTCGCGTTTGGCCTGAATCTCACGCT
The DNA here is from genome assembly GCA_965369205.1 of uncultured Polyangiaceae bacterium. Classification (GTDB taxonomy): domain Bacteria; phylum Myxococcota_A; class Polyangia; order Polyangiales; family Polyangiaceae; genus JACKEA01. Next base: position 2,016 of record CBDUPW010000523.1, on the reverse strand, counting down.
GTCGCAGAGCCTTGACGTCGGCCTCGATTTTGCGCTGCTCGGCTTCGAGCTCACGCAACTGCGCTTTCAGCTGATCACGCTCGGACTTCAGGGCTGCAATGTCGAGGGCCACGGGTCGCTTCCTTCCAGGTCAACGCGTGTACTCAGATCCGTCCGAAAAGACCATACCGAAGTTTCAAGCAGCGGGCTTCTCGCCTGGATTTGGCCACAGGGCCGCGATCAGGGACGAAAACCGCGCGGCGCCTCAGTCACGCCACAGCATGCGATTGCGGCCTTCGTGTTTGGCACGGTACAGCCGCGCGTCCGCCCGGCTCACCAGGGCCTCGGGGGAGCGCTCCGCGGGTTCACTGACGGACGCGATGCCGCCGCTGATGGTCACGGGGATGACGCGCCCCTCGTGGGCACCAGGGATCACCTCGATGGTCGTGCGAATGCGTTCCGCCGCACGGACGGCACCGGAAGGACCGATGCCACGCAACAGCACGGCAAACTCTTCGCCACCGTAGCGAGCGAAGACATCTTCAGCACGCAACTGCCGCTGAGCTAGCCGCACGACATGAGACAGCACGGCGTCGCCAGCGGGGTGGCCGTAGACGTCGTTGACTTTCTTGAAATGGTCCACGTCGAAGATCAGCAGCGAGAGATCGCTTTTGTGGCGTTCGGCGAACGCCAATTCCGCGGCGAAGCGCTCATCGAAGTGCCGCCGGTTGTAGGCTCCTGTCAGCGCGTCGCGCACACTGGATTGATACAGCTGGCGAAACAGCGCTTCGCCGGAGCGATCCACCACCACATAACGATAGCTGACGCGCGGGCCAAGTTGCACCATGTCGCCGTCTTCCAACAGCGCGCGCTGCACACGCCTGCCGCGTACGAAGGTGCCATTGCGAGAGCCCAGGTCTTCGAGCAGGTGTCGCCCGGACGGCGTGGGCGTCAGGCGCGCGTGCGCGCGACTCACCCCGGGATCGTCAACGGACACTCCGGCGTCCGGCGCGCGGCCGATGATGGCGCCCGCCGGGGCGACGGAGCAAACTTGCCCCGCAGTAACGCCATCGGCGCGCAAGAGCACCGCGCGATCACGTCCGTCCACAACGTCTGGAGGCTCTCCCACCTCCGTCAGACGCACGATGTCCGTGGTTTCGTCCCAAGCGTCGTAGCCGTCCCCGGGCAGCTCGGAAATCGGCCCGCGCACCGCGGGCATCTCGGGCGCGGTGGTGCCGCTATTCGATATGGGTCGCGGAACCGAAAGGGGCGCAACCGGCAGCATTGGCGCTCGTGCGCCGGACTCCGGCCCGAAGGACGGCGGCGCGTAGGACCCCAGGCTCATCTCAGTACCTCACGCTCGGAAAGGGAGGGGCAGGTTTGGCGAAGTAGTAGCCCTGAAGCAGGTCGCAGCCCAGCTCAATCAGCGCGTCCCGCTCTTCGGCATTCTCGACGCCTTCACCAACCACGAGCATGCCCATGTCCTTGCAGAGCCCCGCCATGGAGCGGATGACCTTCTGCTTCGTCGACGACAGGTGCACGTCGCGCACCAAGCTCATGTCCAGCTTGACCACCTCAGGCTCGAGTTGGGCAAAGCTGGTCAAGCCTGCGTAGCCGGCACCGAGGTCATCCACTGCAATGCGAAAGCCCATCTCGCGCAATGCGAGCACGCGATTGCGCACGTCTTTGACTTCGTCGAGGCTCGAGCGCTCTGTGATTTCGAGCACGACCCGGTCAGCGATCTTGGATAACTCGGCGTTCGGATCGACCAGAGTGGGGTCGAGCAAGTCGTGCACGTGTAGGTTGACGAACAGAACGCCCGCGCTTTCGGGGTGGTCCTTTGCTGGCAATGCGGCGCGGTGGCGGATGGCGCGCCCAAGCTTTTCCAGCTCCCCAAGGCGCTCTGCGGCGTCGATCACCGCCCCGGGATGAGGCAAGCTGGGCTCGGTGCTGCGCAGCAGCGCTTCATGACCAAACACGGTCTGCGCACCTGCGCAGACGATGGGCTGATACGCGATCCAGAGCGTTGGGTGGGGG
>CBDUPW010000522.1:0-3633 GCA_965369205.1 uncultured Polyangiaceae bacterium | reverse complement strand
CTCCTCCACGCAGCCGCTACACCCAGGTTGCGTTTCGGTCTTCGGGCGGTCGACGGTGACGAGCTGATAGAACCGGAGCGACGCCGCTTCTCTGGTTTCGATCACGATGCGATCCACCAGCGCTCCTGCGCCGGTTTGCACACGTAGCTCTGTCGTGCCCGCAGCGAGGGCCATGATCTCGAGGTCGTCGCCCTGCAGCGCCACGGTGGCCACGCTCTCGTCCTCGGAGCTGGCTTGCAGGTCGGCGGCCAGCCCCTTCTTGTCCACGCGGCTCAGGCCGACCCGCGACGTCATGCCCACCATCAGCGGACCGAGCTGGCAGCGTGGCAGAAAGCAATGATCGGCGCGGAAGAGCAGCGTGTTTTCCAAACCCCGACGCGGGTCCGGGGTGGGCGTGTCGTCCACGCTCTGCTCGGTGCTGCAGCCCCAAAGCAATGGCAGTACAGCCACTACTGCGAACCAGCGCGTCGTCCCTGCCATGTTTGCAAGCTTAGGCGACGCTTGCCCAAGCGTCGAGGTGTCGGGGTCGCCCCCCGGGGGCGGCTCACGGCTTGAAAAAGATCGGATTGCTGACGGCGAAGGGTTTGCGGCCCGGGTGGAGGGGCGCGAGGTCCTTGACGCCTTTGGCGTGCACAATGACGAAGCTTTCGCGGCTGGTGTCGAGGGTGACGTTGACCTGATTGACGAACATCTTGCCGGTGCCGGTGCCCAGGGGGGCGAGGGGCTCGGTGGTCTGGCTCTCGCCGTTTACGATGACTTCGAGATCCGTGGCATCCACCCAAGAAGGCGCTTGCACGGTGACGGTGAGTTGGATCGAACCGCCCGCGCCCGTGACGGTGTCGCCGGGTTTCTCGCCCGCAGGGCCGACCACCTTCATGGTCAGCCCGCCACTGATGATGGTGTTGCCGGTCGCGAGGGCGTCGCGCACGATGTTGGCGCTCAGCTTCTTGGGGTCGTCGTGGCCGAAGCTCATGCAGGTGCGCGGGTAACCTACCGGCGACGAGCGGATGCGGTGGCTGTCCGAGGAGCCCACCGCCATCACTTTCGTTCCGGTGTTGAGCAGCGCCATCCAGTCGGCGAAGCTCTCCTTGCGGTTACTTTCGAGATCAGAGTCGTTGAAGACTTCGACGGCGTCGAAGTTGGTGCTCCACTTTTCAGTGTCTTTGCCTGCGCCGGTCTTGCGGTCGAGCAGGGACTGGCTGAAGTAGGCGGAGAAGTCGCCGCCGCTGGGGTGGTTGACGATCAAGATCGGATCTTCGGGCCGCCCTTGCACGTCGTCGAACATGGCTGGGGGCAGGCGGCCGATCCACTCCACGGCGCCATTGTTGACCTCGTCGGGCTTCGGGAACAGCGGCACGACCCCGAAGTGTCCCCAGCTGAAGGTCGTCAGCTCCTCGCTCGGCATGCCGAAGGCGAAGTCCGTGAGGCCCAATTTCTCCACGATGGGCTGGAAATCGATGATCCACTCGTGCTCGCTGGAGACGGGGATTTCCAGGCCGTCTGCGATGGCGCTGGCGACCTTGGCGTCCACCGGGTCGTCGCTGTCGGCGGAGAACTTTGAGTGGATGTGGAAGTCCGCGCACATCGTCCCGGTGCTATCCACGCTGCGCTCGAGCTGCACAGGCACGTCCGTGATCTGGCCGGCTGCGACGGTCACCGTTTGTTCCACGAGCTCATACTCGTAGCCGCGCGAGACGATCACGGTGTGTTCGCCCACGGGGGCGGGCAGGGTGATTTCGCCGGTGATCGCAAAGGCTTGGTGGATGCGGCCGTTGCGTTCGTCTTCCACGCCGTACGCTGCGGGCGTGGACTTGCCGGCCACCGTCGGCACGACCTGAACGCGTGCGGGCAGCTTGGTGCTCGATTGCAGATCTGTGATGGTGACCTTGATCTCGCCGGTGGGCGCAAAGGTCAGATCCTTGCTGCTGTCACTCGCGGAGACGTCGATGCCGTCACCGAGGGGGTAGCCCTTGGCATGGGGCACGAGCTTTGCGGAGCCCGTGGGTGGTACGTGCATGGTGTAGGCGCCGGCTTCGTCGGCGCGGGTGCGCGAGAGGTACTTGCCGCTGCTGTCGAGCAAGTGCACCAGCGCGCGCGGGACGGCTTTGCCCTGGGAGTCCAGGACGCTGCCGCTGACTGCCTTCCAGGCCGGCTCGCCGTCGACGCGTCGGATGGCTTCGCGCAGGCTGTCGTATTCGGGACCCGCGGCGATCACCTGCGCATGGTCGCGCCAATAGGTGGAGCAGCCGTCCACCACGAAGCCGGGTCCGAGCGTGTAGACGAATCCGCTGATTTCCACGCCGAAATTCAGAGGTTCTTTGCCCGCGGTGCGCCAGGCGAAGGAGGTGCCGTCGTTCACGAATCCCGCCCAAGGCAGGGCGCCTTTGGCCGGTCCGAAGCCCGCCGCTTCCGTCGCGAATTGATTCACATTGAGCTGGAAGAAGCCGTGCATCTCGTCGCTCACCGCGTCGAAGGCGATCTGGATCGGATCTTCGCTGGGGTTCTTCAGGCCCACGCGGACGGTCAGCGCTTCGGCGCCGGGTTCGAGCACGTATTCGTACGCTGCTTGTACGCCGTAGCGACGCGAAAACAGCACGCCCAGGGAGCCGTCCAAAAACGGGATCGGCTCGAGGGGACCGACCACCCGCACGATCGCTGCGTTGCCGTCCGAGCCGTCGTTGATCACGCTCACGCTTTCGGCCTTGATCATCTCGATGCTGAGCGCCATCAACGTCTCGAGGTAGTACGAAGTGCCGAGAGGCTTGCCGTCGTCGCCGACGCGGTCCACGGCGAGGATCTCCCCGCCGCCCCGCGCATAGCCGTCGCTCATGCCCTTGTCTTCGATGTACACGGCGATCTTGTCGTTCGCGAGCACGTAGTCCCCCACGCGGATCTGCTGGCGGCCGTGAGCGGATTGCGCGATCTGCGCGACGTCGGTGACTTTGCCGGCGCGGGCCTGGCTCGCGGCCTTGGCGCCGAAGACGTCCGTGTGGCCAAGGTCGTCGCCGGCCTCGAAGGCTTCGTTCGGCAGCGGGCAGCTGCCGCCTGGGCCGCCTCCGCCGCCTCCGCTGTCGTCATCGCCGCAGGCGCTCAAAAGGGCGTGGGAAGCAAGAATGACGACGGGAAACGCCAGGGAGCGAAGGTTCATTATGCGCCAATTGTAGCATCGACTCGCGCCAGTTCTCGGTGAGGCCCGCGCCGCATGACGTCGCGCATGTGCGCAATGACGCGCTGCGGCATGCGGAGCAGATCGTCGGGGTTAGCGCGGTCTGTGTGGATGTGTGGCGGCCGCTAGTGTGCAATGCGCGGACCCGATGAGCGCTGGTCCAACACAGGCGCGCCGTCCGAGCGCGGTGCGAAGGCTGCTTGGGGCGGCGGGCTACGTCCAGCACGCCTTTCGACTGGTGTGGTCGACCGAACCGCGCCTGGCCACGTGGATGCTTGCGCTCACCGCCTGCGCGGGGGCGCTGCCAGTGGGCGTGGCCTATGTTGGCAAGCTGGTAGTGGACGGCGTGCTGCAAGCCGTCGCGAGCGGCGCCGCGGCCGATCGCACCCAGGTGCTGATCTGGGTGGGCGTCGAACTGGTGCTGATCGCCGCGCTGATAGGCGCCTACCGCGGACTCGCGTTTTGTG
>CBDUPW010000521.1:0-3655 GCA_965369205.1 uncultured Polyangiaceae bacterium | reverse complement strand
CGTTTCGATCTTGTCTTCGGCACTGCGCCGCACCAGCACCGCATGGGGGCTGAGCGCGCCATGCGTGACGGCCTTCTTGTGACAGAAGGAAACCGCACGGCACACTTGCGAAATGATCTCGATGCGGTCATCGAAAGACAGCTGCGGATGCGCGCGCAGAAAGGCGTCCAACTGCACGCCGCCCGGAAACTCGTCGAAGACCACGGTGGGGCCCAGGGGTGCGTTGACGTAGTCCGTAACGCGCAGAATGCCCGGATGCTCTTTGAGTTCGTGGAGCAGCTGGAATTCCCGATCCGCGGCGCGGTGCAGACGCTGCCGGCGCTCCACGCTCGTTTGCTGGGGCACCAGATACGTGCGCGCCCTAGCTCGTACAGTGGGCAATTCCCGATGACGGGCAGAGCGATCCTGAAAACCAACCCCCTCACCCAGAAGCTCCCCGAGTTCAAAACTGCCGGCGTGGCTCTTGCCAGCGCGCGGGTGGATCCCCATGGTACGCAATGCCTGCGCTACGTCGCGTGCGACAGGCGTGCTGATGCGGGCCCCACGCCCCTCTTTAGTGCGCCCAGGGAATTTGTGGTGCACCACGGCATCCCGAAAGGTCTCGCGGGTGACGACGTGACTATCGCCGTAGTTACGAAACGCAAGCTCGGTGTTTTCGTTACTGAGGAACACGAGCGCTTCGATCCAGGGCGCCTTGTGCTCGCGCATGTGCTGCTGCAAACGCGTCTTGAGCACCTTGGCCTTGTAGTTGGCGAGGCGGAACGGGGGATCCATGTAGCGGGCATGCCCGCCGGGCGGCGTGCGATACCAATCGACGGTGTCGCCCTCGTAGCGCCCCGGGCCGCTCTTGACTTCAATCAGGTAGAGCGCGTTGTAACCGAGGACCAACAGATCGATCTCGTGCAGAGCGCCGCTGGCGGGATCGAGCAACTCCAGTAGTGCCCACAGCTGATAGGGATCGCTATCGGGCAGTTCAGAGCGCGCAAAATCGATCGCTTCCGACTCATGCGGATGCGGGGTCTCCCCCACCAGAACGACACGCGACTGAGAAAGCGCCATCGTCAGGCTTGCAGCGCTGCGACCCAAGCCGCGTCGGCCGGTGCGGCATCGTCCGAGATCACGACGCGCCGCGCGGCGTACTTTTTGTCCGCGAGCGCGTCGGCGTCGAGCTCCGGGGACAGCAGCTCCGTGGCGCGATTCAGGTTCAGGACCGGGCCCGCAAGCGCCGCGAGCTGGCGATGGCCTGGCGGGGCCGCGACGCAGCTGACCTGATCGTTCCAATCCAGCCCCGTCGCGTCCGCAAACGCGACGATGGTGGCGGCAATCGCGCTGGGCCCGACGACGACCAGCTTGTCCGCGGGCTTGATGGCGCCGACGTCGAACGTGGAAAGCGTGAACTCCCAAGTTTCCGCGCACGCATCGAGCAGCGCACGCGGCGAACCAAGCGGCGCGCCGTCCCGCTGCGCGCGCCAAAGCTCCTCGGCGTGGTTGGCCCGCAGTGGCTCCCAGTCCGCACCGAATGCATCGTCCTCAGCAACCGCGCGCAACCCGAACACCGTGCGCGCGCCAAACGCGCCAGGCCACTCCGCGTCCGCATCGCGGATCAGCACGTCGAGCCGGTCAATGGTCTCCAAGTGCCCCTTCACCGCGCTCCAACGCGCGTCCGCCTCCGAGCCAAAACGCCGGTCCGTCGCCTTGCGCGCTTCCACGAAGTGCAGCGCGCGGAGTGCGGCGGTGTAGTAGGCGGTCTTCGAACTGTGATCGAGTTCAGTGTGCATCAACGCGCGTCCCCGGACCCCATGTCGAGAGTGCCAACCAAACCGAAATGGGGCCGCCGAGTGTCGCCGGGCTGAGGCGAGGGTTCAACGGGCTTTGTTCAGGAATTCGCCGGCAAGTTGAGCAGATTTCGCGCAACTTAGCCGGGGTCATCAGGAACCCAGCGTATGCGCGGGGTCCGACGGGGATTGTCGCGTGGGGGCGGGGTGCGGGTTGGCGGCGCGCGGGGGGGAGGAATTGGAGGAATTGGAGGTTTTGGGCTGCGCGGCGGGCTCCGGGCCGCGTGGCGGCAGTGGACTCGCGGCGATCTGGCGCGGGCGGTGCTGGGCGATGGGCCGGCGTGACGCAGTCGGTAGCGACCGCGCGGGCAAAGGTTGCCACGCGCGTTTTTCGCGGCATTGGCGCGCTCGCTTGATCTCGCAGGGGGACTGGCCAATGTTCCGACCAGGCAAGATGGGCGATCAACACGGCATGCGCGAGGGCTTCGCCGAGATTCTGGCGGGGTACGTACAAGCGCGCAAAGCCGAAGCGCTCGGCGGCCACCCGTTGCGAAGCGCGTTCAAGCGGATCGCCACGCGCATCCAGGCATTGCCCTGTACGAAGGGCCTAAACGTCAAGTTCTCCCTGGGACAAGGCAACTGGGCCACGATTCCATGGATCGCGTTGTTGGACCCAGAAGTTACGGACCGCGTCAGCCGCGGTGTGTACGTGATCTACTTGTTCCAAGCGGACATGAACGGCGTGTACCTCACGCTGAATCAGGGCACGTCCGAGCTCGGCTCCGGCAGCTACGCAGAAAACGAATACCGGGCGCGTGCGGCCAAGCTTCGAAAGCGCTGCGGCGACCTGAGTGCAGCGGGGTTCGCGTTGAACCACGAGATCGATTTCCGCTCGGACGGCGCCGTGGCACGCGGCTATGTGCATGCGACGGTGGCGCACAAGTATTACAGCGCGGCGAAGTTGCCGTCGGATGCGCAGATTGCGGCGGATTTGGACGTGATTTGCGGGGTGTACCGGGGGGTGAGAGGTGTTCTGGGATAGGGCGGGTGTGTTGTCCTGTCGCCGATGCCGAAAGACGGACGGAAATCGACTTCGTTTCACGGTGACGCCGCCAGCGGCCGCGATATCGCGGATTGAAGCTCCGCGTGGCGCCTCCACCGGCTGGCCCGGCACTGTTGGCATCTCCGATATCTTGGCCCCAGCCAAGGGCCGGGGGCATAGTTGGCGCGGGGACACGCACATGAGTGAGATTGATCGGAGCACCTTCCTCTCCTCCAGCCTGCCACGAGCAGAGCTCATCATCGGAGTTGTGGCGCCCGTAGGAACGAACGTTGACTTCGTGGAGCTCACGCTCACGGAACGCCTGAGGCAGTTCGACTATGCGATGCGCACGGTGCGGTTGAGCGAGCTCATTTCTGAGTTTGGCGGTCTAACCACGCAACTCGTGGAGGAGCCCTATGCCGAGCGCGTCAACAGCTACATGGATGCTGGGAACGAGTTGCGGTCAAAGGCGGGACGCGGCGACCTTCTGGCGCTGGCTGCAGTCGGAAAAATTCAGCAGACTCGCGCTGAACTCGGAGTAGACAAAGATAGGCCCGCCCCCTCGATCGCATACTTCTTGCGGTCGCTGAAACACCCAGATGAAGTTCGCACACTACGGGAAGTTTACGGCCCGGGCTTCTTTCTGCTTGGCGTGTCTGCGTCGAAAGAGCTTCGACGTAATGCCCTGGTGCGAAGCAAGTCGTTGACGAAAGAGGCAGCCCGGAAGCTGCTCGATCGCGACGAGAGCGAGGAAAGCGGGCTTGGTCAGCAGACGAGCAAGGCGTTTCATCTGGCAGACGCCTTCGTTTCGATGGGCACGACTGAGCATTTGAACCAG
>CBDUPW010000520.1:0-3671 GCA_965369205.1 uncultured Polyangiaceae bacterium | reverse complement strand
AACAAAACGCCAAGTCCACCGTCACACTCCCGGCTCCCGGCGCGATGGGCACTCGGAGGTGCGCATGGCATTCGGTATTTCAAGACAACATCCCGGGCTAGCCGTCGCTGGACGGACCACGCTGAAGAACGCAGCTACGCTCGCAACCGTGCTGGTCGCGGCCGTGGCGTGTTCTGGCTCGGCGAATCCAGGACCCGCTAGCCAAGAGCGTCGCGGTACCCAGGCCACGTCGGCTTCCGATGAGGCGTCCCTTGCCCTTCGCGCACTACGTGAGCCGGCCCCCCGGAGCTCGCAGGTCGTACAAGCCTTGCGCGATCGCGGTCCGACCGGCCTTGCAGCACTACTTGCCGCAGCCGGTCCCGCTCCGGACTCCGCTGCGCGTCAAGTGATCGCAGTCGTGGCGGGGCAACTCGACGCCGACGTAAGCGGCCTGTACTGGCATACGGACTTCGAACGCGCGCTCACTCAGGCGCAGGCTGAAGGCAAGCCGATCCTGTCGCTCAGGCTGCTCGGGCGTTTGGACGATGAACTCTCTTGCGCCAACAGTCGGCTGTTCCGCACGACGCTGTATCCGGACGCGCAAGTCTCCAAGCTACTGCGCGAACGGTTTGTGTTGCACTGGGCGTCGGAGCGCAAAGTTCCGCGCGTCACCATTGATTACGGCGACGGGCGTAGGCTTGAGCGCACCATTACGGGCAACAGCATCCACTACGTGATGGACAATAAGGGTCGAGTCGTTGATGCGCTGCCCGGCCTGTACGGAGCAGCGGCTTTCGCCCGCGCCCTGGGCGAGCTACATCCAGTTGCGACCCAGGCGTCGGACCTTAACGGCGCCCAATGGTCCGACGCGGTACGCGCCCATCATCGCCGCGCGCTGACCGAAACCCGCGCCGCACTCATGGCCAACCTGCGCGCCGCAAAGTTGGATGCCGGGCAGTTCGTCCTGGCGGCGCCAGGCCGACGGGGCAAGGCACCCACCGCCAAGCAAGCCGTGCCCATCGCCATCACCAAAGCCGCCATCGAAGCGCCAGTGGTGCAGCGCACTGTGCCCACTTTTGGTGAGCTGGAACGACGCATCGACAGCGACGCGGTGTGGCAACGCCTCGCGCTTTTGGAGCGAAGCGTGGTGCGATTGGACGACGCTAGCCGTAAGGTCGTCGCACGCAAAAGGCCGGTGACATGGAGCGAGGCAGACGGTCGGGTGCGACCCGCGACGGGCAAAGAACTGCAGCGCATGCTCTCGGTGCTGCAAAACCACATCGCGCAAGACACGCTGAAGAACGAACTCATGCTGCGCCGACGCATCCACGAGTGGCTTTCCGAGGCGCCACTGAGCTACGTCGCGTTGAACAAGCGCGTCTACGCCGATTTGTTCCTGACCCCAGCGAGCGATCCGTGGCTGGGGCTCTTGCCCCGGGACGTGTTTTCCGGTCTGCCGCAGGACGGCGTGCAGGATCTCCGCTAGCGTCAACGGCGCCCCTTCGGGCAGACTTGTCGTCGTGTTCCTGCCTGTCGTTACTCCCGCGGCGGGTGCTATCGTTGCCGACCATGCGGCTGTCGCTACGGATCCGGCGCCAAGCGCCCTGGAAGTTGGGCACCACCTGCTTGGCCGCCACGCTCATGTCGTGTGCGGGCGGCTCGACGCCCGCTGCCGTTGCACCCACGGCGCAGGCGCCGGCCCCGCGGGGTGGCATAGCCACTTCAAGCGTCGCGCTACCTGCAGGGGTGCGACGCGTGCAGGTATGCGGTCAAAGTATCCCGATCAACGCCGTGCGCTTCGCATGCGACCGCCTGGACTTCGAGGATCTGGCGCCGCTGGCCGAGTTCGAGGAACTCCGAGAGTTGGACTTGGCCCAGAGCGGCGTTACGGATCTGCGCGCGCTGGCCAGTCGCGATCAGCTCCGCCGCCTGGATCTAGAGAGCACCGACGTCACAGACCTTGCCCCGCTGGCCGGACTGAAGCACTTGCGCAGGCTGCGCTTTTCCTATCGCACGACGATGGTGACCGGACACCCGCGGGTACTCACGGCGCTGAATCGCCCAACGCCGAAGATCGACTTGTCCCCGTTATCGCAGCTCGCACAACTGGAGCACCTCGTGCTCGGAGAGATCGCTGTCGAGTCTTTGGAACCGATCCGCGCGGCGTCCGGCTTACGCCGCTTGGGTCTGCTTTCGGTGGAAGCGCCACCCGGAGCTCTGACGAAGCTACAAGGTTTGAGTGCGCTCGAACGTGTCGTGTTGTTCAACTCGCCATGTCGCGAGCTCGGCGCCCTCGCCGGTTCCCCTGGCATGAAGGAGCTGTTCGTGCATCGCTGTCGTCGCACTGACTTGCGCCCGCTCTCGGCTCTGACGGAGCTGGAGCAACTCACGCTCTCCTCGGTGGAGGGCCGGGGCGCGCGGGTGCTTTCGACCCTGACGAAGCTTCGCGTTCTGGACATCGCCGCAGCGAACTTCGACGACTACTCTTTCTTGAGCGCGCTTTCGGCGCTGATTTCCCTGGATGCTTCCCAAAGCACACTCACCAATCTCGCACCGCTCTCCAGACTCCCGCAGCTGCGCGAGTTGGACGCGGCAGGGACCAAGATCACGCGGCTAGACGCCCTGAACACAGTGAAGAGCCTTCGAGCCGTCACCCTCAGCGGGGACTCCGGACACGCCTACAAGGCACCCACTGAACCGGACCGCAAGTTGGAAACAGCGGTCAAGCGCTTGCGCATCAAGCGACCGGATCTTCAGATCCGTTATCGCGATCCGTCCGTGACCGCCCTGGTGCGGACACCGGCGATTTGGGACGACTAGACCCAGCCTTCCAGCTCTCAGCCCGGCCTTTCCACCCGGCCGTCGGCGTGTTTTGCGAAACGCGCTTCGTCTGCCCCATGGTGCGGGGCGTCGCTAGGCCAGGGCCAGCCGCCGAACTGAGTGCGGCGGTAGTCCGCGAAAGCTTGCTGGATCTCCTCACGAGTATTCATCACGAAGGGTCCGTGTTGGGCGACAGGCTCGCCGATGGGTCGGCCTTGCAGCACCAGCACGTCCGCGACTGAATTGCCAGCAAGCAGCGGCAGGCTCGCGTCACTCTGAACGATCGCAACGACGTGGGTGTCCAATACCTCGTCTCCAACGCTGAGGGTGTCGCCACTGAAGAAGTAGAGTGCACGCACCGTGTCTTCGCTGGCGGCTGGCGGGAGTTCGACAGATGCGCCAGCATCAAGGCGCACGGTCCAGATGGCCACGTCAGAATCCGCTTGTGCCGCCCAAGAGTGCGGCGGCGGCGGCGGCGCCTTGTGGGTGTCCCAGTTGCCCGCGACCACGCGCACCGCGGCGAGTCCACCATCTGCGCCCTCGGCTGCCACGGTCGGAATGTCTTCGTCCCAGAACATAGAGAAATACGGCTCCGCCATCTTCTTGGACGCCTGCAAGTTGAGCCAGATCTGAAACAGCTCCAGAGGATTGGCCGCATCGGATCGGGTCAGCGGAAACATCTCGGAGTGCACGATGCCCGCGCCCGCCGTCAGCCACTGTACGTCGCCGGGCCCGAAGCGAGCGGTCGCGCCCAGGGAGTCCGAGTGGTCGATCAGGCCTCTGCGCACGATTGTGACTGTCTCGAAGCCACGATGCGGGTGTGCGGGAAAGCCAGGCACCACATCGCCGTGGTACATATTCCAACCATCCTT
>CBDUPW010000519.1:0-3769 GCA_965369205.1 uncultured Polyangiaceae bacterium | reverse complement strand
GGCCGTACAGCTTCACTTCGAGGAGGTCGTCGCTGGAAACCCCGAGCGCGGGTTGCATCGGTGCGTTCGCAACGGGCCGCTTGTCCTCAGCGATCGTCGGCGGTGAGCCCTTGGTGACCGCCGGCAAGAGTGAGGTCCGCGCCGCGCGACCAGACGGAACCGCGACGATCACGCACGCTCATCCAGTCTCGCAAGCTCGTCAATGATGCGCTGCTGCATTCTGCGGTTGTCGTCGTCGGCGTATTGCTCAGCGCGGGCGGGGTCGAGGTCCTCGTACTCGAACATTGGGATGAGGTGTAAGTGGAAATGAGGCACATCCCACCCTGCGATAACGGCGCCGACTCGCTTGCAAGAGGTCGCGACATGGATCGCTTTCGCCAAGGTTTTCGCCGTCGTGAACACAGAGCCATAGTGTGGCTCCGGGACGTCCGTGAAGTAGTCAACCTCGATCTTTGGAACGACCAGGGTGTGTCCAAGCCGGTTTGCGTCCCGGGACAAGAACGCACACACAAGCGCGTCGTCGTAGACTTTGTATGCCGGCGCCGTGCCATCGATGATTGCTGTAAAGACTGAAGTCATGTGCGGTCGCCTCCTGGATCGTTTCTCGTGAACCTGCTGAAAGACGCGGCTAGTCTAATCAATGCCGCAGACCGCGCCCTCCATCAGTACGTCGGTTTCGTGCCGGCGTGCAGCCCAGCCGCAGTACGCGCCACGCCGCGCGCGGCCCCGCCGCGCGTCGCGCCCGGCGCAGTGCGCGTGAATCTCGCCATCCACTTCCACGATCAGCTGCTGCAGATGGTCGTCTTCGGGCGAGCCCGGCGTGGACACGACCGGTGCAGGACGCGCCCCGCGTGAAGTGATACGATCCAGGCATGTTGGACACGACGCCAGAAGCAGCTGAGGCTCAGGCCGCCGTCCACCGCCGTCTCGGTGGAGTCAGAAAAATCCTCATCGCGTGCGAGATGAGCGATCTCATCCGGCAAATGGCGCGAGAAAGAATCAAGCAGGATCATCCAGAGTTCTCGGATGAACAAGTGCTCCGACAGTTGATCGCGGATCTCTATGGCATCGCCGCACGGCGCTGAATCGGTGCTGCGCAGAGTGCTGCATGCACTAGTTGCAAATGTGCCCCAGATGCGCGTGCGCATTGTCGCGCCTTTCTAGGGTGTTCGCCAAACGGGGGAAGGATCAGCGATCACCGGCGCGGCGCAGCGCGGAGTCCGACCACGCTTGACGGCGCCAGTGGGCTGCTAGACCTACCTACTAATGAGCGACGCTTGGATGAGCAGACTGCGCGACCCAGATCCGTGGGTGGCACCGGAACCGCGGCCGGGCCCGGTACAAACGAATGACGCCATCGTCCGGCTGTATGAGCCTGGTGACGGTCCAGCACTGTTCGCGGCAGTCTCCACGAGTCGGGAAGCGTTGCTGCCTTGGATGGCGTGGGTCACAACAGACCATCAGACCGTGGACGACAGCGTCCACTACGTGGAGCGCACGCGACGCGCGGCGAGCAAGAGCGACTGCCTCGATTTTGCGATGGGCATTTTCGATCCGATGGACGGATCAGTTCTGGGTGGAACGGGGTTCCATGGCATCCGTCCCGAACTGCGGGAGGCCGAGGTTGGCTATTGGATCAGGGGCGACCGCCAACGGTCGGGGATTTGCACGCGCGCCATTGGTGCGCTGCTCAGTGCGGCTTTGACCGCGTGCGCCAGCGGCGGCTGGGGGCTTCGGCGCATCGTGATCTTCAACGCCGCCGATAACGTTGGCTCCCGCCGCGTGTGCGAGAAGCTTGGGCTTCGATTGGAAGCACGAATGAGGCGTGAACGGTATCTCGAACCCCTCGGCTATCACGACACGCTGGGATTCGGTGTGCTCGCTGACGAGTGGGACTTCGAGGCGCATCGCGCAAGGCCCAACATTGGATGGGAGAACGGCACGCGGTCATGAAGTTGGCTGCCGTGCCCGGACCAGGCCGTGCTTAAGCAACGGCCGCCGGGCGATGCCGACGCGGCTCGGAGACGCGGCGGCCATGCCGTTTCCGCCAACTACTCGGGAAACTCGTAGCCGTCGCGGGTGACGTACCATGTGTCGCCGCGCGTCATGGTGGAAACCGAATTGCCCAAGAGCCCGCCGCTGGCGCTCAAGCGCGGGCTGCGCTGGCGTATCCCACGCACTCGACAAAACTGCCTGATGCAGACAACGTCAAGCTGAGAGCCACCGTCCAGGGCGAGGGCCTGGGCAAGCTTGGCCGACAACACTGCGTCGAGTTTTCCATTCGCTCAGGCAGGGCAGAAGACGACCACTCTCAGGCAGGGTAGGGGTGCCCGACATTTCCGGATTCATCCCACGGCGCGCCACGAGTGCACCGTACGGATCGTCCCGGAAAGCAACCCCCCGACCGCAAGTTGAGCAGATTCTGCACAACCGCATCGTTCTTCCCAGCGCTCAGAAACGCACGTTGCGTCATGTAGGTTCGTCGCCCACCTGCTAGCGCAGGGGCGATGCCACCAAGAATTTGCTAGAGTGCGGCTGCTATTGAGTGCCAACAAGCAGCTGGAGGGGAAAATGACCAAGTGGACTTCAGTGATCGTTATCTGTGGCCTCTTGTCGCAAAGCATGCCCGCGTGGGCGCAGAACACCGCACCTCCAGCAGATTCGACGACGCCGCATGCGGATAGCGCCGCTTCGACGGATTCAACGAACGCCGCGCCTGCCGCACCACCGCCGGATGTCGTCCTAACTAGGGCCGGTGCAATGGTGCGCGGGACCATCAGCGAGAAGGACCCGGAGGGCGATGTTACGATCGAGACCGTATCTGGCACGCTGCGTAGGTTTTCGATGCGAGACGTGACCTACGCTGGGCCCGCCGAGGGCATGCCAAAACCGCCGAGGGCGAAGCCGAATTCTCCCGCAGCAGAAGCTCACGGCACCACGGTGCAGCCGCGTATTCGGGTGAAGGCAGGCGAAGCGCCGATCTCGCTGAAAGCGATCCCACCGGGCGTGACCTTTCACTTGAAGACGGGCTCGGCAAACTTCACTGGTACAGGCGCGGGTTGGTCAGGTGGCGGAACTCATGCCGTCGCGGTCGCCGGGACGACGCAGGCGTATTCGGTGATCTGCACTGCGCCCTGCGAAGCGGTGCTGCCGACCGGCACTCATCGTATGGCGCTGTCGTTGGAGGGAGGCGCTCCCGTGGAGGATGAGGAATCCGTCACCCTAAACGGTCCGGCACGGGTCCAAGGAAAGTACACGTCCAGGTATGCGAGTAGGATCGCAGGCGCGGCGGCGGGCGCCGGCGGGCTTTTGGGAGGCACGGTAATCTTCGTTGCTGGGCCAAAGGGCGAGGATGACGGCTCGACCACGCTGTTGCTTGGCACCACCGTGATGGTCGTCGGACTCGTGGTTTGGCTCGCCCTTGGATTTCGATCGGATGTCGCTGAAATCGACGTGAAGCCCGGCGCAGCACACCCGCGCAAGCGCGCTGCTAGCCCCCCGTCGACGACGGGCATCCGCTTGTCACCTTCAGGTCTGATGTTCTAACTACGCTGCCCCGACGCCAACCGTCCCGCCCTGCCACGCGCAGCGCCGGCGGCAATGTGATCCTGGCCAAAAAACAAAGAGCTCAAGCGGGCGCCGCCGTCCGGGCTCCAGAGCTCGCGGCGGCGACGCGAGGGGGGGCAGGGCGCGCCACGGTGGATTCGAACCACCGACCTTCGGCTCCGGAGGCCGACGCTCTATCCAGCTGAGCTAGTGGCGCTTGGGG
>CBDUPW010000518.1:0-3807 GCA_965369205.1 uncultured Polyangiaceae bacterium | reverse complement strand
GGCAACACTCAAAGGGATGTTGTCCGGCGTAGCCGCCACCGCCGCGGCGTACGCATCCAATGCCTTCTCGATCTGACCCGCGGCTTCCAAAGACAGCGCATGATTCATGAGCAGCCGGGGGTCCTTGGGGGCGTGCTTCAGCGCGGCCTCGATCACGGCCAAGGCCTCACTGCCGTTTTGCGCGTCCAGCAGGATCGCGGACAGATTGACGCTGGCTTCGATCAGCTTCGGATCGAGTTTGAGCGCGTCTTGATAGGCAGTCTGTGCGCCCGCGGGATCCGACAGGTTTTCTAGTGCGACGCCCAGGTAGTACGCCGCTTGCGGATCGTCGGGCTGTGCGGCTCGCGCTTTTTCCAGATGCTGCTTCGCCTTTGCGAAGTCGCCGGCTTGGATGGCGTCCATGCCCGCTTGCACGTCGGCACTCGAAGCCTTCTCCACGCCACCGCCACTGTCCTCAAGAGGCGGGGGCGGCGGATCGTTGGCCGGGGGCGTGCTCCCGCCGCAGCCAAACAACAGAGCCGCAACAACAACCGATGCACGAACGCGGGCGAACTTCATGGCTCTTTCTCCGTCTGCAGCTGGGCGATGGTAGCGAGAATACGCTTCCGAATCTCTTCGATGCGCGCGGGCTCGTCAATCTTGGCCCCCTGAGCGTCGGAAACGTAAAAAACGTCCGCCACGCTGTCCCCTTCGGTATTGATTTTCGCGATGGAAATCGACAGTCCCGCCTCCTGAAGGCTGTGGGCGAGCCAGAACAGCAGCGCGGGCTGGTCCCGAGTGATCACTTCCAGCACGGTGTGCCCGGTGGCCCGGTCGTCGAAAGAGACCTTCGTCGCGACCTCCGGCGTGGGGCGTTTGAATCCGCGCCGGGTGGTTCGCTTTTGCACCAGCGCCGTGGGCTCCACTTCCCCACTGAGCAGTCCGGCGAGGTCGCGCCGTAGCCGCGGCAGTAGCGTGCTGACGCCGTCTCCGACGCTCGAGCCACCTTGAACCCAGAACAGGTCGAGGGCGCGCGTCCGCCCCGCGTCCTGCCAGGAGTAGATCTGCGCACCGACGACGTCGAGACGCGCCGCCGCCAAAGCAGCCGTCACAATGGCCAGCAGCCCAGGGCGGTCATCGGCCACGAAACCAAGCTCGACGTGGTCGTCTGCCAAAGCGAGGGCCTCCAGGGTGAAGTCCTTGCCCGCAGAAGCCGCCGCAAAGCGGGTGTGCCGGGCAACGTCCGCCGCTGCGTTGGCAACCAGGTAGCGCTCCGGCAGCGCCGACAAGAAGCGCTTCGCAAACTCGTGCACCGCCGGGTCACCATCCGAGAGAGCGTCCAGGGCTGCCGTTCGGCGCATATGCACCAATTCACTCGGCTTGCGCTCTCCAGTGGAAAGGAAACGTTCCGTCGCGAAATACAGCTCGTCGACCATCCGCGCTTTCCAACTCGTCATCGCGGTCGGGTTGGTGGTGCTCACGTCCGCCAGGGTGAGCAAGTACAGCTCCCGCAGACCCTCGCGCCCGGTCACCTCTGCAGCGAATGCATCGATGGTCTCGGGGTCGTCAATGTCGCGCCGAGTTGCCACATGGTACATGCGCAGGTGGTTCGTGATGAGGCTTTGGACTTCCCGGGTCTCACTTTCGCCGACGCCCAACCTGCCCAGAATGTGTGCGGCCAGCTCCGCGCCTCGCTCCGAATGATTGCGTCCGCCGATGTCCTTGCCGACGTCGTGAAGCAGCGTAGCCAGGTAGAGCACGTTTGGCCGGGCAGCCTCGGCAGCGATGCGCGACGCCAGAGGGAACTCGGCCGCAAGATCCCCGCGCACCATCGCCCGTAGCCGATCCACCGCGGCCACGGAGTGCGCGTCCACGGTCAGCGTGTGGTACACGTCGTGGTGCACGCGACCAATGACCGGCAAGAACTCCGGAATCATCGCGACCAAAAGGCCGACGTCGTGCACTTCGGCCATCACCGAGCCGCGACGGAAGCGCGTGCGCTTGGCTGTCGTCAACAGCCGTAGGAACGAACGCGACGCTCCAGGGCTGGCGCGCAGCCGCTCCCCGAAGTTGTCACTCGTTGTTGCGCGGATCACGGCGTCCCGGGCGTACTCGTTCACGCGCAAGTTCCGCCGCACGGCTTCTTCGTACAAGCTCAGGGCTAGCGCTGGCTCCGCGTCCAACGCGCCCGGATGCGCCAGCGTGACGGAATCCGCCAGGCGCACGAGCCCACCGCCCAAGCTCTGCCAATGGGGGCGGCGGGTCGGTGGCGGCGCCGCCCGGGCCAGTAGCATGTCGCGGGCACGCTCGAGTTCCCGAGCATTGCGGTAGTAATCGCGCATCAGGCGCTCCACCGCTTGCCCTCCTGTGCCGTATCCCATGTCCTCGGCTAGAGTTTCTTGGCGTTCGAAGCTCAGGCGGTCCGAGCGACGCCCGGCGTGCACATGCAGCAGATTGCGGATGCGCCAAACCAATTCCGCGGCCTCCGCGACCTTGGTGTATTCCCTGGGAATGAGCACGCCGAGATGCACCAACTCTTTCAGGTCACGCACTCGAAAGCGCGCGCGTGCCGCCCAACACGCGATGTCAAGATCGCGTATGCCGCCCGGGCCGTTCTTCACGTCGGGCTCCAGCAAGTAGACCGAGCCGCCGTAGCGTGCGCTGCGTTCGACGGCGCGCGCCGCCAGTCGATCGAGGAATCCTTGGATCTTTCCCGGGCCAAAGATGCCCTCGAAGGCACGAGCGAGCATGCGCTTGCTTGCTTCGTCCGGCCCCGCAAGCACGCGCCAGTCGAGGAGCGACGTCGCCGTGGGCAGATCCCCTTGCGCCAACTCGATCACTTCGTCTTCGGTGACGACTTGATGCCCAATGCTGAGCCCCGAATCCCAGAGCGGATACAGCACGGCCTCGGCGACGGGCTGCGCAGCCGACGCGACATCACCGGCGCACAGCAGCCGCAGATCTAGATCACTGGAGAAGCTGACGGCACCCCGCCCGTAGCTCCCGACGGCTGCCAGGCTCACGGGCACGAACGTGCCCTCGAGGGTCATCGCCGCCTCGACGGCGGAAAACAGCGCGCACAACAGCCCGTCAATGGCACGTGAGTAATGCACTCCCGCGGCGAGACCTGCCTCCGCGCCGCCGCTGCGGATCTGCTCCTCCACCTTCGAGCGGTGCTGGGTCAGATATCGCGACAGCTCGTGAGGAAGGCTCGGCTGAACGCGCGAGAGCACAGGCGTGGGCGAGGACGATTCCGAAATGGACATGATGGGCAGGCTGCGGCTCTCGGCTCTTATAGCGCACTGCCACCACACGTCGATTGCTGCCCCGACCAGGGCAAGGGGATGCCCTGGCCGACCCGGGCATTTCGCGGTAGCCTGCCCTCCAATGCCGAGTCGCCGCGCCCTTCTCAGCTGGACACTCGGCTCGAGCGTATGCCTGCTGCTGCCCGCGCCTGCGTTGGCAAGCGTCGCCCGCGGGCTGAGTCTCGCCGAACTACGTCGTGGCAGTCGCTGCTGTGTGCACGGCACCGCGCTGGCCGCCCAGAGCCGCTGGGAGACCGTCGGGCGCAGCCGTCGCATCGTCACCACCACCCGCGTGCGGGTGGAACAGACCATTGCTGGGCAATCGCCAGGCGCCGAGGCGCTGGTGCGCACCCTGGGCGGACAGGTCGGCGACGTCGGCCAAATCGTCCACGGCGAAGCGTTTCTTCTACTCGGGCAAACTGCGACGCTGTTCTTGTTGCCGGAGCACCAAGGTCTGCATGGCGTGATGGGCATGGCCCAAGGGCACTACCCCATTTTCACCGACGAGCGCGGCGCGCGGCGG
>CBDUPW010000517.1:0-3813 GCA_965369205.1 uncultured Polyangiaceae bacterium | reverse complement strand
GGCTTGGACTTCATTGAGCTCGAGAGCGTGGCTCACGACCGCGTCTTATCACGCTCTTGCACCTCCGCGAGCAACGCGAGTGCACTGGCGCGGGCGGCCTGGACCTGGGCGGGCGTGACGCGCAGCGGCTGCCCCGCCATTACAGCTAGTTCCGCCTTGCGAAGCTCAGCGAATAGGCGTGCGAGCCGGTCGAGCCCCCGGGGGCTCAGCAGGTCCTTTTCCGCTGCGGCCGCCAGAAGCTGTTCCGGCGAAGATTTTTCGGACACGCCCAGCCGATGCGCCAGGTCCTCCTCCAGCGCCGCCTTGATTTCGAGCATGGGCAGGGCTCGGTGGGTCGTGGGGGCGGCGAGCACAGCCGCCCGGCCTGCCACGCCGCCTTGAGCCACCAGGGGCTGCTCCGCGGCGTAACGCGGCGACGCGCGCTTGTAGGGTTTGAGCGTGCGGCGGCCCACCCACAAGGCGCCGATGCCGGTGATCACCGCAGCCATGAGCAAGGCCAGGGGACCCGGGATCCCGTCTTGATGCATGTCGCCGAGGATCTCTTTGAAGTCCGATAGGTATTCCCGGATTTCTCCGGACAGACCTTGGTCGCCACCGAAGCTGCCTCGCTGCCGGAAAGCACCACTCACGATGTAGAGCTTGCCGCCGCGAGCCCCCCAGCTGTCGTCCTCAACCAGGTATGTGACGAGCCCGTCGGCGAACGAGCGGTTGCCCGGGTAGCGCAGCATCAGGTTGATCACGACGCTGGGATCCCCCATGACGAACAGACGTCCGCGGCTGGCGATCACGCCGGTCACCGCGAGGGTCGCGTTGGGCTCGCCGATCGCCGGTATGTCGAGTACGGGCGTCAAGTTGGGATGGGTGAGGCACGAAGCGTGGTTGGTGACGATCTCGCCAACGTCTTTGACGATTGGATGACGGCCTTCTTCGTGGCCCGCCACCTGTTGCACAGCGGGCACGGCGACGGCGTATCCCGGGTTGTTGCGCAACATGCGTGAAGGCTTGAGCGGCGCCGGAATGCGCCGGATTTGGAAGTGATCCAAGAGTGCGGCGCCTTTGCCGAAGTCGTCCAAGACTGCGACGCGTCCTCCGGCGCGCATGAACGCGCTGGTCTCGTCGTATTCGAGCTCGGATTCAGGATGCAGGACCAAGAGTCCGTCTGCGGCTTGAAGCGTCTCCCAATCGAGGGTGGCCACCAGCTCCACGCGCATGCTGCCGAGGCGTGCCCGTGCGATCGCGAGCAAGTCGGAGGTTCCTTCCCAAGTCGTGTCGTTGGGCGCGAACGGTTCCGCGTGCAGCTCCATGACAAAAAACATCGCCGCGAGTGAAACTGCAAAAAGTCTCAGCTTTGCGCGTGTTTTGGCCGGTGCGGAGCGCACAGGGATGGCATAGCGCACTGCGGCGTAGATAAGAATCTCCCAGAAGAAACGTTTTGGGGTTGAGCGGATCAGCCGTTCTTGCCCTATAACTGGGTGCGAGAGCCCGCGACGCGGGCGAAACCGCGAGATAAACGCAAACTTGACCTAGAATCCTACGGGATTAAATTTGCAGTAGTAACCCTGCGAGGCGCCCATGCTACCCCCCTTCATCATCGAGCAAATCCGTCGACGTGAAGAAGACGAGGCGCGCCGCGGTCAGGAGAACCAGCCCCGGCTGGAACTGCCCCTCGACGCCTTTCCGCCCCGGCCCGCCCGGGACGATGATGACGACGATGAAGATCGCGGCGTCGTCATCCTTGATTTAGGCTGAAAATCCAAGCCCGCAGGCGAGCGCGCAAGGTGATTGCGGCGCACTGCACAGATCACTAGGCTCCGGGCGCTCATGCTTAAACTGCGTGCCCTTGGCTGCACAGCGCTCCTACTGTGCTCGTCTGGCTGTTTCGATCCCGGTGAAGGCGTCGAACCACCGCTTTCCCGCATCTATTTTCCGGTCGGCATCGCCGTATCCCCCGGTCAGTCTCGTTTGTACGTCGCCAATAGCGACTTCGACCTCCAGTACAACGGGGGCTCGCTCCAAGCTTTCGACCTGGAGCGCATGCGCAGCCTACTGCCGCGGTCCTGTAAGGCGGACGGGGATTGCTCTGCCGACGAACGCTGTGACAACGCTGCCAGCGACGCGAACGACGGCGTGCCGAGCCACTGGTGCGTTGCGACGGGCGGCACCCACGCCGGCAAGCCTTGCCGCGGCTTGGGCGAGAAGAGCGACGCTTCCGACGTGTTGATACCGGGACGCTGCGGGTACCTGGACCCGAAGAACCCCCCGGATGGGGGCGACGGTGTCCTGCTCGACGCGGTTGGCATCGGCGCGTTTGCCACTGACGTACTGTTTCGTTCTCGCCCCAACGGGCCCGGCGGGCGCTTGTTCCTGCCCGTGCGCGGCGACGCCACGCTGCATTACATCGACGTCAAGGACGACTCCGATACCGGCAACGTTCCCTTCGAGCTCGAATGCGGTCAGGCGGAAAACGGCGGCGACTGCGACGACCGGCACCGGCGCGGGGACGATCCCGACGAGGAAAACACTCGAGGATTGCGCCTACTTCAGGAGCCCTTTGGCATTGCTGCGACCGAAAGCGGGGACGCGCTGGTCCTGACCCACCAGACCGAGGGCGCTGTATCCCTGTTCGTGAACGACGCGGAATCCTGGGGGGACGGTGAAAACAGTTTTGGCGTGGGGCCCAAGCTCGAGTTTGCCGTCGGCGGCCTGCCGGAGCGTCCCATCGGTGTCGCTGCGGTACCCGAACCCAAAGTCGTGTCTGAAGCGGGTTTGTTCTACCAACCCGGGTTCCTGGTGACCTTCCGCAATGCCTCCGAAGTGCGACTGATCCGCTACTTCGACGACGCTGCGTCGCAGCCCCCCCGTCCCTTCATCCAGCCGTCGGGCGTGGTGGGCATCAGCGCGAACTCCCTCAACTTCGACAGTCGCGGCATCGCCCTGGATGCGTCGCAACGGACGGCCTGCGAGTCGAGCTGTCCGGCGGATGCCGGCACGGCGCGCACGGACTGCCTGGAGCAATGTGCGGGGGTGCCGCTGCGTGTCTTTGTGGCCAATCGGGCGCCGTCCAGTTTGCTCATCGGCCACACTCGCACCAACCAGAGCGCGACCTCCAGCGACGATTTGCCGCAGTTCTACGACAGCATCGCGCTACCCTTTGGGCCCTCGCGCGTCGTGGTCGGCAACATCATCGACGGGGATGGCGTGCTCAAGCCCCGCGCGTTCGTCGTGTGCTTCGACTCACGCAAAGTGGGCGTTTACGATCCCGATGCCCGGCGCATCGAAAAATGGATTGAAACGGGCCGAGGGCCTCATGCATTTGCCGTCGACACCAAGCTAGACGCCGGGGAAAGCCACGCCTTGGCCTACGTCGGTCATTTTACGGATTCCTACGTCGGAGTCGTGGATTTGGACCAGCGCAACCGCACCTTCGGCAGCATGGTCATGGCACTCGGGCGACCCAGCCCGCCGAGGTCCTCGAAATGAGCGCGCAGTATCTTTGGGCCATACCCTTCACTGCGCTCTTGGCGTTTCAGAGCGCCTGCACAGAGACGCCCGTGTCCTTGCCCTTGCGATCCCTGGAACGCAGCGGGGAGGTCTCCTTTGCATGCGTTTCTACCGACGGGGAAGGCGCCCACATCAACGTCTGTCCGGACTTCGACGGCGAACGCCGCATGCTGGCGCTGGTCACGCAGACACTGCGCGGTGAAGTCGCCGTCGTGGATCTCTCCGCGGGCAGCGTCGTCGACTACGATCCTTCGACCCCGGGCTTCAATTTCATTCCCGTTGGCGAGAACCCAGGGGACATCGTCACCACCC
>CBDUPW010000516.1:0-3882 GCA_965369205.1 uncultured Polyangiaceae bacterium | reverse complement strand
ATCCGGCGCCGCCGCCGCCAGTGCTTTGCCAGCCTTGCTGGCGCGCACCTGCGTCAGATTCATCTGGCCGGCCTTGCCCAGGGCAGCAGCGGACAGCGTCTGCAGTTCCGACAGCTCCGCGGGGCGGTCCGGGTCGTCCATGCGTGGCACCCCGGGCACGCGCATGTGCGCGGAGGTCTCCGGCCGCGGCTCGCGGTCGCGCCACTTGCCGCTGCGCACGGCTTCGACCTTTTCCTGCAAGCGCATCAGACCGTGCATCAACTCTTCGGGGTTGGGTGGACACCCCGGCACGTACACGTCGACCGGGATGAAGGTGTCGATGCCGGGGATCACCGAGTAGATGTCGCGGTAGAAATCCCCGCTGATGGCGCAGGACCCCATGGCGATGCACCATTTTGGCTCAGGCATCTGATCCCAGAGCTTCTTGACCCGCGGGGCCATTTTGACCGTGATGGTGCCGGCCACGACCATGACGTCGCACTGCCGGGGCGTACCGCGCACGATGGTGCCCATGCGGTCGAGGTCGACGCGACTCGCGGCCGCCGCCATGAACTCGATGCCGCAACAACTGGTCGCCATCGGGAAGATCCACAGCGCGTTGTTCGTGCCCCAGGTGAGCAGCCTGTCGACGCTGGTCGTGGCCACATCCAGACCCGGCACCCGCAGCATGAAGTCGTAGAGCGGGTGGCTGTACGCACGGTCCTTTTCGTCTACTGCCACTTGAGCGCGCCTTTCTTCAGCGCGTAGGCCCAGCCCAACAGCAGGATGCCCACGAAGACCAGCATCTCCCAAATGGCCAGCACGCCAACCTCCCGCAGGCTGACGGCCCAGGGGAATAGGAACACTGCCTCGACGTCAAACAGCACGAACACCAGCGCGACGACGTAGTAGCGCGGGTGGAATCTGATCCAGGCCGGGCCGTCGGGCTCCTCGCCACACTCGTAGGTGAGGTGCTTGAGGGGTGACTCGTGGCGCGCCTTCACCGCCAACACGCGGGCGATCACCAACATGCTGAAGCCGACGATGGTCGACAGCACCAGGAACGAAAGTGCGCTCTGCCAGGCGGTCATCTCAGTCTCTGCCTTGCCCGAGCGGCGCCCGGGTCCATCGGCTATCTAGACCGGGCTAATGCCTTGCACAAGCGCAGTGGGGCCAAGGATGCCGGAGATCCCGGCTTTTCTCCGGGGGCGGGCGACGCCGGAGCCGGTCCCGGCTCAGTCCAGCGCACAAATGCTCCCGGGTCCCCGCCGCGTCCCCATATCATCGCCGCGAAGTGGTGGGACCCGAGGATAAGACGGAGGTGGACGGCGGGCTGCAGACGGCCCCGGCGCTGCCGTCACTGCCGCCGACGGGCCCGTCGGACTACGGCAGCTTCGCGAGCAGCCTGCAGTCACAAACCTCGCGCGTCATCCTGGGTCGCGAAGAAGCCGCGCGCAGCGTGGCCTTGCTGCGGCTGATCGCTCCCATCGCGCTGCTTGGGGTGGTCACGGTCTGGGTCCCTAAGGAAGGCATGTGGCGCGGGCTCTGCACTGCGTCCTTCTCCGCAACCTTCCTGATGTCGCTGTGGCTCCTGCGTCGCTTCCGGGATCCCGAACGCTTCGACTACCGACTCGCCCTCGCGCACGGCTTGCTCGCGGTCGTCAGTATTCTGTCAGCCACGCTCGCCGTTGGGGTGTTCTCGCCGACCGTGATGGCGGCTTGTGTGGGCATCTACTTCTTCGGACAGAGTGACTCGGCCCGCGCCGGCTGGGTGATCTATTCGACCCTCGCAGTTGGCTATCTGGTGTTGCAGCTAGCGGGCATCGTCGGATGGATCCCCTTGGACCGCGCGCTGGTCTCCATCGTGGTCGCGGACGTGCCCGGCCTGTTGACCTTGGTCTTCATGGTGCAGGCAATGCTTGGGTTGACCTTTTGGATGGCGCGCCAGAGTCGCCGGGCGACGCTGGACGCTTTCCAGCGCGTCGAGAAGGTCAGCATCGAAGTGCGCCAGCGGGACGCGCTGCTCAACGAAGCGCGGGCGGATCTCGACCGCGCCGATGCCGCGCATATGGGCCGGTACACGGGGCTGCGCGTGGCGGGCTACCAGGTGGGGGAGATCATCGGGCGGGGCGCCATGGGCGAGGTCTACGCCGGCCTGCGCAGCGGCGACGATCGCCCCGTCGCGCTCAAGTTCTTGCATCCGATGGTGCTCAGCGAAGAAAAACACCTCGATCGCTTCTTGCGCGAAGCCAAGATCGCCGCGGCGTTGAACTCGCCGCATGTCGTCAAGGTCTTGGAGTTGGGGAAGAGCGAAGACGGCATACCCTTCATCGCCATGGAGCGCCTAGAAGGCGAAGACTTGGCTCGCAAGCTGCGTGGCAAGAAACAACTGAAGATCTCCGAGGTGCTGACGCTGGTCGCTGAGGTTGCCCAGGGTTTGAGTCTGGCTGACGAGCGCGGCATTGTGCATCGCGATCTGAAGCCGCAGAATCTTTTCCTCGCAGACTCCGGCGACGGCGCGGTGTGGAAGATCTTGGATTTCGGAGTCTCGAAGATCAACGCCGCGGGCGCCACCGCGACCCAAGGCGGCGCGGTCGGCACGCCTAGTTACATGGCGCCCGAACAAGCCAAAGGCCGAGACGTGGATCACCGCGCAGACGTATTCGCGCTGGGAGTGATCGCGTACCGCGCCCTCACTGGCAAACCGCCGTTCACGGGCCCGGACAGCCTGGCAACGCTGTACAACATCGTGCACGTGCAACCGACACGTCCGAGCCAACTGCGTCCATTGCCCCGGGACGTGGACCGCGTACTCGCTCTGGCCCTTGCGAAAGATCTGCCCCGGCGGATCGAAAGTGCCATTGCCCTGAGCGAGGCGCTGTCCGCGGCCGCGTCCGGGCGCCTGGATCCGGCGTTGCGCAGCCGCGCGGACGCGCTCTTGGGGCTGATGCCGTGGGGACACGAGGTTTAGGGCGTGAGAGCGGGCGTGGGCGCGAGCGTGGGAGTGAGCGTGAGAGTGGGGGCGAGAGCGGGCCTGGGGGCGAGAGCGAGCGTGGGGGCGAGAGCGGGCCTGGGCGCGAGAGTGGGCCTGGGCGCGGCACGGCTCGCGCGACGCCAAGTGGGCGCAGCACGCAAGCGGGCCGAGCACCAGCAGGCCAAGCGCAGCCTCGAATGAGGCCTCGCTCAGACCGAATCGAACGCACCGCCCTCTAGTTTCCGCGCCGGCGCGGACGGCCTCGCGCTTGAACGCTTCGGTGTGCTTTCCGTTTGCCATATCGGTTCGGTCCCCAGGGATTGAAGGTCAGCTTTCCCTGCCCACCGAACCGGAAGAACTTCATCCCGCGCCCGCGTGACGCGTGATCACATTTTGAAATCCTCATCGTCGTAGCTGGCCGACTCGGCATCCAACACCCTTTCGCTGGATCGGCGCCGCGCTTGTCCCTTCTTGCGCATCATGAACTCGCGACCAAAGTCCTGTTGAGCGGCGAGATCGTTGTGAGGACGGCAGCGAAGCGCGAGGTTATGCAGCGTCATTTCGCCACCCTTTGCGAACGCCTGCTCGTGGTGGATCTCGAGCCCCCCCGTTTCCCGGCAGCGGCAACCGCGCCCGTCCACGTAGCTGCAGCGAGCTTGGTCGCGCTCCCACACCGCGCGTTTCAGTGCGGCGGGAACGTAGCGACTGGCGCTGGCGCCACTCACGCTGCCTTGGCTCGCGCAAATCGTCGCGTCTGCGCTATCCGTCGCGCTGGCGGAATTCGCCGCGCTGGCGCGGTCCGTCGCGCCGGCGTGTTCGCCATCGCTATCCGTCGCGCCAGCGCAGTCCGTCGCGCGGGCGCTATCCGTCGCGTCCGCGCAGTTCGTTGCGGCGACGCAGTCCGTTGCGCCCGCGGTGCGACCCACGCC
>CBDUPW010000515.1:0-3882 GCA_965369205.1 uncultured Polyangiaceae bacterium | reverse complement strand
CGTCTCGTAGTGTGGTGAGTTCTGCGCGCGGGCTCACGTCCAGTGGCCGGCCTTGACAGCTGCGGGATCGTACTGGCGGATCTTCGGGCCAAAGGTGTCGCGGAACACCTGCTCGTCATCCATGTCGACGTTTTCGTCGGCGAAGCCCTCGGCCAGCTCCATCCCGAGGGCCAAAATGCGAATGAAGAGCGCAAAACTGGATGCACAGAGTCGAGGCTTCCAGGTGTCGGTACCACTCATCGCTGTGTAGACGGGGCAATCGCCTTCCGCATCGGGGCTCGCGACATCCAGAAAATACGGATCGCCCAGCAAGGTGCTGTGCCCGACGATGACCCAGGCTTGGCGCCAACCCTGAGGCGAGGCGCCCTCGCGCGGACTGCCGTCCTCTTTGAGGGCAAAGCCCTTCTGCTCCTGCATCAGCTCGGCAGACGGCACCAAGCGCACCCGCTCAGAGGGCGTTCGGGATTCCACATCTAGAGGATCCATCGCCAGCAGAAATTCCCGGTACCTGCGCGGGATGCGCAGCTTGGACTTGAGCGTGTCGATCAGGGCCGCATCGGCCTTCCCAAACGTTGCGACCACACCTCGGCGCTCGAAAACGCCTTTCAGATCGGCCAACGCTTCAGCGAGATCGCTGTCCACCGTGGATACCTCCGGCCGGATCTGCTCCGGCTTACGCAAAAAGAAGGAGCCCACCTCGGCGCCATGCGGGTGAGTGGGCGAAGCCTAGCGACGAAACGAAGAAAATACTAGCACTCGGCCCACAGGCCGGCGTCTCGGAACTAGTGCAGTCGCGAGCGCCGGTTCTTGCCAGCGCGGTGTTTCTCCGCAAGCGCGAGGTAGTCCAGCGCCGGCGCGCTGGGGGTTCCCATCGCCGTGCTGCCCACGACGTCGGACAGACCCGAAGTGAGGCGAGTGAGTTCTTCCGGAGCCGTGGAGCGCCCGCTGGCCCGCTGCTCCTCCTGGGCCGCACACAACTCGCTGACCAGTGAGCCTTGTGCGTGGCCACGGCGGATCAGCTCCGCGTAGCTCCGCGCCAGGGCGTCGGCGTCGAACCGATGCTCGCGCACCAGATCGGCCGCTATTCGCAGGATGCCATCCACGGGCAGCAGGCCGTCTTCACCCAAGACGAGAGCGGCTTGGAAATAGTTGTAGAAGGGCACGACCCGAGCGCCGTACAGATCGAATCGGCTCGGCGGGCTTTGTTTGTCGAGGTGGATCAGGATCCTGCGCACAACTGGGGCGCGCACCAAGTCGTCTACTGCTGTCAGCGCACGTTCCGCTTGATCGGCGTATAGACGACCGCGCTCCAAGATACGCACCAACTCAGACCGCGTGACGCGCCCAGCACAGACATCGGCGAACAGCGAATAGACAAACGCGTCTGCTTCGGCGTCGTCGCCCACCAAGAGTTCGGCAGTATCGCTGCCAGGGTGCAGCCGCTGATCCCGCGCCCGTGCCGTCAGCAGCGTGGGCAGCTTGTAGCCAAGCTGATCGCGCATGGCGCGAAAGCGCAGCCGAGCGAAGTTGCTCAGATTGGGTTTGAGGGTCAGCTCGTTCCAACGCACACGGTCGATGAGAAGCTTTTCTTCGAGCCGACTGCGCATCTGGCGCGGGCTGCCGCTGAGGATGTGGATATGTGCGCCGGTCGCAGAGAGCTCGCGCAGAAGCGCAGCCGCGCCCGGGACGCTGCGCTTGCGATCGGGACGTTCGACGGCAGTGCGGATCAGATCCCGCGCCGTGTCGAACTCCGTGCGCAGATACGTCTTGTCCAGGTCCCAACGCGCGACGAGTCGCAGCTGTGTTTCGGCGCTTGTCACGACGCCCAGGCGCGGCGGGTATCGTTGAGCTTGTCGACCAGATCGAATGCGCCGGACTCGGTCGCCGTCGCGATGGCCTGATTGATGAAGCCGATGGCCTCGTCGGAGCGGCGTCTGCCATGCGCGACGTGAGCCAATCCGGAAAGCACACGCGCTCGGTCCGCGCCGCTAGGACCGGCAAAATCCAAGGCTTCGCGCAGCACGCCTTCAGCATCAGCGAAGTTGCCACCACGGGTAAGCGCCATGCCGAGCTTGCGGGCGAAGATCAGCACCGCGCGCATCGGGTCGTCGAGCTCGCCGCGGGCGATTTCTCGCCGCGCCACTTCCAGTCCGCGCCGCAGGGCTTCGACTTCCGTAGCGCTGTCTCCCCGAGTCGAGGCGCGGTCGGCGACTTGTTCGAGCAACAAGAGCGCCTGGAAAGAGTCACCGCACTCGAAGGCGTGGTTGGCCTTGGCCTCGATGGGTGCGCCGCGCTCGTCGGCGTTGCGAAGCGCCTTGGAATGCAGTTCCTTGCGCACTGCCGCAGGGAGACCCGCCAGGACGATTTCGCGCAGCAGCGGATGTGAAGTGTGGGTACGACCGTCACTGCGGGTGATCATGCCGGCGCGCTCAAGGCTGTCGAAGGCTTCCTCTACGTTGGTATTGCCCGTCAGGAGCTCCGTCACGCTTGCCGAGAACACGCCGTCGCCCAGCACCGCCAGCGCTTGCAGCGCGCGGCGAGGCTCCGGCTCCAACGTATCGATGCGTAGCGCCACGATGTCGCCCAGCTTTGGTGGCGGATCCTGGCCACCGTCTGCGGCAAAACGAGTCAGCTGCTCGACGTACATCGGCAAGACGCCGCGGTTGTCGTCGTCGCTCAGGCTGGGCGAGCCCTGAACCCGCCGCAGCAGGCGCGACAGCGCCGGCGGAGGCAGCCCACCCAGCAAGCGCGCACCGTGGCTGGCGCCCCAGCCGGACTCGAAGCCTGGCACATGGCTGCACAGCAGTAGAAGTTGGACGCCATCCGGTGGCTCGCTCAGCGTGTCCGCGAACGCGAAGCGACTTGGCGGATCGACGCGGTGGAGCTCGTCGACGCACAAGATAATGCGACGGTTCGGCTCCGCACTGGCGGCAGTCCCAATGGCCCAGCGCAAGGCTTCGGCGACGGCGAACCTGCGTTCGGCCGGCGTGCGTTCGTCGCCATTGCGACCGCGGCTGAAGATATCCTCGAGACCCCGTCGGGCTTCGGGATTGACGCCCTTGATGTCAGCGACGTTCACGTCGGCGTCCAGCTGCGCCAAATCCCTGATGGCCGCGCGCACGCTCGACAGCGCGACCTCCGCCCAGAATAGATCCGGGCCGACTTGAACGACGCGATCTCCCTCTGCCGAGGCTCGGGTCAGGAATTCCGTGAGCAAGCGTGTCTTGCCGCTGCCCGGCTCCCCCACTACCCGCGCGCCGGAAACCTGCTCGGTTGCTTGCCGGCGCCGATCCTCGAGCCAGGCCAAGTCGTCGTCCCGCCCCACGAAGGCCATGGGGAAGCTTGTGGTGTCTGGGGAAGAGCTGCGGATGGGCAGGCGGGCGCCACACTCACAACAGAAGCGCGCCACAGGTACGTTCAAGGTGCACGAGGGGCAGGCCGTGGTGGTGCCTGGCAGCAGCGAGGTTGGTGGCAGTGATGAGCTGTCCGGGGGACCGCTTTCGGCTAGGGCAAGGGCGTGCTTGAGCGCGTCCGCAAACTCGTGGGCGTCTTGATAGCGCTCTTTGGCGTCTTTCTTCAGGGACTTGAGGCACACGTCCACCAAGGGATCCGGGATGTCGCGCTCGGGAGCGACTTGGCGAGGATCCGGCACCGGGATGGACAGGTGCATCATGACGACCTGCGTCGGACTGTCGGCTTCGAAGGGCAGTCGGCCCGTCAGCAGTTGGAACAAGATCACGCCGACGGCATACAGATCGCTCCGACCGTCGATGGGATCCCCACGACCCTGTTCGGGGGCCATGTAGTCCGGAGTTCCACAGACGATTCCTGGGCTGGTGACGTTGGTCGCGTGCTCGTCACCGGCTCTGAGCTTGGCGAGGC
>CBDUPW010000514.1:0-3905 GCA_965369205.1 uncultured Polyangiaceae bacterium | reverse complement strand
GTTGAGTCGCCGCGCTTCTTCGATCAGGCGCTTTTCGCAGCGAAAATCGGCCCCGTCGGGCTCGATCTGAAACGCCTCGCACAGGATGCGCAGAGTGCTGTGGTAGGTGTGCAGCGTTCGGTTGACGACCGGGGTGACCAGGCGCTTGGGATCGTGTTGGCACAGCGCGTGTTTGATGACGCTCTTGCCCGTACCGGGCTCGCCGACGACGATGCACAGGCCTCCCTGCTGGCAATGTACGCGCAGCGTGTCGAGCACTTCCTGCTGGTGAGGCAGCAGTTCCAGCTTCTGCGACGAAAACGGATCCCTGGCGAGACCGAAATGCGCGCGGATCACGACTGCACCTCGTCAATTCGCTCGGACAGCGACCCGCTGGCAGACTTATTCGAGGGCTTTCGGTCATTGGCGATGAAGTCGACGGGCCGCGCTTCGCCCATCCGCTCACCTTTGAAGTACACGATGGCGCGGTCGAACTTCAAGCGATTGAAACGCACCTGGATCTTGCGATTGCGTAGGTCGCGCGGTGCTTCGAAGCGTGTGTTCTTCAGGGAGAAGGTGTTGTCGGCGAGCACCTTGCGACTCTGCTCGACGAAGAACAACTCGTCAGCGACATCCCCCGGGGGCAGGAAACGAATGCGACCGAGATCGAGCCCGAAGCGGTCGATGGGCTTCATGCCGAGTGAGCTGTGCTCGCGCTGGTGGTACTCGTCTTCGACCCAGGCAGCGAAGGCGCGGTTGAGGGCGTCGAGACTCGACAGGTCGAGGTTCCTGGTGAGAAAGCCCTCGCGGACGGTGCGGAAGAAGCGTTCGATCTTGCCCTTGGCGGCGCCGTCACGCACCGGCGTGTGACACAGGATGGCGCCGATGCGCTCGCAGACCTGGCTCATTTCCAGCGACGAGTAGTTGCTGCCATTGTCGACGTAGAGGCATTCGCACAGACCCCGCTTGTACAGAGCGCTTTTGAAGGCCTCGAGCAATAGCTCGGTGTTGTCGGCTGGGTAGAATTGACCGTGGCAGCAGACGCGGCTGGCGTCGTCGATGAAGGCGATGAGCTTTGCCTGCACCTTGGCAGCGCCGTGCTGCACGTAAGGGCCCACCATGGTGTCCGCCTGCCAGAGTTCGTTGGCGTGAGCCTTGGCGAAAGCCAAGCGGCGCTTGTCTGTCACCTCTGAGTCGGGCTTGAGTAGCTCGTGCGCATAGACCACTCGGCGGAAGGTGTTCGGGGCGATGCGCTCGCGCTGGAGCAGACCTTGCTCGATGCAGGCGCGGTAGACGGCCGTGACTTTGGGTGAGCCGCGGAAGTTCCCGCGCACCTGCTCGATGGCTTCGAGCACTTCCTCGGGCGTCGTCTTACGCGTCTTGCCCTTGTCCGAGCGGGGCTTGGGCTTCACGGTTGTGATGCCGTCTTTCTTGTAGCGTGAGTACCAGGTTTGGATGGTGCGCCACGTGAATTGAAAGCGCTGGCCGTCTTCGTCCAAGAACACCTGCTCGCTTACGTGACGGATGCGCGCCACGTTGGTGTTGCCCGGCGCCGATTCGATGGCGCCCAGCACGCGCATCTTCAGATAGCTGCTGACTCGTTTCATGTTCGGTCCCTTCCGGCGCTTCCTGCGCCTGCCCAAACCTGTAGGGCGAGTCCGGCTGCGTCCGACAATGCCGTTTGGTGTTGGTGGCCGCCCGCGACTCGAAGCCACCCGCAGCCTTACGAGCTGAGTTAGGCCACGGCGCGTGGCGGCGACGGCTCGCCTACCGTTCAAACACGCCGCGCTGCAGGCCGATTTGGAAGGCTGACAGCAGGTCCGTTCCGCCGGCGCCTACCACGATGCGCAGATGCTCGCGCAGCTGTGCCCAGGGCGCTCTATCGTTGCTCGGAGGCGCAGCCGCCTCGCGGCACAGCCGGGTGCGAAGCGCGCTCTGCGCCCCGCACAGGCGCCGCCAGAGCCGATACCCACTCGAAAGCGAAAGTGCTCCATCTGTTGCGCAGATCCACGCCGCCCGCCGCGTGCGACCAGACAAGACCGCCTGCAGGAAGCACCACAAGGTGAGTGTGCGCACGACGAAGCTGCAGAGCACCGTGGACAGCTTGACTGAAAAGGTCCGCCCGCAGCCGGAGCGCTTCCCGCGATCCGAGCAGAAAAAGCGCCTACCGCGCAGCTCTATCTGGGAGCCCCGCTCAGCGTACCCTCGCAGAAAACCGTGTCCGATCAACGCTCCGGTGCGGCAGCAGTGCGGACACGCCACGAGCTTGATGCCCGCAAGTACCTCGTCGAGCCCAACCTCGTCCTTCGCGAAACGTGGGGGCTTGCGCAGCGACGCCAAAGATCGCTTGGCCTAGAGGCGCTCTCTCCCCCCGTCAAAGCAAGCCACCAAGTGCCCAATTGTCGCAGCCTTCTGCACGCCCACTTCGGACACGAGCTTGGAAACTTTCTGCCCAGAGATGCGACCGGAGAACGGGTTTCAACACCTAGTAGCCGAACTGAACAGCTCCGGCGCCGTAGTCAGCCAATTCATCTACGCCCGAGGCGCCCACGTCCCAGACATCCTGATCAAGGGCACCACGGTGTACCAAATGGTGACGGACCACCTAGGCAGCGTGCGCCTGGTAGTCCAAATGAGCAACGGCGCAATCGCCCAACGCATCGACTACGACGACTGGGGCACCCCCACCTACGTCACCGGAAACGCCGACCTCCAACCCTTCGCCTTCGCAGGAGGCCTCTGGGACCCAGACACCAAACTGCTACACTTGGGCGCCCGTGAATACGACCCCGAAGTCCGCCGATTCCTCACCCGCGACCCCAGCGGTTTTGCAGGCGGTTGGAATCTTTACGGCTACGCGGGCAATGACCCGATCAACTATGTGGATCCGGATGGGAATGTGCCGATTGCGCCCGCCCTGGCTGGGGCTGCGGCGGGAGCAGGCATCGACATCGCCATGCAGTTGGCCAGCAATGGCTGCAACTTCAACTGCCTCAACTGGGGCGACGTCGCGACAAGCGCGGCGCTCGGGGCGTTTTCGCTCGGCGGTCGATTCGTAGGAGGCAGCATGAAGTGGAGTGCAGTCCGTGCGCGTCTCGGAAAGCAGTGGGCCCTGCCGCCAGGTACGCCAGTCCATCACTGGGCAATCCCTCAGGGTGGTTGGGGCAAGCGTGTTCCCGACTGGATCAAGAACAGCAAGTGGAACCTGATGCCGCCGCCGAAGCACGCGCGAGACCCGCTCTTTGGCAGAATCTGGCATCAGGGAGTGCATGGGCAGAAGCCGTATCCCCAGTCTTTCCTCGGTCGCCTGCAACATGGCTCTCCAGCCTGGGCGAAAGGAGCAGCGGCCGCGACCCCGACGCTCGCGGGTGCGGCTGCAGCAACATGCAATTGACCCCCGAAGAACTCCACTACCCCGTTCTCGTCATGGTCCCCGGTTTTCAAGGGACATGTCCCGACGCTCAGACCCTGGGGCGCCTCTTTGCGGTGTTCTCCGACAAGGTGGTCGCCGGGGGGTTGTTCGATCAAACCTGGATCGTGGATTCCAGTGGGCGTGAATGCCGGATCGCGCGTCTGCTCCTGGGACGGGAGCGAGGCTTCTTTTCTTGGCTCAAACCCAGGGAGATCAGGGCATTCGAGCTTGAGCTGAAGGACGAGGAGGTGAGCTTCGAGCGCGTGCAGCAGGTGCTGTTGACCGGGCTTCGTGAAGCACGCGACTTCTGGGCTGGTGAGGGAGAACCCGACGCCGGCACCGGCATCGATCCGGAACTGGTGATCCGAAAGGTCGAGTCGGCGCGCAGCCTCAAGGGCATCATGAAAGCGATGACCCCATAGCGTGAGCAAGGTGGCCACGAAACCCCTTGCACATCCTCTCCCCAGAAGCGCCAAACCTCGCCCACACGATGGACGAACGCATCTCCAAGGTC
>CBDUPW010000513.1:0-3932 GCA_965369205.1 uncultured Polyangiaceae bacterium | reverse complement strand
GACACACGCTTGAAGTGCCCGCGGGAGCCTACGAGGTGTTCGAGTTTCAGTCGTCTAACGCCCACGCGCTCTGGCTGCAGCGGCCCAGCTGAGCCATGGCCCGGAGCGTGTGGAGCGAGAGTCGCGCATCCGCGTATCAAGCTCGCCGCAGCCGCCACACCAAAGTGAAGAAACTCGGCACGACGTAGATCACGAGGAACATCGACACGGCCAGCCCGCCGAGCACGATGGATCCGACGCCGCGGTAGAGCTCCGAGCCGTCGCCAGTGAGCAGCACCATCGGCGCCAACCCGGCCAGGGAGGTGAATGTGCTCATGAAGATGGGGCGCACCCGACGGCGCACCGATTCGGTGACTGCGGTTTCGAGCTCCTCGCCATCACGCAGGCGTGTGATTGCGCCGTCCACGATCAGGATCGCGTTGTTCACTACGACGCCCATCAAGATCAAAAAGCCTAGCGCGGTCATTAGGTCCAGGGGCTGGGGAGCCATGGCTTTGTCGACGGCGCGCAACAAGGTGACGCCGCCGGCGGTTGCGAGGGGCACGCTGATCAACACCACGATCGGAGCCACGAAGTCTTCGAACAGACTCGCCAGCAACAAATACGAGATCAGCAGCGCGATCAAAAGGACCCAACCGAATTGCTTTTGAGCAGCGACCAGCTTGCCCGCGGAGCCGCCGAGTTCGACGTCCACACTTGCAGGTAGGGCGCCGGAGGCGCGCATCTTCTCCAGGTGCTCCGAGATGGAGTCGATGGCGGTTTCGATGGGATACTCATCGGGCGGAGTCACTTGCAGCGTGACGGCGCGGCGGCGCTCGATGCGTTGTACGGCGGTCGGACCCAGCGCAGTCGTCACTTCCGCCACAGCACTCAAAGGAACGACCACGCCGTCATGGGTCACCACCGGCGCCGAAGCCAGGCTGGTTTCGTCAGAGACGATGGTGTTTGCGTTTGCGCGCAGCACCACGTCCAACTTGCGTTCCCCTTCCTCGCCAAACAGCCCGATGCGAGCGCCGTCCACGTAGGCGTCGGCGACGAGGGACACGTCGCGTGGGGTCAGCCTCAACGCGGACAGCTTCGAGCGCTCAGGCAGCACGCGCAGCTCGGGGGCGCCGAGGTCGAGCATCGGCACCGGGCGGATCTGCGCGCCGGGCACCACGCCGCGCAGCTGTCCGAACAAGCTGCGGCCAGTCGTGATCAACTCCGTCATGTCGCTGCCGCTGAGCTCGACCTTGACCGCGCGCCCTTCGCCCAGCCCGGAGGCGAATAGGGACGCCTGACTGGCGAAGCCGATGGCGCCGGGGATCTGCGCGTGCAGGCCGCGCATGAAGTCGCGCAGCTTGCGAACCTCGTCGGGATCTTCGGCCACGCCGCCGATGAACAGACGCGAGCCGTCCCCCACGAAGAAGCTGCGGCGCACCGAGGGCACGTCCCCCACGCGCTGCCCGGTGTGTTTCTTCATCGTCGCTTGGTTGACGTAGCCCGTCTGGATCAGCTCTTCGACGGACAGCCCGGGCGCCGGCAGCACGATGCCGAAAATCAAGTTGCGATTGCCCTGGGGCAAGTACTCCATCTTCGGTAGCAGTGACAGCGTGATGAGGACGGACGTGAGCACCGTGCCGAGCACGACCAACGCCGACAGACCGCGTCGTGACACCAGGCTGCGGACCTGCCCAGCGACTGCGTCCCGAAGGCGCGCGCCCCAGGTCGCGAGCCTGCCCGCCAGATGCGTGCCGGCGCTCTTGCCCACGGAGAGCCAGCGCGCGGAAAGGCTCGGGATCACCAGCACGGAGACCAGCAGCGATAGCGCGACGCTGATGGCCATGGCGTAGGCCGCGTCACGCAGCAGCTCGCCTACCTCGCCGCTCCAGGTGAGGATCGGGATGAACACGGCCGCGGTCGTGGCGGTGGACGCGAGCACCGCGCCCCACACTTCGCGCACACCGTCGAGGGCTGCGCCAGCCGCGGTCGCCGCGGAACGCCGCCGGGTTTCGATGGCTTCCAACACGACGATGGAATTGTCGATCACCATGCCAACCGCGAAGGTGACGCCCGCCAGGCTGACGACGTTGACGGTGCGCCCCAGCAAGTACATGCCGAGGGCAGTGCCCAAAAGGCACACAGGGATGGCCAGGGCAACCAGAGCAGAGGCCTTGACGCTCCCCAAGAACAGCAGCAGCACGACCACGGCCAGCACTCCGCCTAGGGCAAGGTTCTGGCGCACTTGTGCCAGCGAGCCTTTGATGTAGCCACTCTGGTCGTCCACGACCTCCAGCTCCAGGCCTTCTGGGGCAAAGCGCGTGCGGTTCAGGCGCTCGACCACTTGCTTGAGCTCTTCGGTGACTTCCAGCACGTTGCTGCCGGCTTCGCGTCGCGGAAGGATCGCGATGGCTTCGCGGTCGTCGCCAATGGCAAAGTCTGTCGCGCGGCGCAAGCCGATGCCGACCTTGGCCACGTCGGACAGCATGACCGGGGTGCCGTCGACGCCGCTGCCGACCACCAGTCGCGCGAACGCCTCCACGCGCTCCGGCGCGGCCATGGTGCGCACCAACATGCTGCGCTTGCCCACGTCCAGTTCGCCAGCAGATACGTTGGCCAGCTCACGCTGCACGCGGTCGGCCACCGCAGCGACCGTGAGCTTGCGGGCGGCAAGCGCTGCGGTGTCGAAGTCGATCTGCACTTCGCTTTCGCGGCCGCCGCGCATGAAGATACTGGCAACGCCGGGCACCCGCTCTATCTGCGGGATGATCTCCTCCACCACCCAGCTTTGATAGGCGGCGACGCTTTTGCCTTCGGGGTGCCGCACTAAAAGGACCGCCAGGGGCGGGCCCGACGCGTTCGCCGTCGAAACGACCGGCTCGTCCGCAGTGGGGGGATAGGTCGGCACCTGACTGAGTTGGTTGGAAACCCGCACCAGCGCTTGATCGAGATCTGTGCCGACGTCGAACTCCAGGGTGACTTCCGCGCGGTTCGAGGTGGCCAGCACTTCCATGCGCTCCAGGCCTTGCACACGCTTGAGCACGCGTTCCTGGGGTTCGACGATCTCGCTTTCTACTTCCAGCGGCGACGCGCCGGGCCATACGGTGGTGACGGTGATCGTGGGCGTGGTGATGTCCGGCGCGAGTTGCACCGGCAGCCCGAACAGGCTGAGCAACCCGAACAGCGTGACCAAGATGACCAAAGAGGTCACCGTCACCGGCCGCCGGATGGCGGTCGCGAGCAGGCCCGGACTGTCCGCATCACCCGATGGCGTCACGGACCGAGCGTTCCCTTTCCTTTAGTACCCGCTGCCGGGCTGGAGCCCGAAGGGGCCGCGAAGGTCGTGTCCGTTGTCAGCGTTTGTCCGGGCCGCAGGCGCTCATTGCCGCGGGTAACGACGGGATCTTGGTTCGAGAGGCCCTCGCCCCGCACCATTGCGCCAGTTTCACTGACACCCAGAACTTGGACCGTGATCGGCGTTGCTTTGCCGTCGACCCACTTGATGACACGCACTTCGGCGACCCCGTAGACCAACGCGTCGCGCGGCACCACGACGCCGCCAGTCACCGGTACTCGAAACGCGACCTCCGCCGTGTCTCCGGCGCGTAGCCAGGGTGCGTCTTCGCTGGGGCGCAGGCGCGCGAGCGCCGTGCGGGTCGTGGGGTCGAGGGCCTTGACCTGCCCCGCGACCACGGCGGCGACGGACTTCCCGTTCTTGAGCACGCGCGCTTCGGCGTTTTCCAACTTGCCGACGCGATCCAACAGTGACGGTGGCACCCGCACGAATACTTCCACGCGTCCGTCAGTGACCAAGGAAAGCGCGGTCCGTCCCGGGTCCAACCAGTCGCCTGGGTGCACGTTGCGCCGCGCGATCACACCGTCGAAGGGCGCGACGATCTTGTGCCGCGCCAGCCGTTCGCGCATCACAGAGACTTGCGCTTCGCTGCCCAGGC
>CBDUPW010000512.1:0-3937 GCA_965369205.1 uncultured Polyangiaceae bacterium | reverse complement strand
TGAGAGCGTGTGCGGCGTGGCCCACGCACCGCCGTGGTCAGCGAGCGGCGTGCCACGTCCGTGCGGTGTGAAAACAGCGCGAAGTCGCAGCTAGCAATGTGGCGAAGTGGCGATGCACCACTGGCGCTCCACCGGTGCACCTCGTGCATCCGGCGCTTTCGCGTGGCCCCGCGTGGGAGTAGCGGCCCCGCGACGCCAGGCGGCTACGAAAAGCAGTTTCAGCATCTGGCTCTGCGCGAAGTGTGCTCGGATGATCGACCGCGATGCTACCCGCTACACGGTCGCAGTGCTCCGAGAATGGAAGACGGATGCCGAACAACGTGCGAGAGTTGAGATTGAGAGTGGGCCTGCTCCGCCTCGCCCTGAATCCAGCGCGCTGAGGCACATCCCCGACGACGGCCAGCTGAGAGTTGCGCAGGCAAGTCTTGAGGTCCTCGTGCGCGCCCTGGCGCACCAGGGACACAACGTTCATCTGACGCCATTGGCGAAAGGAAGCGAGCACTGTCCGAGGGCATTCTCAGGCATTGGCCTTCCGTTGCTGGTCCTTCGCCTTGAGCACGTCGTTGTGGTCGTAAACGACAGCGGCCACGGACTTCGGTGCCACGTTGTGGACGCGACCGATCTCCATCGGGACTCGCTTTCAGTTTATGACTGGACGCCCATATCGGATCCGTCCAGGGCCGACGAAGTTGTCAAGTCGGTGCTCGTCGGCAAGCTCACCGCAAACGCAGCCGGTGATTCTGTTCCCGACTACGAAACTGACACCTGAATTCTTCACCCGAACGACCTCGACCACCATGCCCGTTCGCCCTTCCGAACACAGGTCCGTTGCAAGCTCTGCGCCGATCCGCGCGAAGGGGCATGCTGGTGATGTGTAACATACCCGCCGCTCGTTGCTCCCCCGCGAGGACGGAACTCCGTCGATTGGGTGCACAGCCGGATTGCCGATGGTGCGAAGCTCGGTCTGGGTTGTCGAGACGCCAACTGGGAACGTCCCGCAGGCGGCCATACGGGCCTCCTGAGTAGCTCCGGCTGCGCAACGAACGTCGGCAGATGTCGGTTTTCACCAGCATGGGACCTTTGTTTTTCAGGAGCATTCCACCTGGTCCGACACGCGCAGGGTAGTTCGCCGGGTTCGGTCCAACGCCCCGCCGTATCGCACCGCCGGCATCCCCAAGCCCAGCGAGCGCTTTGATGAGTTTTGCTCCTTCACGGTGCCCGGCACCAGCGCGCCCCACATCCACTTGGATCCGCCGGGCAATCGCGCGCTGTTCACTTTCTGAGTCACTCCTCCCAGGTCGTCATCGTGGCACGGTGCGTCTGTGTCCGCGAGATCCTCGCTGGTCCGTTGGTCAGTTGGCTTCAACGACAACCCTGGCCGCGGGTTCTTCTGCTGCTTGGTGCACCCGGGCTGTGCGATCCGGCCTAGTCCGCGGGACGTGCGCAACGGAAGGCAGCAGAACTCACAGTGACGTGGCGTCTCTTGGGGTCGACAGCGTCCAGCTTTGTCGTGGTGTCGCCGCCGCGGGCGGCCGTGACCAACGCCTTGCTGATCCAGTTGCAGGATCCTGGACCCGTGGCGCATTCAGGCAGGTTCAGCGGGACCGCGGTGTATTGGGGGCTGTAGGCCTGAGGCGAGGGAGCGAGCATTTCCCAGAAGCCGCCGATGAGATCGTAGACGCCCTCGGAGGACGGCGGATAGGTCGCAATTAGCGCCAGCTCCGGGAGACCAGGAACGGAAGGGTTCGGATTGCCACAGCGCTCAAAGTCTAGGTTGGCGTTGCTGCATTGCGGCTCCGCATCGCCCCACGGATACTTGCGAGTGCCCCCTGCCGTGACGATGTACTCCCACTCAGCTTCCGTGAGCCAGCGCTTGCCCCGTCGCGCACATTCGTCCTCCAGGTACTGCACCGCCTCTTTCGGATCGTATGTGGATCCGGTGGGCGAAGTGCCAACAAACCCAAACCCGGCACGTGTTGGAACGTAGCGATCCCGACCACAGCTCAGGTCCCCGGATGGGCAGCTCGGGTCTGGTGGCAGCCCGTCGTGCTGGGAGTGCAAAGCCACGTCCACCCAGAACGGCTCAACGGTGACGGAATGTGGCTCATCACGTAGCGGGCACTCCGCCCGGTCCGGAGGATTGTCGAACACCCCCGCCCGGTCGCAGCGGCCCGCACCCATCAGGAATGTGCCTCCGAGGAAGAGGACCTCTTTGACGGCACACACACCGTTCACTATTTCGTGGCTCGGCGGACAGCCCGTTTCGGGATAGGGCGGCAGCGGATCGTCTTCGTGCGTCGTACCGCCGCAGGCGCAAGCCAATGCGACGGGAATCACGCCAGCGAACCGTCCGCCCAGCATCTTCAGCTGCGCCTCCTGCGTCGGAGCGCGGCACAGCCCACGATGAACGCGACCAGTGTCCAGGGCCGCCGCTGAGACGGCATCCCCGTAGCACGGCAATTGCACGCTCCGCCGCCACTTGCGGAGACCTCGACGAAAGCCGGAGTCTGAGTGTCCGCGCTCACAACGCAGCTCGTTGGGTCGCTCGCGAGGCACTGTCTAAGTCGATAGTAAACGCGGCCAGCTCCATTGTTCGCTGCAGTCACGACGTCTTGCCAGTTTGCGCTGGACGGTGGCCGTCGGGCAAACCCCGCTGGCGCGCAGTTGACGCGAGCGAACCAGTCTACTTGAAGAGGTTGCGTCCGTACGAGTCCCGAGAACGAGGGAGTATCGCTGAGTTCGAGGTACACGATGGAGTTTCCCGCGCTGTTCTCGTAGCGTGAGCCGATCGGGGCACAAAGCTCAAAGGTAGGTGGCAGCCCACCGTTCCACTCCAGTGGTCCGCCCGCGGTGATGGATGCTGAGCTAAAGGCCAAGGCCGTGGTGTCCGTACAATCGCCGGTGTCACAGACCAGCCGAGGGCGGTTGTCGATGTCAGTGAGAGTGTCAGCGGAGATGACGTGAGCCAAGGGCGGGAATACACCTTTCTCCGCGAACGCCGCCCGCGCGATGTGCACGTAACGGCGCGCCGACTCGCTTGGCTGTGACGCCAGGAAGGCCAACAGTCCATCTAGATAGAAGATCTCGTTGTCCGTGGCTTTCTTCAAGTTGCGCTCTGCTCGTAGCAGGTGCTGCGCGTAGAACCCTGGGCCGACGCCCGCATCGCGAAAGCGCTCCTGGTACAGGTACATGGCTCCACTGAGAACCAGCTGTCGTCGCCCAAACCCATACTGCCCGTTCGACTCGCATGCACCCACGTTCGGTGGACTAGCGAGATCCCAATACCCGAACACCTCGTCATTGCACGGCGCGCGCGCTCGCCCGCCGAGAACGTTCTCCCCACTCTGGTAGTTGTCGCGATTGTTGCACACGCCAAGCAGGTTGGGGAGGCCCTTGTCCGCGGAGAATAGTGTCCCCATGACGCCGCGGTCCACCGCGATCGCAGCGAACCCATCCGATGCGCCCTCAAGCAAATGGACCCGGCGACACTCTTTGGTGCAAGTGGGGGCTGCCGGTGGGAACGGGAACAAGCCGTCCTTGCCAACCTTCTGCCAGCCGGCAAACTGCGCCAGAGACTCTTGGATGTGGTGGTGATACTCGTGAGCGAAGATGTCCCCCATGCCAATCCCGTCGTAGAGCACGCTGCTGTCCGCCAGATTGGCTACAGAGGCGAATTTCACGATGTGCCGGCCCGCCCGAAAGTCGAGGCCTGCCGCGCCGGATCCGTCCAATGCCGGGTTCCAGTGCACCGTCACTTCGGTGCGAAATCGGTCTTGGCCGTTTACGACGAACTTTGGATCGAGCAGCCCGTAGAAACGCTGCAGCTTT
Source organism: uncultured Polyangiaceae bacterium (assembly GCA_965369205.1). Taxonomy (GTDB): domain Bacteria; phylum Myxococcota_A; class Polyangia; order Polyangiales; family Polyangiaceae; genus JACKEA01. The sequence continues at coordinate 109 of CBDUPW010000512.1, read as the reverse complement.
GCCATATTGTAGAACGCTTGCAGCTCAGCATGATGGGCAGGGCCGATCGCCTGGACCGGAGTCGGTTGATCGGTGCGCTTGTACAGCTCGAGCAAGTCCAAGCTAGTAG
>CBDUPW010000511.1:0-3970 GCA_965369205.1 uncultured Polyangiaceae bacterium | reverse complement strand
GATGATCTTCAGCGCCACGCGCCGGCCCGTGGCCTCGTGAATCGCTTCACACACCACACCCATCCCGCCGGACGAAATGCGGCGAGTGATCTTGTAGCGGCCGCCTACGACTTCGCCTATCACACCAGCACAGAATCTAGCCCGCGGCCCGAGCGTCGCCAAGGGGCGGGGCTGCGGCTGGCGTCGTGGTCGGTGGGACGACACGTTCCTACATCCGCCTACGCGACCCGCCAAGTGCTGGATGGTGGTTTTCTGACACACCCTGATGGCAAAGGCTGCTACTCAAGCAGGGGTGACGGATAGCCCGCCGAATATCGCAATATTCTGCGATTACGAGAACGTAGCCCTGGGCGCCCGTGACGCGCGCTTCGACGCCTTCGACATCCAACTGGTACTTGAGCGCCTGCTCGACAAGGGAAAGATCGTCGTCAAGAAGGCCTACTCGGATTGGGATCGATACAAGAGTGCGCGGCGCCCCCTGCACGAGGCTGGTTTCGAACTGATCGAAATCCCGCACGTCTCGTACTCCGGCAAAAATTCCGCCGACATTCGCTTGGTCGTGGACGCGCTCGACCTTTGTTACACCAAGAGCCACGTGGACGTATTCGTGGTGGTTTCCGGAGACAGCGACTTTTCTCCCCTGGTCAGCAAGCTTCGGGAAAACGACAAGACTGTCATCGGAATCGGTGTGAAGAACTCCAGCAGCGACTTGCTGATCGAAAGCTGCGATGAGTTCATTCTGTACGACGACCTGGTGCGAGGGAAGAAGCGCGACCGGGCGCGTTCCAAGGCGCCACCCGCGGGGGACAACAAGCGCGATCGCGCAGCGGCAAAGAAGAAAGACGACGCCGAGGAAGATCCCGACACCAGCAAACGCCGCAGCGAAGGCATCGAGTTGGTGCTCGACATCGTGGACGCATTGTTCCGCGATCGGGATGACAGCATCTGGGGCTCGATGGTGAAACAGACCCTGAAGCGCAAGCGTCCGAGTTTCAACGAGTCCTTTCATGGCTACCGCAGCTTCAATGAGCTGCTCGAAGATGCAGAAACGCGAGGACTGCTCGAACTGCAAAAGGACGAGCGCAGCGGCGGCTACATCATCGTGGGTTTCGGCCCGAAGGCGTGAGCGGCAGGCCCGGAGACAGAACGCGGTGGGCTACGGCAAGAACGCAGATCGAGTCGCTGGCGCGCTCTCGCGGCTGCTGCATCTGCGCGGCGCAAAGACCAACAGCATCGGCTACTTGCATCAGTACTTGGACTTAGCTCCAGACAAGCTGTATCCGGCGCCCGCCCCCATCGAAGACATGGAGGTTCGACGTAGCGTCGTCGACCGTGCGCTACGCACCAGTACCTTGCGTTGGACCAGCACGCACCAGGTGTTGTGTGAGCGGTATCGAAGTCGACACCAGGGCGAGTACCGGCGCAATCTCACGGCCTGGGCGCGTTGGATCCGCCCGGAAGGCACACCGCGCACGACGGCGTTGATCTACGTGCATGGTTGGCTCGAGCCGGGCAGCTGGGCTGAGGAAGCTACGCTGTTTCGGCGCTGGTCCAAGGAACTGTCCGTTGACATCGTGCATGTGGCGCTGCCCTTCCACGGGCCACGCAAACCTCGGGATGCGCTATTCTCCGGGGAGTACTTCTGGACCGCGGACTTGGTGCGTAGTCTTGAGGGCGTGCGCCAAGCTGCTTGTGACGCCCGCGCGCTGATGGGCTGGCTACGGGATCAAGGTTATGAGCGCATCGGAGTCACGGGCATCAGCCTCGGCGGCGCCATCACCATGCTGCTGGGTTGCGTCGCCCCGCTGCCGGACTTCATCATCCCGATCATCGCGCATTTGGAGCTGGGCGCGGCTGTAGAGCAGGCGCCGATCTTGTGGCGCATGCGCACAGATTTGGAGCGGTGGGGCATTGATCGGCAACAGCGGCGCGACCTCTTCCAGCGCATCGGTATGTCGCAGTACCCATCACTTCTGGCCGCGGAACGTCAGCTCTGGATCCAGGCGCGCGAGGATGTGTACATCGACGCGGCCATCGCAGAACAGCAATGGCGAGAGTGGCAGCGCCCGAATATCTTGTGGATCGAAGGCGGCCATATGACGTTCCCTCTGCATCTCGATCGCATTACCCAGCGCATCGATGACTTCCTGGCCGGGTTGCCGCCACAGTCAGCGGCGGGCACGTAAGCGCTTCGCTTCGCTGCGTTTCAGCGTCACGCGCACGACCTCTTCACCGCGCAGCGCAGTGATCTGCACCGGCTGATCGACTTCTCCGCTGAGCACACGGTGCAAGTCTTGATCCGTCAGAGACCGCACATCGATGCCGTCGATCAGAATGATTTCGTCGCCAGGACGCAGCCCCGCTTTGGCGGCAGCGAGCTCTTTTGGAGCTTCCACGATTCGCAGCCGAGCGTCTGAGTCTTGAGAAAGCACCGCGCCGATGGTGCCCCGAGGCGGTGCGCAGGCAAGAGCACAGGTGGCAGCCGCCAGCACGACGACCCGCTTCACGATCGATATCCAGCATTCACATCGACGTAGCCGTGCCCCAGATCACTGGTGAGGTAGCGAAAGCTGGCGCTGTCGTCCCCGAGCTCCATCGTGATCACATAGCTTGGCTGCGCCAGCACGGCGTTGGCCTTGGCTTCGGCTTCGGCTCCGACGCCCATGCCTGCGTCCACGATCAACACTTCACCCACCCAAATCCGCGCGCGGTTCGGATCGAAGCGCACGCCCGCTCGCCCGGCTGCACCCATCAGGCGCCCCCAGTTGATGTCCTTGCCGAACAGCGCTGTTTTGACGAGCATGCTGGTGGCCACAGTACGCGCGATGGTGCGCGCACACGCTTCGCTCGCAAGGCCAGTGACGCGGATCTCCGCCACGTGCTCCGCGCCCTCGCCGTCGGCGACCATCGAGCGGGAAAGCTCGTCAAAGGCCGACTCCAACGCTGCGGTCAGGGCACTCGGCGCCGGCGTCCGCCCGGACTTGCCGTTGGCGAGCACCACCACGCAGTCGTTGGTGCTGGTGTCGCCGTCGACGCTGCACGCGTTGAAGGTGGTATCCACCGCGGCGTGCAGTGCCTTTCCAAGGGTGTGTGCATCCACGACCGCATCGGTCACGGCAAACGCGAGCATGGTTGCCTGTGGGGGGCCCAGGTCCGGGTGGATCATGCCCGCGCCCTTGGCGATACACAGCACGGATGCAACGTCTTCGGTTCCGGCAAGGGCGCGGTGGGCGACCTTCGGCCAGCGGTCCGTCGTCAGGATTGCCTTGGCAAAACCCGACCATCCTGTCGGATCGAGGCTCGCCACGAGCGCTTTGGCATGGGTCTCGATGCGCTCTGCGGGCAAGAGCGCGCCGATCACTCCAGTGGATGCAGGAAGCACCGAGTCTTCCGCCAGAGCAAGCGCGCGCGCAACTGCAGCACAAGAACGCAGCGCCGCATCTCGCCCGGCGTCTCCAGTGCACGCGTTGGCGCAACCGCTGTTGACGAGTAGTGCGCGGGTGCGTTGCGCGGCAAGGCGATGTGCCATGATCTCTATCGGTGCAGCCCGTACTAGGTTGCGGGTGAGCACGCCGGCGCTCACGCAGTCGCTGTCGCTGACCAGGAGCGCGAGGTCGGCGCGGCCGTCCTTGCGAATACCCGCAGCGGTCGACCCAAACCGAAATCCCGCGACCGTCGTGTCTGCGGGAATGCTGATCTTGGCCACGCTCATCAGTCCTCGCGGTCTAGCGGGGATCGCCCGCGGCGGCGAGACCCTGACGCTTCCCCGCGCCCGCAGGGGGTTTCTGCGGCGAAACGCCGCCAGATCATCCCGCGTTTGTCTTGACTTGGCGCCCAACGCCAGACAAGCTCCCGCCCCCGCTACGCCAGCTTAGCTCAGTGGTAGAGCAGCGGTTTCGTAAACCGCAGGTCTGGGGTTCAAATCCCCAAGCTGGCTCCGTGTGTTTCTCTCTTTGAGAGAAACCAGTTC
>CBDUPW010000510.1:0-3998 GCA_965369205.1 uncultured Polyangiaceae bacterium | reverse complement strand
GCAAAAGAACGGCAACATCTTGCTGATCAAGAACGGCAGCAAGGTGACGACGCCGTTCTTGAACATCTCCGGGCGCGTGTCGACGAGTGCGAACGAGCGCGGTCTCCTGGGTTTGGCGTTCCATCCCAGCTTCGCGAGCAACGGGCGCTTCTACGTGCATTACAGCAGCAACAACGCAGCCACGGCCCCCATCGGCGACACCGTGATCAGCGAATTTGTCGCTGGCACGGCCGCTTCCCCCAACGGCGCGTCGGATACGGCAGATCCCGCCTCTGAAAAAGTCCTGCTTACCGTGGGCCAGCCCTACGGTAACCACAACGGCGGCTCGGTCGAGTTCAAGCCCGGTGGCGGCAGCAATTTGTTCATTGCTTTGGGCGACGGCGGTAGTGGTGGGGATCCGCAGAACAACGGCCAGAAGCTCACCACGATGCTGGGCAAAATCTTGCGCATTGACGTCAACGGCACGTCGGGCTCCAAGAAGTACGGCATCCCCAGCGGCAACATGACCGGCGGTGGCGCATTGCCCGAGCTCTGGAGCTACGGTCTGCGCAACCCTTGGCGCACGACTTTCGACGCCTGCAACGGCAATATGTACATCGGGGACGTGGGCCAAAACCAATGGGAAGAAATCAACGTCGAGCCGTCGAATTCAGCCAGCGGCAAGAACTATGGTTGGCGCGTGATGGAAGCTTCCGCCTGTTTCAATCCGTCTTCGGGCTGTAGTCAGAGTGGCAAGGTCCTGCCCGCCGCTGAGTATCCCCACAGTCAGGGTTGCTCCGTAACCGGCGGCTACGTCTATCGTGGCTCGAAAATCCCGTGGCTGCGCGGCACCTACCTGTACGCCGACTATTGCAGCGGACGCTTTTGGTCGTTCCGATGGAACGGCACCACGGCCACGGCAAAGGCCGAAATCACCAGCGACATCAATCCGAGCACCGGCGCCAAGAGCATCACGTCCTTCGGACAGGACGGCAGCGGGGAGCTCTACGTGGTCTCCGGCAGCACCGTGCGTCGCATCGATCCGGAGTGAGCCGCTTTCCGGTTCTAGCTGTCGCGCTGCTAGTCGCGGCCGCGGCGTGTGATCGCGAGAAGCCGGCGTCGGGTCCGGCCGCCGCGGCGGCCACCGGGACCGCTGCCGCGAACGCGGGCAGGGCAGCCTCGACCGTCACGCCTGTGGCGTCCGGCGTGCCGGAAGCGGGCGGGTTTGGCGATGCGGCCGCCCCAGATCCCTATCGCGCCGTGGACCCAAGCGCGCTGGCGCGCCTGAGAGCGGATGCGCAGAGTACCGCCAGCGACGCGCTGATCGTGCGGCAGAACGGCAAGGCATTGCTCGAGGTGTGGTTTTCACCGAGACACACGCCGATCCAGAGCATGAGTATCACGAAGAGCGTGCTGGCCCTCGTCACGGGATGCCTGGTCGATAGCGGCAAGCTGCGCGTGGAGGACTCCGTCGCGACGCTCTATCCGGTGTGGAAAGACTCCTCCAAGAACAAGATCACGATCGGCCATCTGCTCAGCCACAGCAGTGGGCTGGACGAGGGCAAGAGCACGGCCCAAATCTACCGCGCCAAGAGCTTCGTGGATCAGGCTCTGTCATCGAGTTTGGGATCAGAGCCAGGCACTCGCTACGAGTACGGCAACCGGGCGGCCAACCTGCTCGCGGGTGTGATCGCACGGGCCTCGGGCACGAGCACCGAGCAAGCGACGAAGCAATGTTTGTTTGAGCCTTTGGGCATCACAAGATTCACTTGGAGCGTGGACTCTCGCGGGCAGGCCCACGGGCTGGCCGGCTTGCACCTCTTGCCCGAAGACTTGGCGAAGCTCGGTGAGCTGGTGTTGGGGCGGGGTCGCTACGGTGAACGACAAGTGCTGAGTGCGGCTTGGATCGAACGCATCACCCGGACGCCCGCGCCCATCGAGCCACCGCACAAACCCATGGCCTGGCTGTGGTGGCGACTGCCGGAACGCACCGAGCGGGTGATCGATGCGGGAGTGCTCGCGAAGTGGACCGCAGCGGGGGTGCCAGACGCCATCGTGCAGCGCGTCGCGCCCCTGAAGGACAAACCCTTCGATTCCAGCATCGGGTTCGTGCTGGCACTGCGCGACGTGTTTGGCGACAAGAGCCTCAAGCTACTCAGCGAGGAAGTCCACGCGAAGAAGCTACCCGACGCGCGCTACTCCTTCGGTCGTGATGTCGGGACGTATGCCCACGGTTCCCTGGGGCAGTTCCTGGTCGTGGTGCCCGAGCAGAAGCTCGTGGCCGTGCGCATGCGCCGCCCGCCGAAGTCCAGGCACGAGCGCAAAGACGTCGAAAAGTCGTTTCCAGACTTTCCAGACCGTGTGGTCGCGCTCACGCGGTCACCGGCGGCCCAGAGGCCGTCTCCGTAGGTGGCCAAACGACTGGCGCGCCACCAAACCGAGCCGTTCGGCTATCCGCTCCGGCGACTCTGGGCGGAAGATTGCAGGCTGTGATTCGCTTCGGATGGAGGTGGCGCGAACGCTCGCGCCGTCGCAAGCGGTTCACCTCGCTTCGCTCCCATTCGAGCCGGTGCTTGGGCTACCTGGCCAGCTTATCTGCCGTGCTTGCTCGACTGTTTCGGTCTGCTCCGTGCTGCGGCGCCTGCGCCTTCTTGCGCTGTATGAACTCGCGACCGAAGTCCTGCAGGGCGGCGAGGTCGTTGTGGGGGCGGCAGCGAAGCGCAAGGTTGTTCGGCGTGATCCCGCCGCCCCTTGCGAACGCCAGCTGGTGATGGATCTCCAGGCCGCTCGTCTCCCGGCAGCGGCGTCCGCGCGCGTCCACGTAGGTGCAGCGACCCCGGTCGCGCTCCCACACCGCGCGTTTCGTTGCGGCGGGAACGTGACGACTAGCGCCGGCGCTACTCGCGCGGCCTTGAGTCGCGCGAGTGGCGCCCGTGAATTCGCCCGCGCCGGCGCTGCGTTGCTTTCGCGCCCGTCGCGTCGATCCGTCCCGTCCCGCCCGCATACGGCGCCAGCAGCAAGATCCCGGTGAGGTGGATCGACGCATTCGTCAGCATGTCGAGTAGCACCGAGCGTGCCGCCTGCACCCGGCGCTGAGCTTTGTCCTCGCTGATGCGTAGCTCGTAGATGCAGTATTTGTAGAGCGAGGGGCAAGCGACCTCAAGATACGCGCGGCACGCGTCGACTTCCGCCAGGTGCGCAAGCACGTGGGCCGTGATGGAGTTGGAACGACCGACAAGAGTTTTCAATACTGCGCGCGGTGAAAAGGCCATGCGCCAGCGCGGCTCCACGCCCCGCGCGCACCACGCGCCAGTGCGGGTCCGCCACTTTGCAGCCCCATGGGACCACCCTATTTGCAAGAGCATGGAGCCGGCGGAACCGGCTGAATGACTCTTGCACGTTGCCCGAACTTGGGCGTCCGGTCGATCGTCAGCGCCGCTTGAAACGTGAGTGAGGGCGCCTCCAGACAGCCTTGATTGGATTGGTACTTGGGGCGGCGCAAGGGTGCCAGCTTCTCGCAGAGCTTCTCCTCACCGGCGTTCCGTGACGCACGCATCAGTGCTCCAACGGCAACGACGCACTAGAGCGAACAGCGCGCCATGACTCCTTCAAAATAGGCGCCAGGGTCCGCGGGCACGCAGCTCTCCAGGCCATCGCAGTCGGTTTCGGCGCGGCAGGTTTTGATTTCCTTGCTGGAAAAGAAGCAGTCCTTTTCCTCCCGGCACTCAGCACCGCCCGCGTGTTCGTTGCCAAAGGCGCAACACACTTGGGAGCTTGGACAGTCTTCGGGGCCGTCGCAGCTGAAGGCGTAGGTCGGGCAGGCGGAGAGTCCCGTGCAGCGCGGGTTGCCCAAGGTCTGCCCCTGCGGATCCGCGCAGCAGACCTCGCCGGCGCCGCAGGCGCAGCCTGGGGCGCCGGGGCAGACGACGAAACCATCCGTGGGGCTGCGCCAGTTGAACTGCGCGCACTCCTGTCGCCCGTTTCCGCCCAGGTTGGCGTCGTTGCTGCTGCAGCCTGGG
>CBDUPW010000509.1:0-4000 GCA_965369205.1 uncultured Polyangiaceae bacterium | reverse complement strand
GGAGCTCGAAAAAGGCGACCAGGCCTTGGCGACGCTGATGGAGGTCGCCGACGACGGCGACGCAGCGTGTCGGGAAGCGTACGTCAAACTTGGCGACGAACTGGGTTGGGCCGGGATTGTGGCCACCAAACTCGTGGAGTGGCATTTGGAGTCGCCCGTGGGCCAAGAGCGCCACGACGCGCTTCGCGGCGCATTCGAGCGATTCGCGGATGTGGGTCGAGACGCTGACGCATCGCAGGTTGCCCGGGAGTTGATTCGAACCCGGGGCGCTGACGCCGAAATCGCCAACCGGCTCGAAGAGCTGGCCATCAAGCTGCAAGACGCCGAGGCGATTGCCGTCGCCCATGACTTCTTGAGCCAAGATCTGACTGGGCCAAGCCGTGCTGAAGAGATGGTGCGGCAGGCGGAAGCCTTGCTCAGCGCCGGGGTCGATCCCCTGGAAGCCATCAACCACGGCGAGCAAGCGCTGACGAGCGTCGGCCCGGACGAAGTGGATCCCTTGCTCGAGAGGCTCAGCAAGATTGCTCCGGCGCCGGGCCACATGATCGACCTCTACGAGCGTCAGATCGTGCGCTGCAAAGCTCCTGAGGACCGCCTCAATGCCTTGGCGCGTGCTGCGCAGATCGCTGCCAAGCACGATGCGCTTGATCGAGCGCGCAGCTTCTTCGATCTAGCCCTCAGCGGCGGCGTGCAAGACGAGACGATTTCCCGACTGGAAGAGGTCTCGCGCAGCACCGACCAGGACCTGGACGAACCCAAGCTTTTGGGGGTGCTTTGCGAAGCGCTCGCGGCGGGCGGCCAAGGTTCCCGAGACGGTGGCAGGACGCGCAGCGCGCTCCTACGCCGCGCCGCCCAACTGGCTCATCGAGATCTTTCCGACATGGAGCGCGCCTTTCGCTGGATCGGCGACGCCTTGGTCACCCACGTCGACGAGGACAGCCTGGACGCGCTCGAAGCTCTCGCCGACGAGGTCGGTGACATCAAACGCGGAGAGAGCGTCCTGGCGCGGGCACTCGAAGAAGTCTTCGACGGTCCGTTGGTGCGCAAGCTGCTCGCGAGGCGTGCCGCGCTACGGCGCGACCGCTTGGATGACAAGATCGGTGCGGCTCAGGATCTGAAGCGGCTGCACGACCTGTCGCCCTCCGACGCGGGCATTAGTGACGATTTGGGGGCGCTGTACCAAGAGCTGGCCGATTTCCGCGGCATGGTCCAGCTCTACGAGGACCTGATCTTGCGGGGCAAAGATCCCAGCTCCCGAGCAGAGCTTGCGCGGAAAGTCGCACGCATTTGGGAAGAGAAGCTGGACGATCCCCGGGAAGCCGCTGATGCTTGGCGCCGCGTCTTGCGGATGAAGAGTGGCGATCCAGAGGGCACCGAAGGGCTCGAACGATCGAAGGCCGCGATGATCGGCCGCGCAAAGGATCCGAAGCCCCCAGCCGAGCCGAAACCCGCTACTCAGGCTTCTGCCCCACCGCCACCCGCCGATGATGCGCCGCCCCCGCCTGCTAGTGATGCGCCGCCCCCGCCCGTCGAAGCCTCGGAGGCGTTGCATACCGACATGGATGCGTCTCCAGCTCCACTGAGCGTGCCTCCCGAGGCCGAGGGGCTGCTGGCTGCCGCGGACGCAGGAGTTGACGAGATCCTGATGGGGGACGATGAAGACGACGAAGACGGTCCCACGCTGCCGCCTTCCGGGGCCGAACCGGGCGCCCAAGCGCACGCAGAAGACGCGCTCGCCGGGTTGAAACCCGAGCGCCCCGACATTGCGTTTCCGAAGTCCGACGAAGTCACGATCAGCGCGTCGATCACTGAGCTGGACGAAATGCCCGCGACGCCGCCGCCGCCGCCACCATCGAGTCGGCCTCCGCCGGAGTTCCTTGATCCGGATCCCGCAGCACCGCCACCGCCGGCCGTGGGGGCCCCGCTGCCACCCATGCCCGAAGGGAACGCCGCGGTGCCGGATTTTTCCGGGGATGACGAATACGATCGCACGCTGGTGCAAGCCCCCATGGCTGACGATCTCGTTGTCGGCGTCGACGATGACGAGCTGATCGTGGACGACGAAGAGCTTTTCGAAGAAGAGCCCTGACCGGCTCCCGGCGCGCTCCGGAGCAAGGTCGAAAGCGCGGGTCGGGTCGGCCTATTTGGGCACGGCCACTTCGCGCTTGCAGCCCAGTAGGACACGGATTTCAGCGTCGCTGACCCCTTGGATCACGTTGCAGGTATCTGGGCACACAAACACCTTTTTGGGATTGAGCGGGTCGTCGAAATACCAACCGCCTTGCACGTTGGCGCAGTTCGCAAGGCTACCCGCGTAGCCGATCTTCTGGGTGCTGCCGTTCGTCGAAAACTCCACGTTGACCAGATTCGGGTCAACGCTGCCGCCGTCGGGCTGCGGGATGTCCCAATCACAGGCCAACTTGGATGCTTGCACGACCGACTGCGACACGGCTTGAAACACGGGGAGGAAGTTCTGCAAACACAGGTTGCCTTTCACGCCCCCGGTGTTCTGCACCAAGGTCCCGTACACGGTGCCGACCGACGCCGTATAGGCCGGCCCGGGAAACCCGCTCTTGTCGCAGCACGGGTCCGCATTGACATTGCCGACGCAGACGAAGGGTGACGGTTCCGTGAAGCCGTAGATCGCGTGGAATGTGTACTTCTTGAAGAGGGGGTCCGCTGCCAGGAGCAGCGGTGCGATCTTCGAGTGAAACTCCGTGGCGCCCATGGATGAGTTGTCGTCCGTGACCACCACGAAATGCTTCGAGGCCCCGGTGCGCAGCATGCTGCTGTAGTTTGGGAACTGATTGATGAATTGGATCAATGCATCCGTGCTGCCGACGGATTGCTTGAGATGCAGATAGTTCGGCGGTTTGTCGTCGCCAGGGCACTGGCCCGAGCCAAGGGGAGGGGCGATGCACACGCCGTTCTTTTGATTGGACGCGGCAGAAAGCACCACCACGTGCGCGTCGACGTTGGAACCGAAGATGCCACTCGAAAACGTGTTCATATGCGTTTGAACGAACTTGGCCTCTGCGTTCATGCTGCCAGAGTTGTCGAGAGCGAAGATGATGTCCGCGGGCTGCAGTTTGTTCTCGGCCTTCTGGGAAATCTGACTGCAGGCTGCATCGCTTGCCAACCCGGCGCTGCCCCCACCGCCGTCAATCACGATGCCGCCCCCGCTCCCGGCATTGGCGGCGCTGCCGCCCGCGCCCGCGGCGCCGCCCGATGTGGTTCCCCCGGTCGCGAGGCCACCACTGCCGCCGGAGCCGGCACCGTTGTCCGAGGCGGAACATGCCACCATGACGGCGAGTGTCGAAAGGACGGAACCGAAGATCGGCGAGATGGCGGACATGGGACCTCGGCTTCTTTGGACTGGCAAGGTTGAAGCGTACGATCTGCCCACGGCGGGTTCAAGGACCGCCAAGGTGAAGGGTGCCCGCGTCGATGCGTGCCTTCGCCCCAAGACACAGGGGAAGATTGAAGCGTCCGTGCCCGGCACGGATGCCGGCGCGTACGGGCACGCCGAGGGTTGAAAGGCGCTCTTGCAGCACGGAGCGTGTCGAGACGCCGTAGATCCCCGCGCTGCAATCCGTGAAATCGCCGACGAGGACTGCGGACGCGCCCCTGAGTGCGCCAGAGGCAATCAGCGCCGACAACATGCGATCGATGCGGTAGCTGGTTTCGGTCACGTCTTCCAAAAACCACACGGCGCCGTCCGGTGGCTGCAGCCGGCCAGCGGCGGCGCAGGTGCACAGCAGCGTGAGATTCCCGCCGAACAGCGGCCCAGCAGCGTCCCCGGAGCGCCAGACCTCGAGGTCGCGCACCACCCGGGGAAGCGTCGGGTTCTCCAGCGCATGAGTCCACTCGCTGCGTGCGCAGGCGTCACCTCTGCCGAGTCCGGCGACGTTGTGAGCGTGCATGGTCGCGATGCCCGCCCGCGCGGCCTCGACGTGCAGCGCGGTGAAGTCTGAGAAGCCAACCAACCATTTGGGATGTC
>CBDUPW010000508.1:0-4017 GCA_965369205.1 uncultured Polyangiaceae bacterium | reverse complement strand
TGAGGCACTCTTTCTCCGTGCATGCGCCGGAAGAGGAACAGGTCTTGCCTGGAGGGCAGCCCTCCCCTGTGGCTGCGTTACAGGCGATGCAGCGCTTCGTCGCGGTGTCGCATTTCGTCCGGTCGAAAGAACAACCGGCGCATTCCTGGTCCGAGGAACAATTGGTCAAGAAGCAGACGCCGCCCGTCGTGGCTCCGGCACCGCCGGCACCGCCCTGACCCCCCGCACCGCCGGTGCCCGCGTCAGTCTTGGGGGTTCCCCCGCCTCCGCCGCCGTCGTCGCTGCCGCAACCTGGCAGGGCGAGTGAAATGGGAAGCAGCAGTGCAACAAAGGCACTGACGAGGAATCGAACTGGGTTCTTGACCGACACGGCAAAGCCTCCTTCAAAGTGAGGAAAGGATCTGTTCCAGGATAGCGGACGCGCCGGTGTCTGGGGACGTTTTCGCCAGGCTGGAAAAGCCTCGCACCTTTGCGCACCCCCTTTTGGCTCGCCTCAGCTCGACTTACCCTGGCAATTGTTGGTTTTTTTTGCGAAAGGGCAGCGTATTTTCGTGATCAGCGCAGCTTGTAGATCACTTCCGAGCCCACGACCAAGTCGTGCACTGCGCGCTTCTGCGGGTGGAACGCGGCCAGAATCAGCCCCACGGCATAGAGCAAGCTGAGCAGCACGTTGCTGACCGCGACGGCCAGCACCAGCGCTTGAAATGCGTCCATGTCGCTCAGCTGGATCTGTTGCACGGCCACTTGGAGGCCGCCGCTGCCTTGGGTCAGCAGAATCACGAGCCCGGCCAGAAACGGCAACCACATACTCGATACGGTGCGGGCCAGGGAGCGGCCCCAGCCCAACGCTTTTCCATCCGGTCCGCGCACCCGCAGGCTCATCAAGTACTTGCCGGCGGTTTGCCCCCAGGTGGCATGGGCGGTCGTGATGTAGGCCAGGTGTAATGCTAGGCCCCAGAGTCCGAGCAAACCGATCACGAGCCCAGCGAGCGCGACGTCGATGCTCACCGCAGCTCCGCGGACCCAGAAGCCGCCATGGCGTATGGCCTCCGGCGCCGCAGCTTCCAGATCCCGAATCAGCTCTTCGTAGCTGCCGGGGCGGTCTTTGGGATCCTTGGCCATCAGGCGCGTCACGATGCTCGCTAGGCGTTTCGTGACGCCCGGCGTCTTCAGCTCCGGGGGCGGCTCCGTCAAGTGCTTGCTCACCACGGCCAGGGGCGTTTTGCCGTCGAAAGGCGGCGCCCCGCTGAGCAAGTGGTGGAACGTGCAGCCGAGGGAATACATATCCGCGCGAAAATCCAGGTCCTCGCCCCGGGCCTGCTCCGGGGCCATGTACAGCGGGCTGCCGACGACCGCGCCTTCTTGCGTGATCTTGGAATCGGTTTTGTCCATGGGTTTGGCAACTCCGAAATCGGCGATCTTGACCTCACCGGAGCTGCTGAGCAGCAGGTTGCTGGGTTTGATGTCGCGATGCACGATGCCTGCGCGCCACGCTTCGCTTAGCCCGCGAGCCACTTGGATCATCAAGCCCCGCGCCCGTTCCGGGTCGAGAAGCTCACCGGCATCGAGCACGGACTCTAACGCTCCGCCGTCCACCAGCTCCATCGCGAAGTACAGCGACCGCTGCTCGGCGTCGCCCTGGGGCGTTCGCCCGATGTGATAGATGTGCACCACGTGTCTGGAGTTGAGCCGGGCTTGGGCGCGCGCCTCGCGTATGAAGCGTTCTTGCAGCGCGGCGTCTCCGGCGAAGTCCTCAGGCAACACCTTGATCGCCACGCGCCGATCCAAGGAGCGATCATGTCCCAGGAACACCGCACCCATCCCGCCGCGAGCCAGCGGTTCAAGCACGTCGAAATGATCGAAGCGGGCGCCGACCCAGCGCCTCAGTTCGGCACGGGTACTGTCTTCGGCCTTGCGGGGACCGCTCTCGGCCAAGACCGTCGTGTCGAAAGCATCGGCTTCTGCGCTCATTTCAAAGCTCCACTGGATCATGACACGCTTGTCCTCGAACCCGAGCCCGCTCCGTCGCGGACCGCGGCACAGGCTTCGCAAGGGGCATGCCACACCCGTTGACGCGCAAACCCCGCATGATCTTTGCCCTGCGGGCCCCGAGCTGTGCCCCGCACACCACGCCGGCTGGGCTGCTGGGGCACACCATGCCACCAGCATAAATACGTTAGTGAATTCAATCAGTTAACGATTGAAAGAATGCTTCTCCGCGTCGCCCCGTCTAAGCCGACGTCCATAATCAGCGCTTTATTTGGCTCGTACTCCACAAAGACTCGGGTTGACCCGCGATGCCTCCTAATGGCAAACCGGTGCCCGACCAAAGGGGGGCTTGAGCCCTTGGAAGTGCATCCCATCGGATGCCCAGGAGTTTCCACATGACTGCACCTTATCGTTTCAGGAAGATCGGCCTGTACCTCGGTGCCGCCGCAAGCCTCGCCCTCGTGGCCGGCTGCGCGGGCACGAAGGTCTTTGAAGGCCAGACAGCATTTGCCGTGCAGGGTACGCCACCGGCGCCCCCGCCTCCACCGCCACCCCCGCCGCCAGAGGAGCCCAAGAAAGAGGAGCCAAAGCGCGTCGAGGTCAAGGCCGACAAGATCGAGATCCGAGAGAAGATCCAGTTCGAATACAACAGCTCGAAGATCAAGGCGGAATCCGACGGACTGATCACGGAAATCGCGGACGTGATCAAGAAGCACCCGCACATCAAGAAGATCGCCATCGAAGGCCACGCCAGCTCAGAAGGCAACGCGGGTTACAACAAGACACTTTCGGACAAACGCGCCAAGGCGGTCATGGCCGCGCTGGTTGCCAAAGGTGTGGAAGCCACCCGCCTGACGGCCAAGGGTTTCGGTTCTGAAAAGCCCATCGCGACCAACGACACCGAGGAAGGCAAAGAAGCCAACCGCCGCGTCGAATTCAACATCACGGAGCAGGACGCGAAGGCGGCGGCTCCCACCACACCCGCGACCCCAGCGGTCGGTGCCCTGAAGAAGCCCGGCGCTGCCAAAGCCCCGGTCAAGCCCGAGGAAAAGAAGTGAGCGCTTCGCGCACACTCAAAAGGAGTCCAGCCATGAAGAAATTCCTCATGCCCCTTTCTCTCACCCTGCTCGCAGCCGCCACGGGCTGCTCTTTCGCGGCCCGCTCTCCGGAGATGTACCGTGACGACACGTCCGCTCTGCTTGAGACGAAGAACGCAGAAATCAAAGCTTGCTACGATCAGCAGCTGCAGGTGAACCAGGCCGCCGCGGGCACCGTGCGCGTGACGTTCATGGTTCAGAAGGACACCGGCACGATCGTGGATCCCCAGGTGGACGCAGCGGGCACCACGGCTCCCGCTGAGGTGTCGACCTGTGTGATCAATTCGATCAACGGATTGCAGTTGGCTCCGCCGGATCAAAGCGACGGTCAAGCCACCTACACCTGGGAGTTCGTGACGGAGGCCCCGCCCGCTGCGCCGGTCGAGGCACCCCCCGCCGGCTGATTCATAGCTAGTGGGTAGATCCGCGAAACGGCGGCTCCTGGTGGGCTGCCGTTTTGTTATTTTGTGTGTTGCGTCGCGATAGCTCGGAGCGCCAAAGCACCCCAGGGCGTCGCGAGTGGCGCGCTCGTGTGTTGCGTCGCGATAGCTCGGAGCGCCAAAGCACCCCAGGGCGTCGGCCGTCGCGAATCAGTCGACGCGCGCGCCGAAGGTCTCGCGCAAGCGCTCCTCGAGGGCGATCACGGAACCACCTGCTACGCCGATCCTCAGCGATATCGTGGTGTCGTCGCCCCACGGCCACCACAGGCCGTAGGCGATGGAGCCGGCAACGGGATTCGTAGCCACAATCATCTGGTCTTGCCGTACGCCGCCGGTGCGCTCCGCAATCTGTTGAACAATGGGGGGCGCGCTGTTCAAGTTTCGGTGGTTCCACTGGTGCGGAAACGCCAGGGGCAGGGCCTGACGGGCTTCGTCGGACAGCTCCACTCCGAAAGCAGATGCCACGCAGGACAGCCGATTGTCCCAACTCC
>CBDUPW010000507.1:0-4017 GCA_965369205.1 uncultured Polyangiaceae bacterium | reverse complement strand
GCCGCTCTGCGCCGCGGCCGATCACGTTGTGAACACCTCGCTGTTCGGCGCGAACGGAAACCTGAGAAATGTGGTGGGCGCCCTCTTGGAATGACGGCGCCAATGTCGCCAGGAGACACGCCGCGACGCGTCAACTCGTGACCATGATTTGGATCATGTACGGCGGAGCGCTTCCGCGTTGGATTGAGGGGGGAGCGCAACGGCGACGAGAGCTCGGCTGCTGTCCCCGTTACAAGCCATCTTGCTTGTGCGCGCTGGAGGAATCGCATGGCGGAACTGCCAGTCGACAAGAAGTTCAAAGTGCTTTCTGACATTACCCGAGCGCAGCACTTTGCGTGGCATGCGGCCATGCGGGGGTTGTGCCCGGATTCCGATCCGATGCGGGCCACGCTGCGCATGTGGGAAATCAGCGGCGAGCAAACCGCTCTTGCCTATTTGAAGCGCATCGATCCCGCTGCACCGCTGGCGAAACAACTTGCGGAGTCGATCGTGTGGAGCAGTCAATGCATGGGTGAGGACGCAACGTTCGAGGCCGGGCAACAGGCGACCGAAGCCTACGTGCGTCATCGCGCGTGCCCCTGGTTCGACTGGCACAAGCGCATGCAGCTACTTCACGAGGATCGGCCGGGTTGCGACATGTGGTTCCAGTCCATGGTCAAGACTATCAACCGCGAGCTCGGCGCTTCACTTCAGGTGGAAACGCTGGAAACCATTCCAGATGGCTGCTCCAGCTGTCTGCGACGGCTTTGGACCGAAGCGTAGTTTCCGGGGCCAGCATGGGCGAAGTTTCGCACGAGCATTCCGACGAGCCCCTGCTGGCTGCCGCCGGTGACGAGCAATGTTTGCTGGGGAACGAGGCGATCGTGCGGGGCGCTTTGGAGGCGGGCGTTGCGTTCGCAACGGGCTACCCGGGAACGCCTTCGAGCGAGGTCACCGATACGTTCGCTCGTTTGAGCAAACAACACGGGATCTTCTTCGAATACGCCGTCAACGAGAAGATAGCCCTGGAACTGGCGTTTGCGGCGTCCCTTGCGGGAGCTCGCTCCATCACGGCCATGAAGCATCTCGGTCTGATGGTGGCCGGGGATCCGTTGTCCACCATCCCGTACATCGGCACGGAAGCGGGCATGGTCGTGGTGAGTGCGGGAGATCCCTCTTGCCATACCAGTCCGAACGAACAAGACCAGCGCCATCTCGGGCCGATGCTTCATCTTCCGATTCTGGATCCGAGTGATCCCGCGGAGTCGCTGGCAATGACACGCTTCGCGTTCGAGTTGTCGGAAGCGTCGCGACTACCCGTGATCCTGCGTACAACCACGCGCGTGGCACACGGTCGGGCCAGTGTGACCTTCGGTCCTTTGGGAGAAAGCGCCGTCTCGGGCTTCAAGCGGCAACCCGCGCGCTACGTGCCCATTCCGGTCAACGCGCGGCGCATGCGCCTCGAGATCAAGGACCGCCTCAAGCGGGCCGGCGAGCTGATTGAGAACTCTCCCTTTCTGCGCCAAGAGGGAGATGGACCCGTGGCGGTGGTCGCCCAAGGAGCACCCGTGGCCGTGTGCCGGGAGTTGCTCGAAAGGCCCGAGCTGGCGGGGCGCGCGTCTCTCTGGAGCGTGGGTGCGGCCTACCCGATTCCGGAAGAGTTTCTCACCAAAGCGTTGCAGTCCGCCGCGCGCATCTTGGTCGTAGAGGAATTGTCGCCTTACCTCGAAAACGTATTGTTTGCGCTGTCGGCGCGCCGACGCGTCCCCGTCACCATTCTGGGCAAATTGAGCGGGCACTTACCCGAAGCTTTCGAGTACGAGCCGGCGCAGATCGAGGATGCGCTGCGCGAACTGTGCGAACTGCCTCAGCTCACACGAAGGAAAGCCAAAGTTTCTCTGCCGGTGGAACCCAGACCGCCCTCTCTGTGTCCGGGGTGCCCGCATCGCGCCACGTTCGTGGCGGCGCGTGCGGCGTTCGACGAGAGCCAGCTCTACTTCAACGACATTGGCTGCTACACCCTCGGATACGCACCACCGCATCAGGTCGCGGACGCGCTCTTGTGCATGGGCGCGGGGTTCACGTTGGCGGCCGGTGTGGCGCGCGTGACGCGCATGCGAACCGTCGGTGTCATGGGGGACTCCACGTTCTTTCACGCGGGCATGCCTGCATTGCTCGACGCCATCAAGGAAGATGCAAACGTCGTCGCAGTCGTCCTCGACAACCAGGTCACGGCGATGACGGGATTTCAGGAGAGCCCGTCCCAGGCTGCAACCAGCCCGGCTTCCATCGAAGAGGTGGCGCGTGCCCTGGGTGCAAAACAGATTCAAGTAGTCGACCCTTACGATCTGGGCGCCACCATTGCGGCGTTTCGAAAGGCACGCGAAGAAAAGGGTGTGAGCGTGATTGTCGCGCGCCGCGCCTGCCCCGTTTACGATGCTCGTCTTCTTGCGCGCAAGGCGCGGCCTCCGTCGCACCAGATCGACGCAGAGGTGTGTAGAAGCTGCGGACGCGAAGAGTTGGGCTTGCGCTGCAGCCAGCCCGTGACCCAAGGGTTCGAGCGCAACTTGGCGCGGGCGCGGGCGATCCGTGAACGCGAAGAGGTCCCGTCGGTGGCACCGTGTACACAACGCTGCCCGCTGTCGCTGTGCATTCAAGGCTACGCCGGCCACATTGCCGTTGGGGAATTGCCGGAGGCACTCGGGCACATCCTGGAGCGAACACCGCTGCCGGAAAGCGTCTGCCGCGTGTGTGATCGACCCTGCGAGGCCGGGTGTGTGCGCAAGGACCTTGATGACAGTGTCGCCATCAACGACCTGAAGCGATACGTCGTGGACTGGGCGAGCCGGGAGCGCTCAGAACTATTTGCGATCGACTGCGAGCCGCCGCACGGCCGCCGTGTGGCTATTGTCGGCTCGGGGCCCGCGGGTCTATCCGCAGCGCAAGAATTGTGTCGACGCGGCTACGCGCCGACGTTGATTGAAGCGGCTGCTCAAGCGGGCGGCCTATTGACCCGAGGCATCCCGAACTACCGACTGCCAAGAGAAGCCGTGCAACGCGATCTGGATCGCTTGCTGCAGTTGGGCGTGGATCTGCGGGTGAATACCCGGTTGGGCACAGACGTGTCGCTGGACGCTTTGCTGGACGACGGCTTTGAAGCGGTCATCCTCGCGGTCGGAGCGGATAGAGGAAAGTCCCTCACACTTCCGGGTGATGCGCTAAGCCCCAAGCGAACCGTCGCCCTGGAGTACTTGCGCGCCCACGCAGACGGCATCGAGACCAGCGGCGCGAAAAACGTCGTTGTGATCGGAGGCGGCAATGCGGCAGTGGATGCTGCGCGCACAGCCAGACGACTGGGCGCGCGGCGCGTTTGCATCGCGTGTGTGGAGGAGCGGGCACAGATGCCAGCTCTGAGCGATGAAGTGCTCGCCGCCGAACGCGAAGGGGTCACGATCCTTGCGTCTACGCGGCCGCTGCGCACCGAAGCTGGCCAGGTTGTTCTGAGGCCCACGCAAGGTGCGTCCAACGAGATCCACTTGGACGCCGACCTGCTCTTGCTCGCCGTTGGGCAAGAGCCGGACCTAGACGCCATGCACGCCGCGGGGCAGCCGTTGCGCCGCACGCCGGACGGCCTACTCGAAGTGGAGCCGGAAACTCTTGCGACTTCTCACCCGCGGGTCTTTGCCGCCGGTGACGTGATCCCAGGCAAGCGCATGGTCACTTCGGCCATGGCACTCGGCATGCGCGCCGCCTGGGGCGTGGATCGCATGGTCCGCGGCAGCAAACTAGCGGATCGACGCGTGCCTCCGCCGATGCCCGTGCCTGCGCAGGCGCCGAGTGGGCCGGTCACCCGCGGCCCACGCGTACCTCGCGAGGTTCCCGCTCATCTTGACGCGGAAGAGGCTGCGCAAAGCCATGCTGAGGTCGTTTCGGTTTTGGACGCGGACGCAGCCCGCCGCGAAGCGCTGCGCTGTCTGCAGTGCGGTTTGTGCGGGAACTGCCGAGCATGCATCGATACCCTGGCTTGCCCTGCCCTGA
>CBDUPW010000506.1:0-4054 GCA_965369205.1 uncultured Polyangiaceae bacterium | reverse complement strand
TGGGCGCCAGCCAGAAGTTCTTCGAAATTGTCCATGCCGATGCCGCACGCAATCGACAGCCCAATGGCAGACCACAAGGAAAACCTCCCGCCGACCCAATCCCAAAACTCGAACATGTTCTCAGGATCGATACCAAAGGCGCGTACTGCATCTTCGTTAGTCGAGAGCGCGACGAAATGTTTCGGAACCGCGCCTTCGCCCAATGCACCCGTCAGCCACTTGCGAGCGGAGTGGGCGTTGGTCAACGTTTCTTGAGTCGTGAAGGTCTTCGAGGCCACGCAAAACAGCGTCTTCGCTGGGTCGAGGTCACGCAGGGTCTCACTCAAGTGCGTGCCGTCGACATTCGAGACGAAGTGCAGCTCGATCCCCGCATGCCGATACGGCCGTAGCGCTTCCGCAACCATCATCGGCCCCAAGTCCGAACCGCCGATGCCGATGTTCACCACATGGCCGATCTGCTGCCCGGTAGCCCCGCGCCAGGCGCCGCCGTGCAATGCATCCACGAAGCGGCGCATCTTGCTCAAGACGCGCTTCACGTCAGGCATGACGTCGATTCCATCCACGCGCATCGACCTGTCCGAGCGATTGCGCAGCGCCACGTGCAACACCGCCCGCCCCTCGGTCACGTTGATCTTCTCCCCAGCGAACATGGCGTCGATCGCCGACTTCAACTCCGCCTGTTCCGCCAGGGCGCAAAGCAGCCCCATGGTCTCTTCGGTGATGCGGTGCTTCGAGTAGTCGAATAGGATCGATCCGAGCGAAACACTGAACCGCTCGAAACGTTTCGGATCGTCGGCAAACAACTGGCGCAGCGGCAAGGACGCGAGGGACTTTTGGTGACCGGAAAGCGCGCGGAACGCGGCAGATTCTGTGAGCGTGGACATGCCGCGCATGGTACCCCTG
Organism: uncultured Polyangiaceae bacterium; assembly: GCA_965369205.1. Lineage (GTDB taxonomy): Bacteria > Myxococcota_A > Polyangia > Polyangiales > Polyangiaceae > JACKEA01. The sequence continues at coordinate 3,151 of CBDUPW010000506.1, read as the reverse complement.
CTCGGGGCCTGGATTCACCCCCAGCCCGCCGCCGGACGAAATGGGGCACTACCGCACCAAGGACCTGCTGCTAGCACCAAGCCTGGTCAGTTTCTTGCGCGCGCCACTGGCCGCGCTCTTTCCGTTCACGGTCGACCGACCTGGGGTCGCCCTCGGTGTGATTGCTGTTGCGGGCGCCAGCGACGTGCTCGATGGATTCTTGGCCCGCCGCTTCCACCTTGCCACGCCCGCAGGGGCCGTGGTGGATGGCGTCACCGACAAGCTTTTCGCGTCTTCCGTCGTCGCGACGTTGTTCTTTGTGGGGCGCCTCGACCTGCTAGGCGTTGCGCTGCTCGGCATGCGCGAGCTCGTCGAAGCACCTCTTGTGCTGTGGTGGGCCGTCAGTCGCCCACGCCGCAAAGCAAAGGCCGAAGCGCCCAAGGCGAACGCGCTGGGCAAGGCCGCCACCGTGCTGCAGTTTGTCGCGGTGGGTGCGGCGCTCCTTGCACACCCCGCCACCTGGCCGCTGCTGTACGCCACCGGCGCCCTGGGTCTGGTCGCTGCGCTCAGCTATTGGCGCCGCGAGCTCGCCAGTCTTGCGCGCTGATTTTTTGGTTTTGTGTGGCGACCAAGCACGTCATCGAAAACGCCCCGGTCGCCGAGGTCGCTCCCCCCCGCGTCCGCAGCGACGGTCGCTCCACGTCGCTTCACTGACGTGCCAGCTGTGCGCGCCATGAGGGCGGCGTGCCCCAACCGCGCACCGCAAACGTCCCCGCGCAGCTAGCGCGGCTTGCGACGCGGCGGAGGTGGCGGACCCTTGCGCGGGCTCGCCGCTGGCGGCTCCGGTTCAGCGCGGCGATCTGCGCTGTATTCCGCGGGCATCTCCAATACGGCTAGGGGCCGGTCGTAGGAGCCAAACGCCGGTGGCTCGGAGGCAAGCGCGGGCGGTGGCTCTGGCTCCGGCTCGCTTGCGGGGTGACCGGACATGCCCTTGAGCAACGCGGTGTCGAAGGCCGACAGCGAAGCAGCCCGGTGCTCGCGTGCGTACGCGGGCCTGCCGCGCAGGACGACGCGTCGATCGCTGAGCGGTTCCGCTAGTGCCAGCGGCGCGAGTTGTCGCCCGCGCGCCTGAACCTCTGCCGCAAACTCGCCAAGCGGCGCGTTGAAGCACACTGGACCCAAGATGCGCTCTGCGCTGAAGCCATCGTCGACAAGTAGTTCCAGGACGGCGAGCTCCGAGTCGCCGATGAGTTTGACCACGAGGTCCCCATCTACCCACGAGTGGTTCGCCATGACCGCGAGCAGCGCCAACACGCGGTGCGCTTCATCATCGGGTTTTGAAACCTCCGCCATAGCGCGCACCAGCGCGAGGCACTTTTGCCGCGGCGAAGCGTCGTTCATCGAAGCCGCCGGAGCCACCGCCGCGGCGATGCGCTCTTTGGTGACTTCGCGGCAAGACTGGAGAGCGTCAGATTGGGTCAGAGATTCACCTTGCGCTCTGCCGTAGAGCTTGTCGAGAGGCAGGGTCCATGTGGTGTTTTCCTGGGCGTTGGCGCCAGCCGATGCATCCGCCGCCGCTGGCTGCCTCGTGACGCTACTGTCGAGGACGCCACCCAGCGAGCTACAAACTCCTGTACCCTCTGTACGTGGAACGCCGACCAGTTCGTCATCGCCTCGGAACAGGACTACTCACCGCGGCAGCGCTATCGCTCGCGCCACCGCTGCACGCCGCTCCAGTGTGGACGGGCGATTTCGAAACCGGGGACATGAGTCAGTGGCAGGGCACGCTGAACCCCGAAGGGATCCAAATCGTGCAATCGCCGGCGCTGGGCAGCTACGCCGGACACATCACGCTGACAAACGCAAACACCTGGTCCAACGGATTGCACCGCGTGGAGTTCCGCCACGTACCCAATGCGGCGCGCACCAAAGAGGGCGCCGCAACGTACTTCGCTTGGAGTTTCTATCTGCCCGCAGCGCTCCCGCAAACACCGTCGCAGCAGATCGGCTACTGGGAATCGCAGCAGAGTTTCCAGCAGATGATGGCCTTCGCCGCAGCTGGCACGGAGCTTTCCTTTTCCACACGCAAGCCGAGCAACAAGGTGCAATGGAAAGCGGACGTGCTGAAAACCATGACGTGGCACCGTATCGCGATGCGCTTGCTTTGGTCTAAGGACGAGGCGAAGGGCTCAGTCGACGTGTGGTTCGACGGACAGCAGGTCGTCAGCGGCGCCAAGGCGCAGACTTTGGCCGACGACAATCCGCACTTTACCCAAGTTGGGCTGCTGCGCGGCAAGGACCCGTTTTCAGATGCGCCGGAAATCATTATCGACAGCGGCGTAGAGGGCGACACGCTGGCGGATGTGCAGCCGGATCCGATCGGCACCGCAGGTGCGGGCGGCGCTGCGGGAGGCGCCGGAGGGGCAGGCGGCGCCGCAGGCACGAAAGGCAGCGGCGGAAGCGCGGGCACTGCCGGCGCCGGAGGGGCAGGCGCGGCAAGCGGCGGCACGACGTCGGGCAGCGGAGGCGCTACTGGCAAACCGACATCCGAGGACGACGCAGGTTGCGGCTGTCGCGTGCCGAGGGGTAGTTCAGCTCCCGCAGGCTCGAACGCTGCACTGCTCCTGCTGCTCTGTGCAGCGCGCCGCCGTCGGCCCGATGGGAAACTTCGGCACTGACGCCGCTACGGGCGCTTTCTGCTAAGTTGTGGCAGTCGTGACAGCGCCACCAGCATCCGTACACTGGCTGTTTTGGGAGACGGATGCGTCTGGATTGGACACGACCGAACACCGCAACGAGATCCTCGCGCGCATTCTTGAGCGCGGACGGTTGGAAGACGTTGCGTGGGCGCTTGCGGAATACGGCGAGCAAGGTTTTCTGGAGTTCTTTCGTAGGGGCCACCCCGCGCTGAGCGACAAGACAAGAAGATTCTGGCAGCTCTTTCTGGATGCACGAGAAGAAACATGGCCCCTGCAAGCACGCTCAGCCGCGAACAACAGCGCGCCCTGGATCGACTAGGCAGCGCCAGATCGTTGCGGGAGTTCTACCTAGCGGGCGGAACTGCTATCGGTTTGCACCTTGGTCATCGCCGGTCGCTGGATTTGGAGCTGTTCAGCATTCGAAGACGCAGCCCCGCGTGAACTACGCCGTCGTCTCAAAGAAAAGCCCTAGC
>CBDUPW010000505.1:0-4067 GCA_965369205.1 uncultured Polyangiaceae bacterium | reverse complement strand
GGACCGCCACCTTTCCCGTCTCTCACTACGGCGCGTGTCTGCGCCAGGCGGCCGGTGCGGAGTTCGCAGAACCACAGAGCCACTTTGATGCGGGCTACGCAGCTGCCGCGGCTGCTCTGCTGCATGGCTTGCCGGCCGGGTCGTTCACTGCCGAAATCGAGGCATGCCAGGCAATGGGCGCGCCACAAGGAAGGGTCCAGTTGCGTCGCACCGACCACGCGGTCGCGCGCGGCGTCGGCGTTGGTGCGCACTGGGAGGGCACGGTCGTTCCACATAGCCCGCATACGTCCGTGAATGAGGCCGAAGTGCTGGCGGCGCTGGCAGGCCTGGACTTTTCGGGCAACGAAGAGGGGCTGATCCCACGCTTCGGCGTAATGCTAACCAACCACTTTGCCAACTTCTACAATCGCATCTCTTTCGAGTTCGTGCGACGCATGGCGGACAGCGGCCTGTTGGAACCTGGAGAAGACCTGCTGCGCGACGCCGGACACCGCTGCGCTTTCCACACCTTCGGTGGCATCATGGTCAGCGCAGAGTGGGACGCCGTGGTGCGCCCGCAGTGCAAGACTCGCGAGGATTGGGTTCACGGTATCGTTGCCTGCGTTAACTCGCTCGGCTGGGGCTTGTGGCGCGTACACGAACTCTCCCCGGAACGACTGGTGATTCGGATCTGGGACGACTACGAGAGCACGGGTTGGATCGGCATGTACGGGGCATCCAAACGCCCCGTCTCGCACCTGGCAGCCGGCGGTGCCGCCGGCATCATGAATCTGGTCTATGTGGGCGCGGTCGAGCACAAACCGACGCTCGATCTCGACTTCTACGTGCGCACATTCGAGTCGGACGCCGCCTTCTCTGCGACGCACGCGAAATCTATGGCGTGCGGTGACGAGTTCACCGAGATCGTCGTCGTGCGCGGCTGAGGCGTCGCGCCCCCGTGGGGGCGCGGGAGTCGAGACTCAGCCGCCGAGCATGCCGCCCAAGCCGCCGGGCAGCTTGTCCTTGATGCTCTGGCCCACATCGGTGCTGCCGAGCCAACCGGGAACTTTGGTGGCGTTCTCCTTCAAGAATGCGACGACCTTCTCGGCTTGTTCTTTGCTGATGCCGGTCTTCGCGACGAGTCCGTTGATCATTTCATCCATCTTCTTGTCTCCTGTGTTGGGTATGCGGCCTCTGTGCGAGAAGCGTGCCGACGAAAAAGCGGTTCGCCAGCCGGCAAGAGACGCGCTGGGCTGTGGTTTCGAAGCGACGGGTGCAGGCTGAAGCCCGCAGCAGCGTCGCCAAGAGGTGTCAGCCTTTCATGCGGCGCGCCGAAAGCGCAAGCCACAGGGACATCTGTCAGGGTTTTAGCAACCTGGGCCTGCGCTCAGGGCTGCTTCCATACGTAGCCGGCGATGGATTCGTATTTGTAGCCAATGGTGACCGCGTAGTCCCGTTCACTGGTCGAGGGCGTGTAGAAGTGGTTCCCGCTGCTGCTGGCGTAGAGGCGATACAGCGGTGTCGAGTCACATCCCGTTGATGCGCTGCCGATGTAGCCCAGGGTGCTGTGGTTGGTTCCGCCCCCCTCGCACGCGCTCGACGTGGTGTAGAACGGTTTGCCGTTGGTTTTGACGCAGCGGTAGAACTTCGCCATGCCCGGCTGGCTCGCGCTGTACAGATAGTAGAAGTTCTGGAACTCGAGGGTGTAGCCCCCGGATTGGGCCTCGCCCAGATTAGTCGTATAGAGGTGCGCGCCAACGCTGCCACTCCAGGATCGGTGTACGCCGACCCGACAGCCTGCGCTCTCGTCGCAACTGTCGTCGCAGTCGTCGTCGAGCAGGTTGCACTTCTCACCGGACGCTGGCGTGACCGGTTCGCAAGAGAGCTTGCCGGAGGTGCAAGTCATGCTGCCCGCGCTGCACACTCCGGGCTGACCCGTGCTGCACTTGGCGCCGCCGCCTGGGTTTCCTTCGTCCTTCGTGCCGTCACAGTCGTCATCGATGCCGTTGCAGCTCTCGGAACCGGGGGTGACTTCTCCAATGCACAGCGTCTCCCAGCTGCCGCCGGTGCAGTTCTGGGTTCCGCCAGCACAGGGCCCATTGCCTTCGGTGCCGGTGGGCCCGGAGTAGCAAGGACGCGACTTGCCATCCACGCAGGCGCAGGTCTCGTCGGTGATCCCGTCGCAGTCGTCGTCCTTTTCGTTGCAGACCTCGACGCCGGGCAGGGTATCGCCGACGCAGGGGCCCCACTTGCCGCCCTCGCAGGTCGTGGTGCCGTCTTTGCACTCGCCGACGTTTTGGTGCGAAGCCAGGCCTGAGTAGCACGCGCCAACGGCGCCTTGCTTGCACGGACCGCCGTCCGTCGACGGGAAGATCCCCGAATCGGAAATGACCGTCGGTGAATCCGGTCCGGCGTCTTTGCTACCTTGCGGCAGAACGCCTTCTTCGGACTGCCCGGCGCACGCCAGCAGCATTGCCGGGCCTAACAAGACCAATGCCTGTCGGCGTTGCACCATCCAACCCCTAGTGTTGCACCAGATCGCGCATTTTCCAACCGTGCTTCGGCGCTTGTATTCCAAAGGGTGCCCGCCTACGAAATGGTCGAGGCGGTCCGGTGTACGAGAAGCTCGACGAAAACAAGATCGTGCTGACCATCGAACAGCTGGAGCACCGCATCCAGGAGCGCTTCCCGAAAGCGAGCCTGGCCGGCGTCGCGAAGGAGCTGCTGGGCATCGCGAGTGTGACCATCCGCCGCACCGCTACCCTGCGGGAGCCCAACCTGCCATTGCGTGTTGGCGTGGGCTTGCTGCTCTGCGGGGGAGTGTTGGTGCTTGCATTAATGGCGCCCGAAGCGCGCCTGAACTACCAGATCCGCGCCATCACGGAGCTAGTGCAAACGCTGGAAGCGTTGCTCGGCAGTCTGTTCTTCCTGGGCACGGGCGTCGCATTCTTGGTCACCCTCGAGAGCCGCCTCAAGCGCAAAGTCGCCCTCGCGCTCGTGCACCAGCTGCGTGCCTTGGCGCACATCGTGGACATGCACCAGCTGACGAAGGACCCTTCCGAGCTGACCGCGCGGGGACCGTCGACGCCTTCCTCGCCCAAGCGCACCATGACGGACTTCGAGTTGATGCGCTATTTGAACTACTGCACGGAGCTTCTGGCTTTGGTCAGCAAGGTCGGCGCACTGACCGTGCAGGGTTATACCGATCCGGTGGTGCTCAATGCCGTGGACGAGGTCGAGAACCTGACCACGGCGCTGTCCCAGAAGATCTGGCAGAAAATCACCCTGCTGGAAACCGAGTTGGACGAAAAGGACGAAAGCGAAGCCCGCGATGCAGCGCGACGGCGGAGTCTGCTCTTGGGTCGACGCTTTCCCCGAGCACGCTAAGTCGGGAGCGGCTGCACCTGGGCGGAGCGCGAAGCGTCACTGCATGAGGTTCATGCCGTCCAGCGCGAGGGTGGGCTCGGCGCCAGCGGGCAGGTTCGCGTTGATGATGATGCGGGCGTTTGCTTCGGTTTGATACATGAAGATGCGAAAGTCGCGCTTTTCGGTCCACTTGCCCGCACAGGTGCGGAACGTCTCCGCACTCTCGCCGATCAAGTCGCTCGTCGGATCCGTCACCCGAGCAAAGATGCGCACGCGCTCCTCCGTGGCGTAGAAAAAGCGCACGCTTGTGTCGATGTGCCTGCCGCCTTGGCCACCGCTGATTACCGGCAGCGAGTCCCCGGAGTTCAGCGGCACCCACGCATTGCCACCGGGCTTTCCGAGTTGAAGCGTGGGCACTGTGATCGGCGCGGGCTCGGCGTCGTCGCAGCTCAGGGTGGGTTCTGACGGCGTTTCTTGGGAACTAGAGCAGCCGATGCTCAACACGACGCTGAACGCGAAGATGCAGTGACAATGGTGGTTCATGAACGCGTCGCTCGATGAAGAAAGTGGGTTGCGATGTTCAGGAGGCGTCCTAGACAATCTAGCATGAGGCCGAAGCCGTCGCATGAGCAACGTCAGGCCTGGAATCGAAAAGGTGAGATGAGCGAACGACAATTCGAGGTGTTCTACGACGGCGACTGTCCGCTCTGCATGCGGGAAAT
>CBDUPW010000504.1:0-4071 GCA_965369205.1 uncultured Polyangiaceae bacterium | reverse complement strand
CTGGACGAATTGCAGGCCACGGTGCAGCGCGCGCTCGAATCCAAGTAGCGGCGGCAGGGCTTGGGCTTCCCCTGGCTGTGCCGAAGCAGTATCTTGAGGACTGCCCGTGAGACAGAGACCCAGATCCGCGATCCTGCTAGCGACGTTGGCCGCGGCGCTGACGAGTGCCTGCGGCGCAGCTGCACCGCCGCCGTCCGAGCCGGTCGCGCCAGCGGAGCCGGGACCCGCACCGGTTGCGGACGGCAGAGAGCCGGCGCCGGACCCGACCCCGCCGCCGGATCCCGAACCGACATTGGTTGGGGAGCCCGTCGTGCCGCCCAGCAAGGCGCCGGATCCCAACGCACCCGCCGAGCAGCAGCTGCGTGACCTGCGGGCGGTCCGCGACGATCTGGAGCGGCGGACCCAGGGGCGACGCGCCGCCACCCAAAGGTTACAATCCGAACCCTTGCGGCCCGAATATGCGCTGCGAGTGCATGTCTCAAGCCGGCTATTCTTGCGGCGGAACGTGTAAGCCGAAATGAGTTGGCTCGGGGTCCAGCCCCAGCGGCGAACTTGAGTTGCGTTGGGTTGCGACTGCAATGCTTGGGCCCCTTGAGACGCTAGTCAGCCTGGGCACGCGCAGACTGCATGGCGCGCATCGCCGGCGGATCAAGCTGACGAACGCAACCGCTCTGCTGGGCATGCTTGCCCTAGGAGTGTGGCTTTCGGCCCAGTTGCTGTCCGGCTTCACGGACACCGCATGGCTCAACATCACCGGGATCGTGATCTTCGGCGTCGTGCTGCTGCGCAATGCAACTGCGCACACGCGCTCCTCCCGCCACATGCTCGTGCTGTACGCCAACGTACACCTCGCCATATTGTGCGTGGCGTCCTATGGGGCCGCGTCTGGGGCACATCGTTGGTACGCCGCGGTTGCCGTTGTGCCGTTCCTGTTGTTCACTCGGCGAGAGCGGCTCTACTGCTACCTCTACGCCGCGATTAGCTTCTCCCTCCTGGCACTGATTGAATTCAATGTCATCGGCAACGCGACTGTCGCGCCGCCCATGGGCGTGTGGTTGGCGACCCGCGTCAATACGATGCTCGTCGCCGCGTCGCTGTTCTTGGTGGTCACGCTTTTTGTGCGCGATATCACCAATGCCGAAGCGGAGATCGAGCGCTTGTTGCTCAATATTCTGCCCCGTCCCATCGCCGACCGGCTGCGCGCCGACGAACAGCACATCGCGGACGCCATCGACGAAGCCAGCATTCTCTTCGCGGACATCGTGGGGTTTACGCCGTTGGCGGCGAAGCTGAGCCCGCGGCAAGTCGTTGAAGTGCTCGACGATGTATTCTCGGCCTTTGATCACGTCGCCGATGAGCTGAAGCTAGAGAAAATCAAGACCATCGGCGACGCCTACATGGTCGCCGCAGGCGTGCCGACGCCGCGGGCGGACCACGCGCAAGCCATCGTTGCGATGGCGCTGCGCATGCGAGAGATCGTCGCCGAGGTTGGTGCACGTACAGAGCTCGACCTGCAGATCCGTATCGGCATCAACACGGGCCCAGTGGTCGCCGGCGTCATCGGCACCCGAAAATTCGCCTACGACATGTGGGGCGACACCGTGAATACCGCGTCACGGCTCGAATCTCACGGTCTTCCCGGAGAGATCCACCTGAGCCGCTCGACCCGCGACCGCCTCGGGGATCGCTACGCCGTCGAATCCCGCGGCGAGATCGAAGTGAAGGGCAAAGGCAAGCTGGAGACGTTTTTCTTGCGCGGGGACCGCTAGGGAAGGGCGCCCTGCTGCTACCCGACCGCCGCGTCTTTCGCTCTGACGTTTGGCGGGGTTGGACCCCTCTCAGGGATCCGAGCTAAGCTACAGTGGCCTTGGAAAAAGCGCCGAACATGCCTGCCCAAGTGGGTCGGTATCAGCTGCTCGGGCCCCTCGGCGTCGGGGGCATGGCCAGCGTGTATTTGGCCCTGGTGCAGGGCGCCGCCGGATTCCGTCGCGAAGTGGCGTTGAAGGTGCTTCACCCGCATCTGATCGGCGACAGCAGCCTGGTGCGGCAGTTCTTGGCGGAGGCCCGCGTCTGCTCCCGGATCCGCCATCCCAATGTCGTGCCGGTGATCGATGTGGCAGAAGACGAAGCCAACGTCTACCTGGTGATGGACTTCGTGGAGGGCGATTCGCTCTCGGGGCTGCGCAGGTTGGCGCGTGAGCAGGGCACGGCCTTGCCGCAAGCGGTCTGGCTCAGGATGCTGTGCGACGCCCTCGCAGGGCTGCACGCCGCCCATGAGCTGAAAGAGCCCGACGGCACGGAACTCGGCTTGGTTCATCGAGACTTCACGCCCCAGAACATTCTTTTGGGACTCGATGGCGTGGCGCGCCTCAGCGATTTCGGCATCGCCAAAATGGCCGCAACGCCTTCGCACACCGTTTCCGGCGTGATCAAAGGCAAGGTCAACTACATGGCGCCCGAGCAAGTGCGCGGCGACACGTTGGATCGGCGCTGCGACGTTTGGGCCGCCGGGGTGCTGGCGTGGGAGATGGCAACCGGACGTCGGCTGCGCAAGGGACGAGACGCCAACATCCAGACACTCTTGGAGATCGTCGACGCGGTGCCGCCCAAACTGGTTGCCGTGGTCCCGGGCTTTTCGCATGAGCTGTCGGAGGTCATCGCGTCCGCGCTGGTTCTGGACGTGGACGCGCGCTGCGCCAGTGCGGCAGAGTTTCGGCGCCGGCTCATGGCCGCCGCTCCCCTCGCGGAACACGAGGAGTGTGCCGAATGGGTCCAGCGGCTGGCCGCAGTGAGGATCCGAGAGCGTCGAGAAAAGCTGGGGCAGGTGAAGCAGCTGCGCGATCAGCTGGCGTCGCTATTAGTGGAGGAGCCGCCCAGCCAGTCGTCTTCGCTGCCGGCAGCGAGCTTTGCGGCGACACTGGCGGAGCAGACGGGGCAAACCCGGTCCACGAGCTCCGTGGAGACGCGTGAGTCGCGCGCGCCGCGGCGCTCCCTTCGGGGTGTGTGGATTACGGCTGCCCTCGCAGTTGCCGCGTCTTCTGCCGGCTTGTTCGTGGCGTTCGATCAGCGTGTCGAGTCGAGTCTCGCGCGCTGGCCCGACTCCGGAGCCTGGGCGCGTTCTGTCGCCGTGGCCCAGGCTGCAGACGAACCGGGCGTGGAGCGGCAGCTGGTGGTGCAGGCGAACGCAAAGATCACCATGCTGAGCTTGGACGGGCGCGCGACCCAGCTAAAGACACCGAGCAGCGTGCTGAAGATCCCATTGCCCGAGTGGGCCAAGGATCGCAAAGAGCTGCAGGTCGACGCCATCGCGGAAAGCGGCGTGCGTGTGTCGGGGTTGTGGCAGGGTAAAAACCCGATGCGCCTCGCGTTTCCGGCTGCGGCGCCTGCGCGCCGACCCTCATCCGGGCCCACAGCGCCGCCAAAGCCCGGCAAGAAGCCCCTAGCAAAGAATCCCTACGATCGCTGATCAGAAGCGCGCGCGCAGCGTGACGGAACGTGGCGTCAGCTGCATTCCGACGCGCGGCGGCGCCACTCGCGCTGAACGCGGCGTCTGTTGCGCGTTGCCGCTCGTCTCGCTGTCCGAACCCAGCAGCAAGACCGTCCCCACAGTTCCAAACACTGCCGCTGCGCCATAGCCGACGAAGGCCAGGGTGCGCAGCTGCACCGCGCGGTCCCGCGCATCGAGATCTGTCTTGCCTGATGCGTTGAAATCGTCGTTGGCGGATAGTCCGCGCAGATTGAGAAAGATGCCGCCGCCGAGCGCCACGGCGCCGACCCCGAGGGCGCCGACCCCCAAGATCTGTGACGTGTTCAAACCCGACTGCGAAGGCATTGCCCGGGGAGGCTCAGCTCGCGGGTCTTTGGCGGGCGAGCCGGACGCGGGACCCTTCGGCGTGGAAAGCGGCTTGGCGCACGTGATCTGCAGCGCTTGCCCAGCGCGCGCGGTGACTTCGAGGTCGATCCGAGTGTCGTCGGACGTAACGCAAGTAAGCCGATGCGTACCCGGCTTCACGAACAAGGTTCCTGGAACGCTGACCGGCGGATCCGAAGACACGATCCGCGCGCCGCTCG
>CBDUPW010000503.1:0-4084 GCA_965369205.1 uncultured Polyangiaceae bacterium | reverse complement strand
ACAATCACGCGCCACTTTGCGCGAATAGCCACGGCGAAGTCGGCCTTCTCGGCGTAGCCGTTCGGTTTCTGCTTCGTTCCACGCGCGCCGGGGAGCCAGCACAAAGACCTCGCGCAGTCGATCGAACTCTCGACGCTTGTCCTGATCGGTCAGGACCTCCCGCGCCTCCTCCAGCTTGTGCATCTGATCCTGGACGCGCAGAACCCCGCGCCGGTGGCTGAAGACTGCGCGAATGCGGTGGGCAACGCGTATCTCCTCATCACTTGCTTTCGTTGAAACGCCCAGGGCCTCGTAGTGATCTCGCTTGTATCGCATGGCAAACACACAAGCTTAGCACCTCTTCAGCCACAGGAGCACGTGATACGCTGGGATTGATATGGCTTTTGGTACGGGCGGCGTGGAAAGTCGGAAGTTTTGGCGCGCGGCGTTGGGTGCGGCCTTGTGCGCTGCTGCGTGCTTGGGGTGCGGGGGCGAGGACGGCGCGGGGGACCCCAAGTCGAGCGGTGGCGGCGCGGGGACCGGGGGCGTAGCCGGAGGCGCAGCAGGAACCGGTGGCAGCGCGGGCGCGTCTGGGGGCAGCGCGGGCGCGTCTGGTGGCAGCGCGGGCGCGTCTGGGGGCAGCGCGGGCGCGTCTGGAGGTAGCGCGGGCGCGGGCGCGTCCGGCGGCGCGCTGCAAGGAGTGTGGTCTTCGGCACCGGAGCTAGCCGGAAAACCAATGAGCGGGGACGCCTGGCTCGAGTTGCTGAAGTTCGCCGATGCGGACACTTCGAATCCCAATGTGTCCGACCAAGACGATCCGACGAACGTGCGCGTGCTGGCCGCCGCAATAGCCTACGCACGCTCCGGCGACGTGAAGTACAAAGCAAAAGTCGACACGGCTTGCGTTCAGGTGCAGGGCTCGGAGAAGGGTGGCCGCACCCTCGCGTGGGGCCGCGAGTTAGGCGCCTACGCCATGGCGGCGGATCTCGTTGGATACTCGTCGCCGGCGTTCAGCACCTGGCTCAAGAACGTGACCGACGTCGAGAAGGGCTCCGAGCTGAACATCACGCTGCGCCAGATGTTCTACAAGCGGCCCAACAATTGGGGCTCCATGGCGTTTGGGTCGCTGACCGCGGTGTACCGCTACCTGGGCGACGATGTTCTGCTCAAAGACGTGCGCGACTACTGGGCGCAAGGTGTGACGGGCAAAAATCCCGGTCTTGTCTACGGCGCGGACGTGTCATGGCACGTGGACCCGAACGACCTGCGACTCATCAACCCCAAGGGCGCAATGAAACAGGGCGTCAACATCGACGGAATCATTCCCGACGATATGCGCCGTGGCGGCCCCTTCACGACGGGCACACCGGCGGGCACGGGCTATCCTTGGGAGCACTTGCAGGGTGTGCTCATGGGGGCTCGGGTGCTTGAGCGCGCTGGCATGCCCATTTGGGACGTGGACGACAGCGCCATCGAGCGCGCTGCATCCGCATTGCAAGATCGCATCGGGGGCACGTTCCTCTGCAGCGGCGACGATCTGTGGCAGCTCGCGTTTCTGGACCAGGCGTATGCTCGGAATTGGTCCGGCTCCCAAAATGTGTGGCGCGCAGGCAAGAACGCGGGCTTCGCCTACGTGCTTCCCTGAGAACTACCTTGTTTCGCCGAGTGCGCGCCTGCCTAGGACTATTCTTGCTGCGCTCGCACCATGTCGCGTAGTGCCTTCACGAGGTCCAGCGCCGAGATGATACCGGCGACCTTGCCCTGCCGTGTGACGAGCACGCGATGCACCCGACCGCGCACCATGACATCTGCAACCTCGTCCACTTCGGTGCCGGCATCCACGCTGAAGACCATCGGCGTCATGATGTCGCCAACGGTGCGTCCCGAGTCCACGTCGACGTGCAGGGTGCGCATTTCCGCGCCGGAGAGCGACCGGTCCAAGGATTCCGCGTAGAAATCGTGGGCGGAATCGTCACTCGAGCCCGAGCCCGAGTCGTCGCGCAACAGATCCGTGGAGGAAACGACGCCAACGAGCTCACCGGAGGCGCCTACCACCGGCGCTCCCGTGATGCCGTTGTCGATCAACCAGGTTTTCAGCTCTGTCAGCGACCAATCGGCGCCGGCAATGAGCACCATATGTGTCATCACGTCACGTGCGTGCATCAGGGGCCTCCACCTCGTTAAGTATCAGCTGTGCTCGGGCACTGGCAATCATCGAAACCCCCAGCGCAGAATGTGCAGCGGCGTGCATGGAATCTCAAGAGGAGCGCGCTACCTTGGCGGTTCGACGACTTCCGTCAACGCGCGATCGAACTCCAAGGTGAAGAAGCTGGGCGTGCCCAAGAGCAGCCCCACGTCCAGGTAGGACCAGCCGAGCAGCAGCCCTGCGTCCCCCGGATTCACGGCGACGAGGGGATCGCGCACGCGGCCGGCAAAGTCCAGAGGGCCCTTCTTGCCGAAGCCGTAGTGGATCAACAGTCCGCGATCACAGCCTGCCGGAACGCGGTGTCCGTCCGGTGACAACACGTGATAGTGGCCGAAGGTGACCGCCGTGCCGTGCTTCTGCAGGGGCACGCAGGGCTCGTGCAGTTCGTTTTGCTCCAAGCGCACATTCCAGCCGCGCAGCACTCCGCGCTTAGGATCCTGGTGGAAGGTCTTCTTGAACTTCTTCCACGTCAGACGCTCGATGAAGCCGGGCAAGCCAAGGCTGGTGCCCTTGTATTCCTTGTCCGCCAGCGCGTTCGGCGCGATGGCGTGGCCGCGTTTCAGCTCTTGGAGGAGCTGTTTGGACGAGAGATGCAGGAACTCTTGGGCGCTGCGCACCTGCGCACGATAGCGTCATGCCTGGCGCCTGGGTGCGACGTTCGCCTTCGCCTGGGTCTTTTCGGGCCAAAGCTTGTCGATGCCCAGACAAACCCCGCTGACGAACCCGCCCGCGACTTCGGGAGTCCAGCCATCACTGCAGCGGGACGGGCGATAGAAAGTAGTCCTTGCCCGCGGGTTGTTCGTGGCAATTCACGCACAGGCTCACACCGACGCCGTCGGCGGCGGTCGCTCCGGTGCTGGCGTCGAACGTCTCGTACCAATAGAAGCCCTGTCCCGCCGCGCTGTCGCTCTGCACTTTGACCCACACGGCCCAGCCCGTGGCAGACCCGCCGGAATCGAGGAACTCCTTGACCGCTGCCGCGCCCACAGGGTGCGTGGTGGCGCCGTCCGTTAGGCTCTTGTCCAGTGTGGGGCTCACCCACGCACGCACGCTGGCTGAATGCGGTCCCGTTGAAGCGTGAGCTGCCGACTCTTTGTTCCACGTCTTGTAGCTGCCCGCCTTCAGGAACGCGAACAGCGCTGTCGCTTCCGGCGGCGCATCGCAGCTGCTGGCGTCACAGCTGCCGCTGCCGCCAGTTGCGCCGGCGCCGCCCGTGCCTGCCGTGCCGCCAGTGGCTGCGCCCGCCGCGCCGCCAGTCCCGCCGGCTGCCCCGCCGCCGCTAGAGCCACCATCCGAGCAGCCGATGGCCAAAGGAAGTGCCAGTGTCGTCAGAAGCCGGAGGCCGCGCACGATCGTCATGCTGGCTATATTGCCCAGTGTTGCCGCCGGTTACTGCAATCCGGGCAATGACGCGACGCAGCTTGCGTCAGCGCCCTTGACGCGGCCCGCGGGCCGGGGATCGAATCCGCCCGTGACCGCTAGCTATTTCGACGTGGACGGGACGCTGATCTCGACGAATCTCGTCCACCCGACCTTGTTCTACTTGGTCAATCAGGGCACCCCGGTGCAGACCGCGATGCGCTTGGGTCGCGCGTTGCTACGTGCGCCCGCCATGGGACTGGCCGAGCTCGCGGACCGACGCACTTTCAACGAGCTGCTGTACGCGTCCTACGCGGGCATGAGCGAAGACCGACTGGTATTGCTCTCGGACGAGGTCTTCGACGACGTGATCAAGCCGGCGATTTTCGACAACGCGCAAGGGCTGGTGCGGCAAAACGTGGAACGCGGTCACCGCGTCGTGCTCATCTCTGGCGCTCTGGATTTCATCGTGCAGCGACTGGCGGAGCACCTCGGCGCCCACGAAGTCATTGCGAATCGCCTCGAGATGAAAGACGGCTA
>CBDUPW010000502.1:0-4090 GCA_965369205.1 uncultured Polyangiaceae bacterium | reverse complement strand
TTCGAAGACGCAGCCCCGCGTGAACTACGCCGTCGTCTCAAAGAAAAGCCCTAGCAGGCACGTCGTGCTGTTGGACCGCCCAGTGGGCTCACTGCGGCGATCGGCTGCGTCCGCGCTAGCGCGGATCCAAGTTCTCCATACCGCGCAGCGTGGCCGTGCCCTTCAGCTGGACCTGGCTCCAAGCGTCACCGACGACATCACCGGAAAACAGCGTGCCCTGATCGCCAGACACGTACTTGCGTAGTCCATCGTGTGAAATCAGCGCCGCAAACAGATCGCGGTTCGTTGGCGCCGGTGCGGTCTGCCAATTCCCTTCGGCGTGTTGTTCCGCGATCAGCCCCGCGTTGCCGGCGACCAGCGCGTGCTTGCCGTCGTGGGATACGGCAACCGCACGCAAACCACGAGACAGGCTCGCGCTCTTGTCGAAGCTGACACCCAGATCGTTGCTCTCCCAGATCGCGCCCGCAGAATCGACAATCAGGATCCGACTGCCGCTCACATCCATGGCAACACCGTACAGATCCCCGGCGCCTGGGATCGTCACTGGCGCGAAGCTGGCCCCGCGATCCATCGAGCGTGCAACCGCAGCGCCATCCCCCACGGCCAGCATGAGCTGTCCGCCATGGGAGACCGCAACCGAGCGCAGCGTCGACCCAAACAGCGGGGGCACCAGCGCCCAAGTCTCGCCTCCGGTATCAGTCACTGCGATCGTGCCCGCGTCACCCGCCACGATACCGATGAACTTGCCTTGAGCTCCGGAGAATTGGCTGGTGAGGCGCACCGCACGCAGGGTCTGATCCGTTGCGACGTGTTGTTCGGTCCAAGTTTCGCCGCTGTCCGTCGAGCGAGCCACATAGCCGGATTCACCCACGGCCCAACCGTCGTTGTTGCCGACGCACGCCACAGCATGCAGATCGCGATCCGTCAACGTGCGTTCGTGCCACAGCACGTCGTCGAAGGTCTGCGCGAAGGTGCCGTTGTCGCCTACTGCAGCAACCCAGCCCTGTTTGCCACCGGTCCCGCCGTCCTTGGGCGCCGGCTTTTTGTCGTCGTCACTGCCACAGGCAGCCATGAGGCTGCATCCCAAAACCAGCGCCCCCGTCACAATCGCGGTCTTCATGGACACTAGGATACATGACATTGAGCAAGTCGCCCGAGACTCTGGGCTCATGCCGTTGGAATCATTGGTCTTTTGTAGTCGCTCGACCGAACGACGCAGCGCTGTAGCCCGCGCTGGCCGCCGCTGTAAGCTCCGCCAGGCGAAGTCCGTTGGCTGATACGCCTCACTGCCCCCGACCCCCAATGCCGGAACTCAAACCTAGACTCATCAGTGCGCTCTGCGCCGCCTCCCTGCTCGCGGCGATCGGCTGCGGCTCCAACAAACCCGCCAAACCGCCGGATGCAGGCCCCGCGACCGAGCGGGATTCCAGCGCCAAGCAGCGCGAGAAGGTGGCGATCACCGTCTACAACCAGAACTTCGGTTTGGTGCGGGAGATCCGCAAAGTCGAGTTGGGCAAGGGACGTGTGGCCTTGGAGTACCAGGACGTATCTGCCCATATCCAGCCCGAGACGGTGCACATACGGAGCCTAGACCGAGGCGACGCGCTGTCCGTGCTCGAGCAGAACTACCGCTATGACCTGCTCAGTCCCCAGAAGCTGCTTGAGAAGTATGTGGGGAAGACGATCAAGGTCTACCGCTACAACGAAAAGACCGGCACCGAAGACGCCTTCGATGCGGAAGTCCTCGCAGTCGAAAAAGGCACGGTGCTCAAGATCAACGGTGAAGTGACCTACAACTTCCCGGGGCGCTTCGCTTTCCCGGAGGTGCCAAAGAACTTGATGGCCAAACCAACACTGGTGTGGCTGCTGACTAGCGGCATGCCCCAGCAACGCGTAGAGGTGAGCTACATCTCGCAGAACCTGAACTGGAACGCCGACTACGTCCTGACCGTGAACGACAAGGACGACGCAGGCGATCTAACCGGCTGGGTCACGCTGACGAATAATAGCGGAACCAGCTACGAAAGCGCGGAACTCAAGCTGGTCGCCGGCGATGTGCAGCGCGTGCGCCAAGAGATGAACCGTGACCGCTATGACGATCTCGACGAAGCGGAGAGCGCCCCCGGCGGCAGCGATAGACAATTCAGCGAAGAGGGCTTCTTCGAGTACCACCTGTATACCCTTGGTCGCGCGACGGACTTGCTCGACAAGGAACAGAAGCAGGTGACGCTGCTGTCAGCCAACAGCATCGGCATCCAGAAGAAGATGATCTACTTCGGTCAGCAGCACTACTACCGCGGCAGCTATGGCCAGGTGATGAAGAACCAGAAAGTCGGCGTCTACTTGGACATCGAGAACAGCGAAAAAAACAAGATGGGCATGCCCCTGCCCCAAGGCATTGTGCGTGTCTACAAGGCCGACAAAGCGGGCGCCAAGCAGTTCATTGGCGAGGACCGCATCGACCACACCCCGCGGGACGAAGAGATCCGCATCAAGATGGGGGAAGCCTTTGACGTGGTCGGTGACCGCAAACAGACGGAATGGCGGACCTTGGGCCACTGCGCATCCGAAAGCAGCTGGGAAATTGAACTACGCAATCACAAAGACGAATCGGTCCGCGTCGAGGTGATGGAGCCCATCGCCGGCGACTGGGAGATCCTGACGGAAAGCCACCGCCACATCAAAGAGGACTCCAAGACTTTCAAATTCGACGTGAGCGTGCCCGCTCGCGGCAAGGCCCAAGTGAAATATCGCGTACGCGTACGCTGGTGCTGATCATGAAGACACGAAAACTCCGCTACCTCTGTCTTGTTAGCTCCGTTTTCCTCGGCGCGTTTGCCACCTCCGCAAGCGCAGCCCCGACGAAAAAGTCCTCGGGCGCAAGCGACCGCAAGGAAGTCAGTATTACCGTCTACAACCAGAACTTCGGCTTGGTGCGTGAAGTGCGCGAGTTGAACTTGGGCACGGGTCAAATCGCCCTTGCGTTCAAAGACGTCGCGTCGCAGATCCAACCGGAAACAGTCTCGATCAAGGCGGCAGGCGGCGGGCTTTCGGTTCTGGAACAGAACTACCGTTTCGACCTGCTGACCCCTCAGAAGCTGTTGGAAAAACACGTCGGCCGCAAGGTGCGACTGCATCGCTACAACGAACGCCTGGGCAAGGAAGACAGCTTCGATGCGGAGCTGCTTTCCGTGGCCGACGGCGCCCCCGTCTACAAGATTGGCGGCGAAATAACTTATGCCTTTCCCGGGCGAGTGAGCTTTCCGGGTGTGCCTGACAACCTGATGAGCAAGCCCACCCTGGTGTGGTTGCTCGACAGCAAAGCGCCGAAGCAGCGCGTCGAGGTCACCTACCTGACGCAGAATATGACTTGGAAGGCCGACTACGTCTTCGTGATCAACGACAAGGACACGCTGGGGGACTTGACGGGCTGGGTCACGTTGAACAACCGCTCGGGCGCGAGCTACGAAGGCGCACGGCTCAAGCTGGTGGCGGGAGACGTGCAGCGGGTCTCCGGCAACATGCAACGCGCGGCGCGCAGCGCGCCAGCGACCCTGTCTAAGTCTGAAGACCGGTTCCAGGAAGAGAGCTTCTTCGAGTACCACCTCTATACGTTGCAGCAACCTACGGATGTGCTGGAAAACGAGCAAAAGCAGGTCACGCTGCTCGAAGCTCAAAACGCAAAAGTGCGCAAGAAGCTGATCTACTACGGCCAGCAGTACTGGTACCGCAGCAGGTACGGCGAAGTGCAGAAGAACCAAAAGGTCGGCGTGTACTTGGACCTAGAGAATACCAAGCAAAACGGCCTGGGCATCCCACTGCCCAAGGGCATCGTGCGTGTATACAAAGCCGACAAGAGTGGCGCCAAGCAGTTCATTGGCGAGGACAGCATCGACCACACACCACGCGACGAGCGAGTGCGGATCAAAATGGGTGAAGCATTTGACATCGTGGGCGATCGCAAGCAGATGTCCTGGCGCGCTTTCGGTTCCTGTACATCCGAAAGCGAATGGGAAATCGAGCTACGCAACCACAAGGACGCCGCGGAGCAAGTGGAGGTCTTCGAGCCCGTCGGTGGCGACTGGACGGT
>CBDUPW010000501.1:0-4102 GCA_965369205.1 uncultured Polyangiaceae bacterium | reverse complement strand
AGCGCTAGCGGATTGCCGTCGCCCTCCCACAGGACCGTCGGTGTCCCCGACGGTCCCGCCAAAGGCGACTTGAGCACGACGCCGCAGGTCGCAAGTTCGGACCCTTGAAACACGAAGGACAGATAGCCGCTGTAGACGTGGGTGGCCGATAGGGACACGCCGTGCGCGACCAGCGAGTATTTGTTCGGATCGAGCCCTGTGGACACAACGCTGGTTGCGCCGCCAGTCTTGGGATGGCGCCAAAGGACCCCACCCGCGCTGCCGTAGACGTCGGTTTGATTCAGATCGATGTAGTAGCCCGAACCAAACACGTCCTCGTCCGGGCCGCCGGCGAGCGGGATCCGATGCAGTCCGGATGCGCCACCGCTGACTCGCGTGAAGTACAGATGCGTGGCGTCGGCGCGAAGAGAAAGCGGTTGGAAGGTCTTCATGATGTCGTTCGTATCGCTCTGATAGCTCCCGAGCTTCTTTGGAACGCCGCCACTCAGGGGCACTTGGTAGAGCACGTATTCGACCTCGCTATTGCCGACGGGGTTGCTGCCCTGCGCCCAAAACAAATGCGTGGCGTTCAGCGTCAGACTGTCAGGCAAACCGGCGGTGCTGCCGAAGGAAAGTACGCCTGGAATACTTGCAATCTCAACAGGAGTGCCACCCGCGAGGGGCATTTTCCAGATCCGTGCGCCTTCCTCTGCGCGCCAGTAGATCGACGTGCCATCCGAAACCAGCGCGTCTGCGTTTTCGAAGGCCTTGGCCTGCGCGGGATACAGCGCCTTGGATCCGATGACCTGCGGAGCTCCCGAAGGCAGCTGTACGATCGAGATCTTGCTGTCAGCCAAATCGGTTTCGCTGTAGTAGAGCGAACCGCTCACCTGCAGCGTGTCGCGCGGATTCTTCCCGGGGATGACGCGCTGCACGGCGGCCGTATTGGACGGGCAGGTGGCTGTGCTGCCTCCGCCCCCGGTTGCGCCAACTCCACCGCTGCCACCACTGGGCGCGCCTGAAGCACCCGCTGCGCCTCCCGTGGCCGCGGTGCCACCACTTCCCGCTGCGCCTCCAACTCCAGGGCGAGCACCAGCCCCCGCTGCGCCTGAAGCACCCGCTGAACCCGCGGTTGCACCTGTGCCACCGACTCCGTTGGCGTTGTGCTTGCCAGAGCCAATGGGAACGTCACTGCCACAACCTGCCAGCAGCTGTGCCACCACGATTGAACAAGAAACTAGTTGGAAACGCATTACTTTCGACCTCCTTGAGCCTGCTAATGGTTTCCGGTGCATGGTCTGATCAAACTTTTTGCTACTTCGAAAAATGTCGTACTGATGTGAATCCCCCAGCTACATGGCGCAACGCTAGGCGGGGCACAACCGGACATGAGCATCACGCGATCTTCGTTGAGTTCGAGCATGTGGGCTTTGAGCGCTGCCCTCTTTGCCACGCACACCGCCGCCCAATCCGAACCCATCGCGCTTTCTTACGCGGAGAGCGATGGCTGTCCCGCACGTGAGCGGTTCATTGCGGAAGTCCGCGCGCGCACGTCCAAGGTTCGCTTTGACGAAAGTGACGGCACGCGCCGCTTCTCCGTCGACTTTTCCGTTGATGGCGAAACCGTGCGCGGCAGGCTCAGAATCACGACCAAAGATGGCGACGACAGCGAGCGCGTCATCCGCGGCGCGGACTGCGCTGAAGTCGCATCAGGGATGGCGCTGGTGTTGGCACTGGCCGTAGATCCCGAAGCACTGACGGCGCCCGCCGCGCAGCTGCCTGACGTGCCTGCTGATGCGGCTCCAGAGACAACCGCCGGCACGGCGAAGCCCGGCGCGGCGAAACCCGGCGCGGCGAAGCCCGGCGCTGCGAAACCCGCTGCGAAACCCGCTCCAAGCCCAGCGCCCCGGACTGAGCGCCCGACGCCAACCCCGCGGCCGCAGCGTAGTTCGACACTGCGCGCTCTTGGTGTGGGTGCAGACGTCTGGATGCTCGCCGGGGCCGCACCGGAACCGCTGCTCGCCGCAGGCGCCCACGCGCGGATTCACTGGGAAAGTCTTGGCCTGCGACCGCGCGTCGCGCTGCATTTGCTGGCGGCGCAAACCGGTACGGTGGGGCCAGCCAGTCGAATCGCGAAGTTTCGCTTCCTGGGCTCCGAGCTCGATGTCTGCCCGCACCGATTCGAATTGGCAACCCGCCTCGATGTGGCAGGTTGCCTTTCCACCCAGATTGCAGCCCTTCGAGCAGAGGGCACGGGCGCGCCCAACCCAGACGCGGCCACCCGGGCGTTTGTGGCGACGGGCCCTGCCGGGGTCTTCACTTGGAGACCAATCGCGCCATTTTTCGTTGAGTTTCAGGGCGCTGCGCTGCTCAACCTGACCCGCGACGACTTCGTTTTCGAGCAGCCGCGGATCTTGGTGCACGATGTTCCCGTGTTCAGCTTTGCCGCGAGCCTCAGCGTCGGTCTGGCCATTTTGTGATCAAAGTAGCCGCCCCAGGCCATGTACCGCTGACGTGCTGGCCCAGACCTTTGCGATGAGCGTAAACGCCATGTCACGCTCCCCCGCAGCGGCTTCCCAAGGGGAAGAGCGGCTGCAGTCGATGATCAGCGAGCATTTTCAGTCGATGTGGCGGTTTGCGCGGCGGCTGGGCGTGCCGGAGTGCGATGTAGACGATGTGGTGCAAGACGTGATTTGGATCGCAGCGAAACGCCTGTCGGACATCAAGCTTGGCAGCGAGAAGGCATTCGTCATGGCCACGACGTATCGCGTGGCCTCTGACGCCCGACGTAGTCGCGCACGACGCAACGAGGTCGCGGATGACGAGTTGCTCGAAATGGCAGGCGACATTGCCAGTCCGGAAGCGTTGACGGACCAGCTACAGGCGCGCGAACTTCTCGACCGCGTGCTGACAGCCATGCCCATGGACATGCGTGCCGTCTTTGTGTTGTTCGAGTTGGACGGATTCACGATGGCGGAAATCGCCAAGAGCTTGGATCTGTCGCCAGGGACCGTAGCGTCAAGACTGCGACGTGCGCGCGAGCTCTTCGACGAGCGCGTTCAGCGACTGAGCCAGCGCATGGCTGGAGGTATGGCATGAGCGACCCTGAACGCCTAGTCGATACACGGAGTGGTTTGGCGTTGAGCCTGCTCGAAGCCGGTCGTAGCGAAGCGGCGAACCCAGCGTCCCTGCAGCGCGCGCTGGCGACGGTCAGCGTCGCCGCGGCGGCAACGGCAGCAACGAGTTCGGGCGCGGCTGCAAGTTCGCTCGGCGCGGGTTTGTGGTTCAAGTGGATGGGGATCGGCGCGCTAGGTGGACTCGTGAGCATGGGCGCTGTTCAGGTCGTTTCGTCGCAAGTGTCGGGTTCACGTTCATATCCGCCGACTGCGACTCAGGCCGCGGCAGTTCCGGCCGTAGAGCCCCTGCCGACGGCTGCCGCGAAACATGAACCGGATCCGACTGCAGCGCCGGATCCGACTGCAGCGCCGGAGCCGACTCCAATCGCAGCGGCCGCGTCGGCAACGCATTCCGCGCCTCGCGGACGTGCAGCGCCGCCGGCCGAGCGTGACAGTCTCGCAGCGGAACTGTCACGCATCGACGCGGCGCGCCTGCGCCTCAACAGCGGCGACGCGCAGGCCACGCTGGCGCTCCAGGACGCCTATGCGCGCGACTATCCCGAGCCCAACTTTGGACAAGAAGCGTTGCTATTGCGCATCGAATCCAATGTCGTGTCTGGCAACTGTTCGCGCGCCCGCGCGCTCGGCAGCGGCTTTCTGAATCTCCATGAAAAAAGCGCGCTCGGACAGCGTGTGCGCTCGCTCTTGGCGCGGTGCGGCGCGCGCTAGCTCTTTGCGCGACGCGGCGCGCGCTAGGAGTACTAATTACATCCGCGCGCTCCTCAGTGAGTGATCTGCGACCCAAAGCGAGAGCTGGTAGCGCTGCCTCTTGTTTCGGCCCGCCATCGAGCTTCGCCATTGCTCAGGGGTGCGCTAAGCTCAGGGCATGCGCATGAGTCGAACACCCCTTCTGCTGCTGGGACTAGCCACGATCGGCGTCGCGCCCCTTGTGCACGCGGACGCAGCGCCGTGGTCGACGGATACTGGCGTCAACGTTCGCGTGAACG
>CBDUPW010000500.1:0-4104 GCA_965369205.1 uncultured Polyangiaceae bacterium | reverse complement strand
GCCACTCCGGCCTCGAAGAGGGCGCTGCTGCAGACTTGGTTTGGTACCGCCAGGATCCCCGCGGCAACCTGCCTGCCGTGCCCGACAAGATCTTGCTCGACGGCACGCCCGTCACGCCCGTACGGCCTCAAAACCCGACGCCACCCTCCGCCGAAAAAACCATGCACCCGGCGCCCCATTGATGCCCGCAGCTCCGCTGGCACAAGGCCCACGCAGTGGCGGCTCCGTGGACACACGTCTGAGCGAAGCCGTGCGTGATGCGCTAAGCTGGTCGCATGTACCGTCCTGACTCGATATTCGTCGCCCTCTTCCTCTGCAGTTCGGCGCTGTTGATCGGCTGCGGCGACGACGAAGCCACCGGCCAAGCCTCAGGGACAGGCGCGAGTGCCGGCGCGGCAGGCAGCGCGGGCAGCGCGGGCAGCGGCGGCGCGGGCGGCACTGCCGGTGCGGGCGGCGGCAGCGCGATCCCCGCTCCGGGCGAGCTTCGCGTGATCGAACCCGGCGCGCCGACGATTTGCTCCCGAGACACACCTTTCCGATACTTCGTGCGCGGCGGCGATCCGAAGAAGATCGTGATCGACTTCCAGGGGGGCGGAGCTTGCTGGAACGCCCTGACCTGCTCCATCGCCGGCAGCATCTTCAACGAAGCGGCGCCGACGGCCGCCGCCATCGAAGCCGCGGTCAAGAACGAAACCTTCGGCGGGATCTACCGCTTCGACAAGGCCGAGAATCCCATCGCCGGCTTCACCTTCGTGCACATCCCCTACTGCACCGGCGACGTGCACTGGGGCGACGCCACCGTTGAATACTCCGCCGACGTGAAGATCCAGCACAAAGGCTTCGTGAACGGCCAGGAAGTGCTCAAGTGGGTCTACGCGAACTACGAGCCCGACCAGATCTTGGTCACCGGCTGCAGCGCAGGTGCCTACGGCGCCATTGGGCACTCCGCGTGGATCGCACAGCAATATCCCAAAGCGAAGATCAGCGTCTTGGCGGACTCCGGCTGCGGCGTCGTCAGCGATACCTTCTTCAAAGAGAGCTTCCCGAACTGGAACGCGCAGCTGCCGACCTTCGTCACGGACTTGCAGGGCAAGGACATCAATACCCTCAGCATTGTCGACCTGTATACGGCCGTCGCCAAGGACTTCCCCAACGTGCGTTTTGCACAGCAGACGGCGGCCTTCGACAAAGACCAGACGACCTACTACACCGTCATGGGCGGCGTCGAAGCCGACTGGTCACCCAAGATGCAGCAGACCCTGGTCGACATCAGCGCCGGCGCGACGAACTTCAGCTACTATCTTTCGCCCGGGCCGGTGCACTGCATCCACCCCTACGACTTGATGTACAGCCGCACCACTGACGGCATGCAGTACACCACCTGGCTCGACCAACTCGTCAGCGGCGCCAGCGCCCCAGCCACCGCCAAATGCGACGGTGCCGGGTGCCAAGACGACGCCTTCTGCAACGCCTGCGCTGCCAAGACGGAGACGGATCCGGGCTGCAAGTGGTGCGAGGGTTGGCCCAAACCCTGAGCTTGGTTTGATTTGGGTTTGGGGTCGGGTCGCGGAGCGGCCCAGGGCCACGCTTCTAGCTCTGGGCCACCCAGTTCGGCGCGAAGTGGCCGCCGGGAGTTCGCCTCGATGCGCCCGGCTGCGCTGAACGAGGCAAAAGCGCGATTATGCTCTAGAGCAACGGAAGTAGCATTCAATGCATAGGTTTTTGCAAATTAGCTAAAGCGATGGGCGCGTACCCCCCGTTATTTCGGCAATTTCGAGCCCAGGGCCCCGGCTTCGCATCGGCCCGAAGCTTGCTCTAAACGCGAGTCATGCTCCACCTTCGCCGCCTCGCTCTCGCCGTCTCCGCCGCAGCCGTTGCCTTGGGCTGCGCCACTCAGGGCGCCGGTCCCGACGGCGCCGAGCCGACGACGAGCACTCAGAGCAGCGCCAGCATCGTGGAAGGGTCCCCCCAAGCCTACGGCGTCTTGGGCCTGTTGAACGCTCCGGCCACAAACCTACACGTTCTCGACCACTTGGTGCCCCTCAATCGCCGCGCGGCGGAGGAGTTGATCGCGCGCCGCGACGGTGCCGACGGCATCTTCGGCACCGCCGACGACAACCCCTTCGACGACATGCTCGAAGTCGACGCAGTGCCCTACGTGGGCCCGGCCGCTCTAGCAAGCCTGCTCGCCTATGCCACTTCCGAGGGCTACGTGCCCAGCGGCGCTGACTTGCTCGGCGTCTTCGATAACGTCGCCTTCACGGTGGACGAGGCGACCGCCACGCTGGCCTTCGTCAACACGGCCAGCGTTGGCGAGCTCGATGACGACGTGGGCCTCGACAGCCGTGCCGTCAACTCCATCATCGCCGCGCGCAGTATTGGCAGTCTGCTGCAGCTGCAGTCCCTCTACTTCGTGGGCCAGTCCGCAATGCTGAAGCTGCGGGAATACCCAAAGACGCTGGGCGGCACGACGCCCAATGGCATGGACTGCGACGCACACACGGAGTGCCAAAGCGGACTGTGCGCGGGACTGCTACTGCCGTATTACAGCCACGGCTATTGCATGGAGGCCTGGACGGCGAACAGCTTCTACAGCAGCGGCGCCACGGTCATTGGCGACGACGGCGCGGCGGTGACCAACACCATTTCTGTCAGCGGCCTGGCCACGGTGCCCATGGACGTGGTCGTGGACCTCGAAATCGAGCACCCGCGGCCCCAAGACCTGCGCGTCGTGCTGCATCAGCCCGGGGGCGCCTCCGCGCTGCTCTGGAACCACCAGGCGAACCCACCCAGCCATATCGTCGCGCCCTCGGGTCTCGAAGGCGACAACATGGTCAACGGCGACTGGATCCTGGAGGTGACCGACACCGTCACCGGCCAAAGCGGCACCCTCAAGAGCTGGAAGATGTGGATCAGCTCCAACTGGGATTGAGCGTGGGGGCACACTTTCTGTCCGGCACCGGGCCACGCTTTCTGTCCGGCACGGGGGCACGCTTTCTGTCCAGCAGCCCGTAGCGCGCGGACACGTCTCTGGGTGTAGGATGCGCGCCATGGCAAAGGCGGATCGAAAAGGCGCCGTCCACGGCAGCATTCGTCCCAAGTGGTTCGCGCCCGTCGCGGCGCTATTGGTGTTCGCCGCAGCAGGCGGCCTGCTGCTTAGCTACGACAGCATGAATAGCACCTTGGCGCAGCCCGCCGAGCGTTACGGCGGCGTCGGCGGAGCGGTCGCCGCACTGCTCTTGATCGGGGTGATCGCCCTCGGCAGTCGCCGGGAGTGGAACGTGGACGCCAAGGGCGTGTCCCTGCGCGTCGGCTTCGGCAAGCCGACCGAGATCAAGTGGTCCGAAGCCCACGACTACTACTACCGAGCCGTCACCGGCTCTTCCACGCCCAGCGTGGAGAAGGCGAGCGTGCAGACTCCCGACGGCCGCCGCATCGACGTGGACAACACCAAGTTGCCCGGCTTTCCCAACGCGACCATTGCCGGATTAGTGGAGCGGTATAGCGCAGCGGCAACCTTGCCCAAGATCACCGAGCGCATCGAGGCGGGCGAAGAAGTGCAATTCGGTCCCGTCACGGTGGAGAACGGAAAGCTGATCATCGCAGACAGCGAGCACTCCGTGGACGAGGGCCTGGTGCTGCACATCAAACAAGATCGCTTACAGGTCGGCGTAGATGGCGACTGGATCGCCACCAAAGTTTCCGTCCACGAGGTCCCGAACTATCCCTGCCTCTTGCGAGTCATCGGCCAACTCACCCAAGCCCGCCCACCGGCCTGACGCACAGTTCACTACCGCGCGGGGAAGTTTCCCCGCCGGACCCCTCGCTCGCGGGGCCCGGCCCGCTCGCTTCTGCTTGTTTGGGTTGCTGCTGAAGAGACTGACACGTCGTGACGGAACTGGTGCACGTGGGATTATTCTTGCGCGGTCACGGGGGCCGGCATTGGGCCAAGAGTCTTTGGGTTGGCGCGGGTCACGCGTGATTGGCGGATCGCGCCTGACTGCGGATTTGTTTGGCCCGAAAGCGGGGGAAGGTTCCCCCGCCGTTTCCCCCTCGCTCGCGGGGCCCGGCCCGCTCGCTTCTGCTCGTGAAGGTGGCTGCTAA
>CBDUPW010000499.1:0-4149 GCA_965369205.1 uncultured Polyangiaceae bacterium | reverse complement strand
GAACCACCTGAAGCCGAAACCCTGACCTTGCAATCGGGAAACGCGCTGCGGTTATTGGCGGACCACGTCGCTCACGTTTTTGGGGTCGAAGAGTTCGATCTATACGTACACCGCGCTCATGCCGGTTCACTGGAGGTGGAGCTGACGGACCCGCCCGCGGTGTTGGTGCCAGCGACCGTGACGCAGCTTTCGGAGATCGAACAGGGGTTTCTCTTGGCGCGCCCTCTCAGCAATATCGCGAGGCGATTGCATGCGGTCAATCGCCTCAGCCCGCGGGAAATCGAGCTGCTCCTAGTCGCGGCGACGCGGGCCGTGGATCCGAGCTTTGCGGCGGGCATTGCCGACGAGGAGTTCCTGGTGGCCCACGCAAAGAAGGTGCAAAAGTCGCTGTCCCGGCGCGGCCGGAAAGCCGTTGAAGACGCGGCACAGTTGTACGTGGGCGCGGCACGCGTGGACTTCACCGAGCTTTCTGAGCGCATCCGACGCAGTGCGGCTCGGGCGGCCGTGGTTCTGGCGGACGACCTACCCGCTTGCGTGACGTTGATCCGCCGCACCGAAGGCGACTTGGCGGGACTGCGTGGCCAGGCGCTGGCCCAAGGCATGGAACTCGCCGCGGACCTGATGCGCTTCTGGATCAGTGACGCCTCGGCGACGCTCCGGCGCCGCATGGGCTACTGACTAATTCGGCGTTCACCAGGGGCGTGTGGGCCCGCTGCCCATGATGGCTTCGAGTCCTTGCCACAACTCGGCGACGCTCTGAAACCGTTCGTCGGGCTGGATGGCGAGGGCTTTCTGCGTCCAGTCGTCGATGGAGGCAGGCAAGCTCTTGCGCAATGCGCGTAGGCTCGGGCGCTCCCCTGTCTGTGCCCACTGACACAGCTCCAGCATGCTTTTGGTGGGGTGGGGGACCCGGCCGCTCAAGCAGCGAAAGACGATCACTCCCAAGGAGTAGACGTCGATGCGATGGTCGAGGGTGCGGGGATCCCCGCGCCAGGACTCTGGGGCGATGTAGCTGGGAGTGCCGGCGACCATGCCTTCGGCGGTCAGGCTATTGGCGCCGAGAAGTTTTGCGAGACCGAAGTCCATCAAACGGACGCCGCCGCCGTGTGCTCTGTCCACGATGAAGATGTTGCTGGGCTTCAAGTCGCGATGCACGATGCCCTGCTTGTGGGCTGCTGCCAGCGTTTGCGCGATAGGTCGGAGTAGAGCCAAGGTGTTTTCACGCTTGAGGCGGCCGCCTTGTTTCTCCGCGGCGGTCAGGAAGTCCTCCAGTTCCTGCCCGTGGAGCATCTCCATGACGATGAAGGCGGATCCGTCTTCAAGGCGTCCCATGCGGTGCACGTAGACGGCGCTCGTGCCGCGCAATCGCGCCATGGCCATGGCTTCGCGCTCAAAGCGAGTGGACTGGGCCGCGTCCTTTCCGGTTTCGCCTTTGAGCAATTTGATCGCAACTTCGTCGCGGGTTTCCAGATCCCGCGCACGATAGACCACGCCGTAGGCGCCGGCGCCTACCTTGGCAAGGATCCTGTATCGGGAATCGAGCACCTCGCCGACCGGGTCGTGCATCAGCCGGCAATACTTACATGGTTAGGCGTCCGCCGCAGCGAAAGCGCGTCCTTCGGGGGATTTGCGGCGCGCGTGCTTTTTTTCAGGGTGCCGGATCCGTCGCGCTAGGCCGTTGCACCGGCGCAGCTCGAGCCGGCTCCCGCAGTGCAACCGAAGCAATGGCGGTCCACGGCGATATTGCGAGCCAGAAGCCGCGGCAGATCGAAATCCCGGATGTGTTGAGGCGCCCCCGGCCTGAGCTTCATGTCGAGCATCTGATTGAAGTCGCAGTCGTAGAGGGAGCCGTCCCAACCGACACTGAGCGTATTGCGACACATCACCCCGCGGGCCGCGACCGGGTTGAAGGCCGAAACCAGTCGGCTCATGTACTCCCCCAGATTGTCCGTTTCGACCAACCACTCCAGGTAGCGGCTGATGGGCATGTTCGTGATGGTGTACAATGCATCAAAGCGAACGTTGTGCAGGCGTAGTAGTTCCGCCTTCCACTCTGCTTCCAGAGACGCTTGTGCCGCGGGCAAAAAGGCGCCCACGGGGTTCGTCACCAAGACCAGCTTGAGTCCCGAGCGGCCGTCGCCGTAACCCAGGGCGTTCAGGCGTTTGAGCCCGGCGATGCTTTTCTTATACACACCCTCGCCGCGTTGTCGGTCTGTTCCGAGGGCGCGGTAATGGGGTAACGAGCAGACAACCTCGACGCGGTGCTCGGCGAAGAACTCCGGCAAGTCGCGATGGGGGCCGCTCGAGAGGATCGTCAAGTTGCATCGGTCCAGGACGTGGCGACCCAGCGCCTTGGCCTGCTCCACCAACCAGCGGAAATGTGGATTGAGTTCCGGGGCGCCGCCCGTGATGTCGAGGACCGGGATATCCGTTTGCGCGAGGGCATCGAGGCAAAGCTGCATCGTGTCGCGGGTCATGATCTCGGTGCGATCTGGGCCGGCGTCGACGTGACAATGCCGGCAGGTCTGATTGCAGATGCGCCCCACATTGATCTGAAAGACGTCGATCTGAGTCGGCCGCAAAGGGTGGAGCGCCGAGGCTTGCAGGGCGTGTTCGATCTCTTGAGCCACGGGCAACCGGCGCAGCAGGCTGCGCTGCGCGTCGGCGGATGCCAGAGGCGCATGCCGCGACTGCAGGGTAGGGAGCGAGAGCACCATGGCTACATCGAGATTTTTTCGGCGCGATTGCGCATCTGCACGCCGTGCACCAGGGAGGCGCCTCCGCGAATAGCGGCGGAAACGTGCACGGCCTCGGTGAGTTGGTCCAGGTCGGCGCCCTTTTCCAGGGCGCTCTGGGAGTAAGCGTCGATGCAATAGGGGCACTGCACGGCGTGGGCCACGCCCAGAGCAATCAGCGCCTTTTCTCGGGCGGTGAGCGCGCCGTCCTGAAAAACCGCGCCGTACCATTCGAAGAACTTGTCAGCGAGTTCCGGGCAGTTCTTGCCAATTTCACCGAAACGGCTGAGGTCGTGGCTGTCGTAGTAGTGCGTCATAGTCGGCGATTCTGTGGAGTTACGCGGGCAATTCCCTGCCCGTTTCAGTTCGCCTGAAAAGCTTGTAGCGGACGGGGCGGGTGGCTCACGTATACTGCAGCCCGAACTCAGATGGCAGGCGGCGCATATTCACCCCAAGGCGGAGGTTTCCAACCCCCCGGATTCGCGTCACCGCAGGCCGGATACGGCGGGCCGAATCCTTATGGTCCGCGTCCCGGCGCGCCCTACGGCATCGAGCCGGTTACCGGGCAGCCCTACTCTGACAAGCAGAAGATCGTCGCCTTCGTGCTGCAGTTCTTTCTCGGCGCATTTGGCGCCGGCCGCTTCTACACGGGGCACATTGGGCTGGCGATTGCTCAGTTTGTGGTCACCTGGGTGACCTGTGGGCTGGGCAGCATCTGGCCAACCATTGACGCCATCATGATGCTCGTCGGCCAGGTGCCGGACTCCGACGGACGCCCGCTGCGGGATTGACGCGGTCGTTTTGCGCGGGGCCGCGGCGCCCCCACTGCATCTGACTTTGCCTCGCCGCTTAAAGGGATAACCCGCCCTGCCGTTCCTGATTGTGTGGCCGAGTATTTGCAAACGTCCCTCCTCGGACTAGTCACCGAACGCCGTCGGCGAGTCGCCGTGGTCGTGCCCCTCGTGCTCGCCGCTTTTGCGCCGCCTTTCGCGCTCTTGTGGGGGTTCGGGCGCGGCAAACCCTGGCATGCGGCTGCGCTCCTGGCCGCCGGGGGCGCCGCGTTGTGGGTCAGTCGCTATGCGCACCGCGCGGAGTCCCTGCGCGTGCCCGCCAACGTGACCGCGGGGATCTTGTTTGCCATCGCGACCCTGCTGGCCGTGCAAAGTGGAGGATTCCGCTCCACTGCGTTCGCTTGGTACGCGAGCCTCGTGCTGATCGCGGTGTTTTTGGGAGGGCGCCGGGATGGCGGCGTCTGGGCGGCGATCTGCGGCGCGACGGTCGTCGCCTTCTTCATCGCGGAGCGCTCCGGTGTGCAGTTTGCGCAGCGGGGAAGTTCGCTTTCCGCGCAGCTGTCTCAAGTGCTGAGCTTCGTCGGCAGTGCGGTCGTGGTGTACGCATTCTCGCATCTGTTCCG
>CBDUPW010000498.1:0-4155 GCA_965369205.1 uncultured Polyangiaceae bacterium | reverse complement strand
CCCCGAGTGCGCTTTGTGAAGTCTCGGCGCAACTTGGGCTTCGCCGGAGGCAACATCTTGGCCTTGGAGCGGGCCCGTGCTGACAACATCTTGCTCTTGAATCCGGACGCCCGGGCCGCGCCGGACTGGCTTGGCGAGATGGTGCTCAGCCTGGAGGCGCGTAGCGTCGGCGTGGTTGGCTGCAAGATCCTGCATCCTGGCACCCATGTGCTTCAGCACGCGGGCGGCATGCTGTTCCCCAACGCGCGCAGCGAGCATCGCGGACGCGGTCAGGATGACGTTGGACAGTTCGACCGCGAGGCAGACGTGGAATACGTCTGCGGCGCGGCGATTGGCACCCGCCGTGATGTGATCGACACGGTGGGCTTCCTGTCAGCCGCATACTTTCCCGCCTACTACGAAGAAACCGAGCTGTGCGTGCGTGCGCGGCAGGGTGGCTATCGCGTGCTCTACAACCCGCGTGCAGTCGTAGAGCATCACGAATCCGTCGCCAGCGGCGGTGCCAGCACGCGTAAGTACCTTCAGCGCTACCACGAGGGGCGCATGCGCTTCGTATACCGCAACTACTCACTGCGGCAGATCGCTTTCCAGTTCCTGCCATCAGAAGCCGCATTTCTATCCGCTCGGGACGGGCGCGAACGCCGTGTGTGCGCGCGGGCGTATCTTTCCGCGTTGATGAGCTCTCGAGATTCCAGTCCGGGGGCGCCAAAACCCGGCGACGTGATCTTCGACACGGGAGCGCGCTGAAATCATGGCACGAATCGTCGTCTTCGGGCTCGGGCCCATGCGTTTCGAGCAAAGCACCCGGCTGTTCGCCCTCGCGTTGCGCACATGGCACTTTGCGAGCTGCCTCGCGCGGGCGGGACACGATGTGCTGCTGCTTTCCATCCGGGGTCACGCCTATGAAGGTTGGCCGTCAGAAAAGAAGACCCTGGTCGAGCGTGACGGAGTCACGGTGTGGAGCATCTCCGAGCACCTCTGTCACGAGCGTCCGGACTGGATCCGACGCCGCATCGCGCGATTCAAACCGGATTGTGTCGTTGGAGTGAATCGGGATCCGGCGTCAATGGCAGTTAATTTCATCGGGCAGCTTCCGTTCTGGGCCGACGTGAACGGCGATCCGATGGCGGAGGCCCAAGCCAAGGCGCGCACCCTTGGACACGATGACAACATTGCGGAGTGGCATCGCAAGTTCCTGCCTGTGCTGTTGCGCGCGGACCACTTCTCGACCTGCTCCCGTGCCCAGCGCC
This sequence comes from uncultured Polyangiaceae bacterium, assembly GCA_965369205.1. GTDB lineage: Bacteria > Myxococcota_A > Polyangia > Polyangiales > Polyangiaceae > JACKEA01. Next base: position 2,905 of record CBDUPW010000498.1, on the reverse strand, counting down.
TCGCGCTGATCGGCCAGTTGGGCCTGGTTGGCCGCCTGACGGGCGGCAACGACGGGACTGAGTTGGTCACGGCAGTGCCCAACAGCATCGACGACGAAGAGCTCGAGCTATACGGGCGCATTCGCCGAAAACAACGCAAGCCCGGAGACCCGTTCGTCCTGCTATCCAGCGGTGGGTTCAATACCTGGATCGACCCCGTCGTCATGTTCGACGCGATCGAACGCAGCATGAAGAGTTGCCCGACGCTGTCCTTCGTCTCCACAGGTGGCGCCATTCCAGGGCATCACGTGGACGCCTACGCGCAGTTTCAAGAGCTGGTGCGAAAGTCCAGATATCGGAAGCGCTTCGAACTCGCCGGCTGGGTGCAAACGACGGAGTTGTTTGGATACTATGAAGCCGCGAACGCCGCATTGCTCGTCGATCGCTTCACCTACGAGGGCGTATTGGGAGCACGCACGCGTATGCTGGACTGGCTCGCGGCGGGCCTGCCCATCGTATGTACTCGGCTCAGCGAAATCAGCGAAGATTTGGAGCGACGTGGCATCGCGCTCTCGGCAGAGCCGGGCGACGCTCGCGCGTTATCGGATGCGATTGTCGAACTGGTAGAGGACCCAGCAGGCGCGGAACGCCGCGGGCGCCGCGGACGCCGACATGCCGAGACCACCCTGCGCGCGGCTTCACAACTCGAGCCGCTCATGGCTTGGGCCAAAGCACCCGCGCGTGCCCCGGACGGTGAACGCCGCGCTGGGCTCGACAGTCTTCCGGCCCCTGCCTACGAGGTGAAGAAGCATGTGGTGCTGTTCCGCGACGAAGCACGCTCCCATGGTCTGCCTGTCGCCCTGAAGAAGACCGGTCAGTTTGCATCAAGACGGGTGAAACACGGGCTGCAACGCGCGTTCGACGGTTTCGGGTTCACGGAAGAGCCGGTACAGCTCGAGCAGGGGCAGGTGGCCGTGGCGCACCCCATCGAGCCGCCAACGCGCTCTCGCTTCGAGTGGCGCAAGCTCGTGTCCAAGTTGAAGCAACCGCCCGTCGTGGCTGCGGTCGTGTGTGTGCGCGGCGACGAGGAGCCAGATTACGTCGACTGGACGCTCGAGCAAGTGCGCCGACAGTACTATCCACATTGGCGTGTACTTGTGGTGGCACCAGATACCCTTGGTGCGGGCCTGCGGGAGCGGCTCACGATCCTCGAAGAACGCTTTCGCGCGGACGGAGCAGAACTCGTTCGCGTCCCGCATGTTGCCGACCCTTTTGCGCACCGCGCCGTGCGCGAGGCGGACTACGTGATCCCTTTGGCGCCCGGGGATCTGCTCCGGCTGGACGCTATCGGTGAACTGGTGCTCTCGGCCCGCGAAGCGGACGCGGACCTGGTGTACGCGTACGAGCAGGACTTGGACGAAAGCAATGTGCCCCGTCCCGTCCGTCGCAAAGCAGTTTGGTCACCCCACCTACTGTTTCACTGCAGCTACCTGGGGCGCGGTGTGATGTACCGCTCTGCACTTCTGGATCTACCTGCCGGTCGCGTCGCCGCGTTTCCTTTTGATGCGCTGGTCTATGACTTGGCGTTGCGCGCCGCCCCGAGGGTAAAACGCGCCGTTTGTGTGCCGGTGGTGCTATGCACGGTGCACGTTCCAGCGTTGCGCCCTGAAGCCCAGCGAGTCGCCCAAGAGCAAGAGGTCGCGCGTTTGGAAGAGCAATCCCTCAGGGAAGCCGTATGGCGACAAGGCCTGAGCGCGAAGATCACCCGTGGGCCAAGGCCGCGGACGTTCCGCGTTCGCCATGACTTGGGTAGAGGCACGCGTGTCAGCATAGTGGTGCCGGACGTTGGTTCGCTCAAAGCGCTCCAACGCTGCGTTCGTTCCCTGGCAAGCACGACGCTTGAGCCGGAGCTTGTCGTGGCCACGGCTCGGGATCTGCGCGGCAAGCTGCCGCGCACGGTCCGGCTGGTGCGAGTCGAAGAACCCAAAACCTATGGCGCCCTCGTTGAAGCCGGAGTGCTACATGGCGCTTCAGACTACGTCGTGATTGCGCATCCCGGGGCCGAGGCGCATGGCAACGAGTGGCTGCTGCCACTTCTCGAAGAAGCAGCGGCACCCGACGTCGCAGCAGTGTCTCCGAAGCTAGTATCGCCCGAGGGCTCGTCCTTGTGGCCGCCGCCCGAAGTGGCCTCCGGGTGGCTGCAGCACGCTCCCATTCTCTTGCAGTGTCCGCTGCATCCGGTGACCGTGTACTGTCGCAAAGACTTGCAGGGTTGCAAGCTCCGACGGGCGCGCGGGTCCGAGCAATTGGCGCTCATCGTGGGAAAGCGGTTGCGCAAGCGCGGGCGCACCATGTTGTCAGTTCCCTATGCCACGTTCTATGTGCATGGCGCCTTCGATTCTTCTGGGCCATGGGCGGCGGTTGACGACGAGGACGCCTAGTGCCGCACGTCTTGGTGATTCAGGCCGATCGCGAGTCGAATACAGAGTCCTTCGACCAGTTGCAGCGACTGAAGACTGAACGACCTGACTGCACGCTGTCGGTGTTGCGTCGTCGCGCGCCTTGGTGGCAGTGGGATCGTCGCCGCGTGGCCGCCGTCGTGGACCAGTTGCTCCTCGTCGACCCGCAGCATCACGATTCAGCGGTGCGGGCGGTCGTTGACATGGCCCGCGATAGGCCGTTTGACGCCGTGGTCAGCGTGCACGAAGAATGCCTGCGATTGGCGGCGCGAATGGTCGAGGCTTTGGGTCTACGCGGTCCGCCTCACCCTGTCGTCGAGACTTGTCGCGACAAATGGGCATTGCGCAGCACGTTGGCGGCGGCTGGCATCGCGACGCCCCAGGCGCATTTGGCGCGTTCGCATGGGGAGGCCCGGCAAGCCGCGCAGGCACTTGGGCTTCCGGTCGTGGTCAAACCCCGGGATCTT
>CBDUPW010000497.1:0-4163 GCA_965369205.1 uncultured Polyangiaceae bacterium | reverse complement strand
AAGCAACTCGCGTACCGGGTCGGTTCCTCGGCGGGCGCCTCAGAAACCGCTACTTCGCCGTGGTACGGATGCTCGCGAACACCGTCTGCGAACCGTCTGCAAACCGTCTGCAGACGGTGTGCCGGGCCGCGAAGCGTCGGTCTATGCGGTTCCCGATATTGGGTGAAGCGTCCGCATCGACCACTCTGGTTGAAGAACCTTGAGGAGTGCCCGCCATGCTCACCGTCCGCCCGCGTTGTTTGCGCGCGTACCCCCTCGCGACGCTTTGCTTCGTCGTCGCCTGCAACATCAACGTGAACGAACACGACGGTGACGCCAGCGTCTCTGGCGGATCGGGCGGACAACCTGCGACAGGCGGACAAGCCGGGGCAGACGCCTACTCTCCCGTCGATGCTTCGGACGCTGCTGCGGGCGGCGGCGCTGGCGACGCGGCGAGTGAAGGCGCTGCGGGAAGCGGCGGAACGGGCGGCACCGGCGGAACCGGCGGTAGTGACGCTGGCCCTGACGGCGCAGTAGGCGACTCCGCTGTTGACGGCGCGGGTGGCGACTCCTCAATTGACGGCGCGCCTGGCACCGACGGGGGGCCAGATGCCGACGCTGAGGCCGGAACTCCGACGGTGACCGGTTTGGCGTTGGGCGACGACTTCAGCTGTGCGAGCCTGAGCGACGGCACAGCAAAATGCTGGGGCTTGAACGACGTTGGCCAACTTGGAGCGGGCAACACGATCAACGCCGCGCAACCGACGGTCGTTCTAGGTACCACCGACGTGTTGGGCATCTTCGCGGGCGCGAAGCACACCTGCGCACGATCGGCAGGCAACGTGCTCGGCTGCTGGGGCTGGAACGCACACAGTCAGTTGGGCAATGGGCTGACGACGAACTCATCGTCGTTGGTGACGGTTGCGAACGTAGCGGCTCCCGTCGAAATGGCTTTGGGGATCGGACACAGCTGTGCGCGTCGGCTTGATGGCGGCATAGTTTGCTGGGGTTTGAATTCGTCAGGAGAATTGGGCGACGGAACCACGGTCGACAAGAGCGCGCCGCCCGGAACGGTCAGCCTGACCGGCGCCTCGCAGTTGGTCGCGAGCGGGCGACACTCCTGTGCGTTGCTGGCGGACACCACCGTTCGGTGCTGGGGGGCCAACACCAATGGCCAGATCGGTGACGGGACGCAGAGCAACCGCAGCATCCCGACCTCAGTGCCTACGCTCTCCGGGGTCATTCAGCTCGCAGTCGGCGCTGCGCATTCCTGCGCGTTGGCTACGGGCGGCACGGTGCAGTGCTGGGGTTGGAACGGATTCGGCCAACTCGGAGATGGCTCGATCGCGGACAAGAGCGTGCCGACGACGGTCCCGGGCTTGTCTGGTGTGGTTCAGATCGCCGCTGGAGGACCACAGACGTGTGCGCGACTCTCGAACGGAACAGTGCAGTGCTGGGGCACTTACGTGGGCGACGGCACCAGCCAGGTTCGGTCCTCATCCACTGCGGTCTCCGGCTTGAGTGGTGTTGTGGAGATCGGGGTTGGTGGCGAGCACAAATGCGCTCGACTGAGCAACGGAGCCGTCAAGTGCTGGGGCTATGGCGTGCACGGGCAGATCGGCGATGGGGCGAGCGCCACCCGGCTCGCTCCGGTCGACCTGGTCTGGTAGCCGCGCACTATCGGGCCCCAGCTACGGAGGATCGCAGCTCTTGCCCAACGGCTCGACGACTGGATTGTGCGCGCTCACTGGCGCAACGGGCGCCCATTCGGCATCGAATCCCCAGGAAATGGAGTCGCACTTTTCCGTTGGATTGGGATCCCAGGTGTACGACTGGCGCGTGTCGACGGCGGCTTTGAACTGGGACAGCACGTTGTCAGTGCCGCTGGGGGGCAAGCAGTTCAGCGCTTTGCGCACGTGCTCGAAGAAGGTGTCCCGGAACTCGGGATAAGTGCAGGTGAATCCGAAAGTACCGGCTCCGCCTTTGCCTCCGGCGATGTTCGCCGTTGCCCAGCCGGAGCGCCCACGGATCCGCAGCACCACAGGATCCGTCTCCTGACCATTGGGATAGAACGGGAATTGCAGAGTCAGATCGACCTGATGCTGGTCGCCGCTCACCCAGATCCCGTTGCTGATGTACCCGTTGGGGAAGGTCGCCAGAGGTGCGGTGGAGTTGGGCCAGAAGCTGACGCTGGAAAGTCGGCGCACGTCGTTCCCGTCCCACTTGGGCGTCGGGCCGCTAAAAAGATCGTGCGTGGTGACGTACATCGCTCCGACCACGTGTGAGTCATTCTCCCAGTCGTTCACCTGGTCCAGCACCAGTACGAGGGTGCTCGCGCCCTTCTCCAACCCTTCGTTGGTTACGAACTCCCCTTTCGGATCCGCGTTGCCCACAAACTGAAAGAACGAAGCACCCATGGCGTTGTCCCGGCCGTCCTTGCCGTCTTCTCCCCACTGTGGACTGTCGGCGGGCGCGCACGATGTCTGTTTGCCAGACTTGAGTCCGTCGGCCGTCGTGTTGATGCCGTCGAGATCCCAGCCGATGGCGCGCCAGGCTTCTGGGTCGCGTTCGTCCGTGCCGCGTTTCGACGTGCCGAAATAGAAGCGCCGCATCGCGAGGTACACCGAGGTGTTGAAGCTATTCGGAGACACGAGCGGCCTGCTGGGAGGCCGGCCCGGGCGGTCCAAGTCGTAGTACCCCGGCGTAGCCGCATCGGAAAAGGCGCCGTCCGGCGCAGCGTCGTCCGGTCCGCCGTCCGTGATGCTTTTCGAGACCTGCTGTTTTTCCTCGATGCCCCCGAGTTCTGCGCACCCGGCGACAAGCGCCGCCACCAACCCAAACCAGACCATTTTCCGCATTAGAAGGCTCCCTGAAAGTGAACGACCGCGCCGCCCGCCGCGGTCGGAGCAATCACCAGACGCTGCGTGCTGCGTCGCTCTTGCGCAGGGGCAGAAGAGCTGCTTGCGTTTGGACTTGGCGCTGTGAGCAACAGAAACGCCCCCGCGCCCAGCGCACCGGCGGCAATCGCGAAGGAAATGGTTGCGAGCTGAGCGTCGCGCACTGCGTCTCTGGAAAGCCGCACCGCATTGGGATCCTCGCAGCGCGTCGTTGGGCATGCCGCGTCTGCATCACTTGATTTCTTTAGCGCACTCACGCCCAGCAGCGTCCCGACTGCCAGCCCGGCAGCACCCACGCCGAGGGCCGCGGACGCGACTGCAAGACGGGTGGTGTCAGTGCGCTGTCGCTCAGGTTGTGGGCGCGTCGGGGTGGGCCGATCCGCGACGGGGTTGGCGCCAAACCCGGCCTGCGAACGTGGCAAGCGTTCAGCGGTCGCCGTCGCTATCGGCATTGGGAGTGGCACCAGCTCGGGGACCGTGAGCGTGTGCACGGCGCCCGTCGCACCGACGGAGACGCGACGGGACCAGCTCTGAAACCCTGCCGCGCTCGCGACGACCTCGTGGTCACCCGCGTCGACTGGCACCGCCAGCCCGACGGCGGCGCTCGGGATCAGACGCCCACCCCGCCGGACTTCGACTACGGCAGCCGGCCGTGCCAAGAGCACCCGGATACGATCAAGCCTGGGTTCGATTGCTTCGATGCGGGCGCGCGCCTCTTGCTCGCGATCCGTGCGCCCGTCGCGCTGCGCATATGCCACCGCGTCAGAGAACTCGGCCCATGCGCTGGCGAGCTTGCCCGCAGCTTCGTAGCAGTGAGCCAGCGCCAGCGATGTCCCTCCCGCCGGGTCGAGGCGAAGGCTTTCGGCAAGTTTCGCGCAGCCCTCATCCAGTCGACCCGCTCCAGCCAGTTCCTTTCCTTTTCGAAACAGGGCTTCGGCCAACGCCATGTCTTTCACCGTTGGCGAACTCGAGCGCGCGTCGACGCCGCTCGTCGGCTCTGCAGGCGCCGATGCAGTGGTGAGCAGCGAAAGAAAAAGCGGAGCGAGGGCATAGACCCTAGCGCGCGCGGAAACGAGATATCGTCGGCTCACTTGCGTGTTGCGATGGTGCTTGCGGGATCTGCCCCGAGCTTGAAGCGATCCGTGGGTTGCGAATCCGGCGGAGCGTCCGTTCCGTTTGTGACGGGCGCCGCATCGTCACCGCGATTCACCACCACGCGCGCCGCAACACTGCGCTGTGTGCTCGGCGTAGGATGCCTCGGGGCTGCGGGCGCCGCCGCCGCGGCTT
>CBDUPW010000496.1:0-4177 GCA_965369205.1 uncultured Polyangiaceae bacterium | reverse complement strand
CTAGCGGCACGGGCGGCGGCGGGACGGGCGGCACCAGCGGCACGGGCGGTGGCGCGACCGGCGGCGGCCCCAGTGACGCCGGCGCGGGCTGAGGCTTCTAGCTGACGGCGCGCGAGCACGAGCGCCCGAGGGGCGGCGCTGCGTGGCCTGCGCCCCGTATCACTCGCGCCAGAAAAACTTCCAGGGGTTGTGCTTCAGATCCCGGAGCATCTCCTGCAGATCGTCGTAGAGCGCTTCGTCCATCACCAGCGCGCCCACGGTTCCTTTGCCGCGCTTGACGTGGGCGAGCACGGACTGCGCGTCCGCGGTCATGAGCCGGGCGCGCCCTGTCGCGTCGCTGACGTCGTTGGTGATCTTGGAGTACTTCTTCAGCTGGCCGTCGCTTGCCAAGGTGCCGGTGAGTTTCTTTGTGTCGGCCAGCACTTGCCGGCCGTCTGTCAGCATCGGATCTAGATTGCGATTGAGGGTGACCGTCGTGCGTTCCACATTGTTAAAAATCCGATCGATTTGTGGGTTCTCTACGTAGCGGCCCCGGGCGGCTTTCATGGTGTCGTTGGCTTCCACGGTCAGCGTTTCCACGTTGGTCACCACGTTGTCGAGCTTCTTCTGGTTGGTCTGAAAGAAGTCGCCCGTGCCTTTGAGGGTCGCGTGCAAGCCGTCGAAGGTCTCACCGATCTTCTTGTCGTTCTTGGTGATGCCCTGATACGCGCGGTGCAAGAGCTCGTAGCTTTCGCTCAGCAGCAGATCGAGTCGCGGCGGGCTGATCCCGTGCACCACGGCGCCATCTTGTACTTGCGGGTGGTCCGCCGACCCTGGCTCCACGGCCAAAAACATCTCCCCCAGGACGCCCTGAGTCGTGACGTACCAGCGTGCGTTTTCGAAGATCGCATGCTGGTAGCGTTTCTCGACTTTGGCAATCACGCGGATCGGCGGCACAGGCTCGTTCGTCTTGGGATCGAGCTCCCCGCCACGAAACTGCACCTCGTCGACCTTGCCCACCTTCATGCCAGCGATCCGGACTGGCGCGCCCGCCTGCAAGCCGCCCGGGTTGTCGAAGTCGACGTTGACCGTATAGGTCGGTTCGAAGGAGAGGCCACCCATCACGACGACGAAGCCGCCGAGGAGTACGAGCGCGACGATAATCAGTGCGCCGACTTTTACTTCTATGGATCTCTGGCTCATGGCTCCGACTGCCTTTCTGCGCCCCGGGGAAGCGTCACGCCTCCATGGGACCTTCCGCTCTGCCGTTGATGAACTGTTGGATCACTCCGTCCGAACAACTGCGGAATTCTTCGGGGGTTCCCAGGAGTTTCACTTGTCCTTTGTACAACATGACGATGCGATCCGCGATTGCGAAGATGCTGACGAGATCATGGGAGACCACAATGCTGGTCACACCCAGGGTGTCCGAGAGCTCGCGAATCAGTTTGTCGACTCGACGCGCGCTGACTGGGTCGAGGCTCGTCGTAGGCTCGTCGAAGAGCACGTACTGCGGGTCCAGGGTGAGTGCGCGCGCAATGGCGACGCGCTTGCGCATGCCGTCGCCAAGCTCGGCGGGGAATCGGTCGCCAAACTCAGCCATGTGCACGTGTGAAAGCAGGCGTCGCGCCTCTGCCAGCGCTTCCCGGGGCTTCATGCCCTTATGCTTTCTGAGGGGAAGCGCGACGTTTTCGGCGCAATTCATCGAATCGAAAAGCGTCGAATGCTGGAATACCATCGCGCACTTCATGCGAACGGCGTACATGCGCTTCTCGTCGAAACGGCTTACTTCCTGGCCGTCTAGCCAGATCTCCCCGTCGTCCGGGTAGAGCAGTCCAATCAGGTGTTTGATCAGGACGCTCTTGCCGACACCGGATGCGCCGATGATGAAAAACACCTCGCCGTCCTGCACGTCGAAACTCACGCCGGTGAGCACCTGCTTGGGGCCGAAAGACTTTTTGACGTTCCGAAAAGAAATCATGTGCGCCGCTAGTCCGTGACGCGGCGGAGTGAGCTTGGAGGCGGCGGCCTGGGGCTGTCAACCAGCGGATCTCCGCTGGCACATGCTGTGCCGATTGCGCTGCGCGCTGTCAGGCGCCCCGGGATCGGAACCGTCGATGTCCAGGGTTTTGCCCCACTGGCACGTCGGTTGCTCCTTGCGGGCACGCGGGCCCGAGGCTACGTCCTCCCAATCCCGCTCCCTATGCGTCGATTGCTCTTGCTCAGCTTGCTCAGCTTGTTTGCGCTCACCGATTGCGCGAGCCAGGAAGTGCCCGCGGAAAACCCGGACAAGTCCGCGGTGTGGGCCAATAGCCCCTCGGTCTGTGAGGTGGATCAGGTGCGCGAGTACCACTGCGAGGAGCTCTTGCCGCGGGAAAACACCTTGCCCGCGCCGACGCCCTTCGAGGCCTGCCCGTCCAGTATCGACTCCCACGCGGGAGTGCACGCCAAGACCCCACCGATCGCGCTCTTCGATGCGGACTTCACGGCCCATACGCGCCGTCGCATGCCCCCGGGGCACAGCTGTTGCTATTCTTGGTGCTCGGCTTTGCGTTTGGCGGAGCCCGCGGCGGTGTTGCCCAATAGCGGCTGCAGCACCGACGTCAGCATGCGGGAGACGTATTGTTTCGATGCGCCCGAAAGTGGCACCTCCCAGCCCGCGCCGCGGCCCTTCGATCGCTGTCCCAGCGCGGTCACGCCGGCAGAAGCCACCGCGTTCCACGTGCCCAAGGCGGCGCCCTTTGACGCGACGGTCACCATGAATCGCCGCGGATCCGGTTTCAACGAATGCTGCTATTCGTGGTGCTCGAAAGCGCCGGCGACTCCCACGCCGAAAAAGAAAAAGTAGCTGCGGCCGCGTGCTACCGCTCGTGGCAGGCGATCAGCCGCCGAAGACCAAGAATCCGGCGCCGCTGATGAAGAAGTTCAAGATGATGACGGAGAGGGACGAGTTGACCACCGCCCGCGTGGTGGCCCAACCCACGCCTTCGCTGCCACCGAAGGTAGTCAGGCCGCAGTAGCCGCTGACCACTGGGATGGCCGCTCCGTAGGCAATGCATTTCGTCAGGCCGACGGTCAGATCCCCGGCGTCCACCATGCTCATGTTGACGAAAGTCCGCGGGTTGATGTCGAAGAAGGCGTAGCCGGTCCACATGCCCGTGCCGAAAGCGACGCCCGCCGCAAGGGTGATCAGCACCGTGGTCATCACGATGCTCGCGATGAAACGTGGTTTGAGCAGGTAGTCCACTGGGTCTGCCGCGCACATACGCAGGGCGTCTACTTGTTCGGTGACCACCATAGAGCCGATCTCTGCGGCGATGCCGGCGCCAACGCGCGTCGCCAGCATCAGCGCGCCGATGCTCGCCGCCAGATCGCGCACCAGAAGCTCCAGGAACGTCGCGCCAAGCAAGGAAAGATCGGGCACGACGCGTTTGGTTTGGATCCCGGCTTGGTACACCAAGATCATGCCGATGAAGCCCATGACGACAAACAGGAAGACCATGGACCGGTTGCCGATCTCGTACATCTGCTGGGCGATGGCGCCGGGCCGCCGAACGCCGCGCACCGTGTAGTACAGCGTCTTGACGAAGACCGAGTAGAGCATGCGCCCGGCGACGACGAACTCCAGGGCGCCTGCACCGAGGGCCGCAAGACCCGTCGGCGGCTTCACATAGGCGTCTTCGTCGATGTTGCCGACACTGCTAGATGCGTGTTGCTCCGTCGTCATGCTCATCCGATGGCAAAGCTGACCAAGTAGTCCAGTACGAAGATGCCCGCCGCGCTGACCACCACGGTTGCGTTGACCGCGCGGCCGACGCCCGGCGCGCCACCGCTGGTTGCGATGCCGAACTGGCAACTGGCCAAGGCGATCACGACGCCGAAGACGACGCTCTTGATCAGCCCATGGAATACGTCGCCGAGGCCCAATAGGCCGCTCGTAAGGCCGTTGTAGAACACCGCTGGCTCCACGCCCAAGATGCCATACCCGGCGTACGCGGCGCCGCCCAGCGCAAGCACATCTGCAAAAACCGTGGAGAGAAATAGCGTGGTCACGATGCCGATGAATCGCGGCACGATCAGAAAGTTGATGGGATCGATTGCCAGGGCGCGCAACGCATCGATTTGCTCGGTGACCACCATGGTGCCGAGCTCTGCGGTGTTATTGGCGCCCACCCGACCGGAGATCATCAGCGCCGTG
>CBDUPW010000495.1:0-4207 GCA_965369205.1 uncultured Polyangiaceae bacterium | reverse complement strand
CGGGCAACTCCCGCAAGACCGCACTGGACACCTCGTGGGCGCCGCCCAAGCGGCCACGCGCGAGCACGATTTCCCCGACCAAGTTCAGAAGTTGATCGACCTTGTCGAACTCGATGCGCAGGGTTGCGGCCGCGGCTGGCCGCGGCGCCGACACCGCCGTCGGAGCGCCGCCTGTCGCAGCCGCACTCTGGCTCGCGCTCGGTGTGGCAACCTGTTTCGATGGGTCTTTCAGTCGCGAAAGCAGCGCACTGACGTCCACGTCGATGCGCGCCCGATTGCGGGCTCGGTCCACGATGGCCTTCAAGACGTCGAGGGTTTCGAGCAGCACGTCCACCAGCGGTTTGTCTACTTGCCGCTTGCCATCGCGAAGCTCTCCGATCAGATCTTCGGCCAGATGGGCCACGCGATTCATCTTCTTGAGACCGGCGAATGCGCTCGAGCCTTTCAGGGTATGCAGATCCCGAAAGATCTCACCGACCAATTCGAGGTCGCCTTGGCTCTCTTCCAACAACAGCAGGCGCTCGGAAAGCCCTTCGACCCGATCGACGCATTCGTCTAAAAACGCGCTGATCATGTCTTCGCCCAAGGTGGGTTCCCAAATCGAGTCGTCCCCCGGCGACGCTGCGGCTTGGGTGTCCGCGGCTGCTTCACTTGGCGCTTCGGAACTAGTGACGTGCGTGAGGAGCGCTTCGGCTTGTGCCTTGAGGTCCGACTCGTCCACCCGGGCGCCGGATTCGTCGCCGTGTGCCAAGGCTTCGGCAGAGGCATCCAAAGTGTCGAGCGCCGCATCCAGCGCCTCCCGCGGCGCGGCGTGAGCGAGGGCCACGGCGCGACAAAGCGCGCGCAACCCATCCGCGCCGAGCAGCGCCGCGTCGACTGCAAACGGCAGCATCGCCGCTTCGATCTCTACCCGCCGCTGTTTTGCGTCTGCGACGTCCAGCGCACCGCGGGCAGCGGCGGTCCGGGAAGGCGCGAGCGCCAGAAACAGCTCGTAGAGCTGGGATGACCCTTCGCTCACGCTACCGCCTATATCACGCGCACCGCTGGGTCAGTAGAAGCTGTAACGAGCGCCTAGGCCGGCTTCCACCAGGGCCAGTGTGCTTCCCGCCAAAGACTCCCTCTGAAAACGGAAGTAGCCCAAAGACGGAGTGTCCGTGAGCCGCTGGCTGTCATCAAATTCCGGTTGCGACAGCGCGACCAGCAGCATCGGGCGCAGTCCGAGGGATAGCTCGAACTTGCCCATACGGGGCCCGATACGAAACTCCGGCGCGACGTACGCGTAGCGCGCGCTGATTCGCTCCGAACGCGGTCCAAATCCGCCACTCCCCGCAGCGAAGTTCACGGTCGCACTGCGTTTGTCTTGCATGCTGCCGAGCAGGACGCCGCCACTCAGGCGCACCGTCCAGGGCCAATCGTCCCCGCGCTGGAGTGAGGCCGCGATCCCGAGGGTGATGCCGCTCAAGGTCAAGCGGTCGCTTTCCGCACCTGCCAGCGCCGCTGAATTGGGGACTTGCAGCGCCTGGATCGCGCGTTGATTCACATGGGTGCGCAGCGCCAAGTAGCCGGCACTAACGCCAATTCCGATGCCAGATGAAAGCTGGTAGCCGCCGTAGGCGGTGGCGCTGACGCCGAAGGGCAGCGCCTTCTCACAAGCACCGCTGCAATCGTCCCAAACGTCGCCTCCGAACGCGAGTGCAGCTAGCGCGCCGAAGCTTGCTTCCAAAAAGACGCGGGGAGGGTTCGCCGCGCGCCACAGCTCGGATGCGGGATCTCGCTCGAGCTCGACGCTTTCAGTGGAGACGCGCCCGGGCTCCAGGGTCACCTTTCGGCTCGTGGCAAGGAAGCCTTCGGAGGCGACTTCGATGCGATGGGAGGTGCAGCGCAGCGGTCCCTCCCAGGTGCCGCGCCCCACTTCGACGCCATCGATCGCGACCGTTGCGCTGAGCGGCTGCGGATCCACGCGCAACTCGCAGTCCAGGGATTCCAGCTTCAGATTCAGCACGGTTGTCTTGTCGAGCTGGACCGGCGCACGCACGGGTTGGGTGCCCAGATTGCCCGGGCCTTTGAGAGTGACCGCATGCGAACCAGGCTCGAGCGCTCCCTCCCAGGGAGTCTTGCCCACGGGCACACCGCCGATGAGCACGTCTGCCTGCGCGCCCTTTTGTTCGGTCACCTTTAGGCGGCCAGCACGGGTCAAGGTCGTGAGCACGGGCTTGACCACCTTCTGTTCGCCGCCTGCAACTTCCACCCGTACCTCGTAGGGCGACATGCCCGCGAGAATGACGCGGATCACGTGTGATCCCGAGGGCACGCGCACCGCGCCGTCTAGGGGCGTCGTGCCGCGATTGCGTCCGTCAATCAGCACCGTGGCCCCCGGTGTCGCCATGCGGATCTCCACGCTGCCGACCAGCCCCCGGAGCTTCTTCACTTCCAGCTCGACCTGCGCGCGATCCGGCAGATCCGGAAACTCGCGCATCAGCGCTTCGAACATGTCGAGGGCTTCGTCGAAGCGGCTTAGCTTTGCGAGGGCGACGGCCGCGTTCTGTGTGTTGGATCGCGTCGCGTACAGCTGTCGGGAGGCAAGGAACTCGGCGAGCGCAGCCTCCCAGACGCCTCGGTTGAATAGTTCCAGTCCGGCGACGAAGTGCTGCTTCGCCTTTTCTTTGGATGCATCGCTGGCACTCGCTGCCGCGCCGGGCTGGGGCTGGGCTTGTGTATGGGCGCTGGCGAGCAACCATGCCACGGACAGCGCAGCCGCCACCACTCGGACGAGGCGTTGGGTCAGCAAGGAGGTGAGCCTACTCGAAGTCTTTGACGACGCCGACCCCCGCCGCGGGCTTCGGTTTGCGCGGTGGGGGAGTCGCTGCCGGCTTTGGGGACGCCGCCGCCACCGCAGGGCGTGGTGGGCGGACGCCGGTGGGCTTTTCGTTGGCTTCGAGAGCGAGCAGGCTCGGCATGGCTCCCTTTTCCGTCACGGCAACCGTGAAGGTCTTCTCCGCGCCCTCGGCCAAGACTCGGACTTCGATGGTCGTCCCGAGTTTGCCTTCCACGCTGATCTTGCCGTCGACGACTGCGGTGGTCGCGCCAGCCACTTCGACTTGGGCGTCAGTCGGCTTGATTTGCACCACAACGGCGCGTGTGAGCCGTTCAGTCTGGATTGGACGGGCGCTGGTGGTCGGCGTGGGGCGATGACGAGCCTCGCTCACGGGCGCCTGCACGGCGCTATCCCTTGAGCTGGCCTGGTTGAGCCATACGCCCGTGCCGCCGGCCGCAAAAACGAGCGTGGCGCCGCTCGCAAACCAAAAAGCGCTGGGCCGCTTCTTCCGAGGAGCCGGTTCCGCTTGCACAAATCCGGGTTGGGTCGCGCTCTCTTCGTGACCCCCTCGCCGCGCCATGTGCAAAGATTCGGGATCCGGCGAAGGGAACGTCGAATTGTACCGAGGCGCCACCGTGGCGCGTTCGTCTTCGGTGAGGCCGCGCAACTCGTCGACGTTCAAGGCAGTTCCCTGGGGTAGCAGGGCCTCGATCGCTTCTCGCAGTTCGCGCGCTGACTGGAAGCGGCGCTCCGGGTCGATTTGCAGGGCGCGATCCAAGATCAGCGCGACCTCCGGAGTGATCCAGCCCGCGCGGCCCTGAATTGCCGGCGCCGCTTCGGTACAGATGGACACGATGAGCTGCCCGAGGCCGTCCCGTTTCGGATGGGGAACAGTGTCCGAGAGGGCCTTGTACAACACAACCCCAAGCGCCCACAGATCCGCCCGGTGGTCGATATTCTTCAGGCCCTTCGCCTGCTCCGGGGACATATAGGTCGGCGTCCCGAGCAGGCTCCCCGTTTGGGTGAGCTCGGCAGTCTCGCCGGTGGGGTCCTCCTCGACGACCTTGGCGATGCCGAAGTCCACCAACTTGACGGTGATGCGACCGGCATGACCCTCGGACAGAAAGATGTTGCCTGGTTTGATGTCGCGATGGATCACCCCTGCGTCGTGGGCGCGTTCTAGGCCCACGCAGGCTTGAGCGATGGCTTTCAAGGCGACGCTTGGAGGCAGCGGCCCAAGGTTCTTCAACGTGCGGCTGAGGTCGTTGCCGACGAGCAACTCCATGGCAATATACGGCTGGCTCGTGGCGTCATCCGTCGACGCGTCGAAGACCTGGGTGATATGCGGCGTGTCTATGGTTCCGGCGGCGCGCGCTTCGCGTTTGAAGCGCG
>CBDUPW010000494.1:0-4259 GCA_965369205.1 uncultured Polyangiaceae bacterium | reverse complement strand
CTGGCCGCCGCTTCGCCGTCGGAGAGCGCGCCGGCAACTTGGATATCGCGATCGGTGATCACCCCGACGATCTTGCCGTCCTGGGTGACCGGCAGGTGGCGGATTTCGTGTTCGTCCATCAGTACCCGCGCTTCGACCACATCGGCGCCAACGTCGATGGAGTAGGGGAAGGGCGTCATGACTTTGCCAACGGTCGGTGTCTGCATGGGTCGAACCTCGCGCTCGCAATAGCACGCCTTGCGGCTGTTGTGCGTCCCGGCGTTCAGGCAGCGGGTGCCTTGGGTGCCGCAGGTGCGCGCAACCTTTGCGCGGCGCTCTTGCTGCGGTCTCGCTCGCGGGCCTACGGGCGCGTCAGGTTGCGGCGTCCCGGATCCGGCGCTGGCCCCGACTCGGGCAACGGCGCAACGCCCCAGTGCAAGTGGTCGTGGTGATCGGCGTTGTAGTCTGGTGTGAGCATTTCCTTGAAACGCCCGGTGCGCTTCAGTTCGCACGCTACGCGATTGAGCACCGGCGCCGCCTCGGCGCAACCGTCGGCCAGCCCGCGGCTGAAAGCCGACTTCACTTCGTGCCAAGTTTCCCCTGCGCGAACTGCATGCACATCAAGGGCGAGGCCGTAGGCATGCAAACTCAAACGCCCCACGCGACTCATTCGGTACACGTAGGCGCCGGAGAAGCGCACGTCCGTGACTCCTAGGCTGACCAAGATGGGGGCGACCTCTGCCAGCGTGACCGCCATGCGACAGTCCAATTCGAGAGGCAGCCCAGCGCCGGCGACGTAGCGCACGCCCCCGACGGGTCCAGTGACAACCACCGGCGTCTGCACGCCCTTGCGCGCGTCGAGCGCGCTGAACGGCACCCCGAGCTGGGCGAGTTGGGACACGCAAACGTCCCCAGAGGGAGGCGCTGCGGACGACACAGCCGGAACCTTTGAGCGCAGGGCGGAAGCCTGGGACGCAGCGGGCGCGTAGCTCACTGGAGCCGCAGAGGCAGCGGCTGCGCCCGGTGCAGGCATGGCGACTGGCTCCCCGAACTCCACGCCCGGCGGCCAGTGGTAGCCCGGTCCAGCCACGTTCGGGCGCGGCGGCGCCTCGACGGGCACGGGTTCGCGAATACAGCCCACAGCCAAAAACGGCACGAATAGCAGCACAGCGCGCATGTAGGTGTTTGTCCCACATTCGGCGCATTTGGCCAAAATACCAGGGTGCCCGCTGTGCTCTCGCGCTGCTCGGGTCTACATTAATGAAGTGATCTGGCGACAACCCCGCAGCGAGCCGCATCTACGCTCAGCGCGGCCCAGCTTCATGCTCGTCACGGTGCTTTTCGCCCTGGTCGCGACGCCCATGGTCGGCTGGCTCGCCGAGAACCTCGTGGACGAACGTGCCGCCCACGCAGCGCAGCGCGCGGAAATGGCCGAGCGGGTTCGAGACGGCTTCCTGCGCCAGGGAATGCTGCCGTCGCAGGCACCTGCCGCCGCTCAGGTCAGCCGCTCGGGAGTGGAGCTGCTTCATGTCACGCAGCCCTTCTCCTTGGATCTCGCTGGCGGAAAACTGGCGGGAGAAGCACCGAGCACGGCAGCGGAGGAGCGTGCCGCGGTGATCGTCGCGCAAGAGCTCGCGCGTTATCCGTCGGGGTTTCTGCCGGCACACCGACTGCAGCGTGTGGTGCTCTGCGCGCGGCTCACAGAAGCGGGCGCGCCGATCCCTTCCCTACCCAACGTCGATCAGGCCCTGATGCTGGACGTGGAGGCTCCCGATGCCTTCTTGCGCCGGTTGATCCATCACGAAGTGTTTCACTTCATCGACTACGCTGCCGACGACCAAGTGCGGACTGACCCCGAGTGGGACGCCCTCAACGATCGTTACTTTGTCTACGGCTTTGGTGGTCGTTTCGTGCGCGAAGGCAGCGCGTCGCGCTTCGGTAGCGGCGGCCCGGGATTTGTCACGGAGTACGCGAAGAGCGCCGTCGAAGAAGACAAAGCGGAGACCTACGCGTTTCTCTTGACGGCACCCACGCAGATGCGAGCCGCTGCAGCGCAGGATCCGACCCTGTTCAGGAAGGCCGACGCCATCCTGGACACCCTCGAAAAACGCGATCCGCGCACCCAAGCGCTATTCGCCATGCGTCCCTAGCCATGGCCAACATCGGCTACATCCAAGTGGTTCGGCACTGCAACCACTTCTGCGGCTTCTGTTCCAACCCGACGACGCCCTACGAGCACACCTTCGAGACCATGAAGGAGCTGGTCGACGATTTCGTCAAGCGAAAGTACTTCGGCGTGATCTTGACGGGCGGTGAGCCGAGTCTGCACCCGGAGCTGCCGCGGATCACGGCGTACGCGCGCCAGGTGGGGCTGCATGTACGCATGATCACCAACGGCACGCGTCTGGCCGAGCCAGAGTTCGCCCGCGCTCTGGCCGAAGCAGGCCTGTCCTTGGTGCACGTATCCATCTACTCGGTGCGCCGGGAAGTGGAGGCCAAGATCCGCGGCATCGACGCCACCCTCGAACGCGCGTTCGCTGCCATCGAAAACGCGCACCGCTACGGCATCGATGTGAATATCAACTGCGTCATCAATCGAATGAACGCGGACCACCTGGACGACAACATCCGCCACTTCATCGAGCACCATCCGCATATCCGCCACTTCGTCTGGAACAACCTAGATCCGAGCATGGGCCGCGCTGAGGTCAATCAAGAGGAGTTTACGCCGCGGCTCGCAGAGTTCGAGGCCTCGCTGTTCCGCGCGCTCTCGCTGTTGCACAAATCCGGACGCACCTTCCGCGTCGAGCGCGTTCCACTTTGCTACATGACCGAGTTTGCGTGGGCGAGCACCGAAACCCGCAAGATCGTCAAGGGCGAGGAGCGCATCGTGCACTTCCTCGATGCCAAACAAACCGTGCGCCAGACCAGCTGGGGGCACATCTATGCCGAAGGCTGCAAGCAGTGCAACCTGCGCACCATCTGCGGCGGGCTTTTCGACCGCGGCAATGCCTACGATCCCGCGGAGCTGGCACCCGTCTTCGTGTCCCGGGACGCCATCGTCAAACACGTGCTCTTCGACGGCACGGATCCAACCGCACGCTTCGCGAGCTTTGACGCCTGGCGCACGGACTTCGAAGCACGCTGCGAAGAGACGCTGGCCGGCGCGCATTCCAAGGATCCGCGACCCGCCGACGCGCCGCCCGTCGGCCTCGTCAACGAGGACAGCCTGAAGCGCTACGCAAAGCGCCGCACCGGGGAAGCTCGCCGCGCAGAGCGCCAAGGGGTCGCCCTCGAGCACGAGGCGGATGTGGAGCCCCCCGCGCGCTCCTGACGGCGGCCTGGGGACCGCCCCGGCACGTTGCGAAACCGAACGACACCCGGGCGAAGGCCGTCAGAATCTGCCCAGCTCGCCGCGCTGCAGCCGCCGCTTCACTTCCTGCTGCAGCTTCTCGCGCTCTGCGATCTGTTTCGGTGTGGCCCCGGCCGCCCGGAGCACGTCCAAAGAAGCATCGAAGTAGCCTGCGGAGCCGAAATGCCCAGCGCCCATCGCGCGCAGCATGACGTCGTACGCGGCGAGCGCGCCGGGCAGCCAGCCGCTCTGAGGAAGCTGAACGTCGGGGTTCAAAATGCGAAAGGACGCGAACATGCCCAAGAAGTGCATGCGGCGATCCAAGTCGAAGGACGTGCTTGCCGTGACGAGAGCAGCGCGGGTCGTTGGATCCGAGAGCAGCGCTTGAGTGCGCTGCTGTCCGTTGACCATGGCTTCCAGTTCCGTCGTGGGCAGCGGGCCCGGTCGTTCTGCTTTCGGTGCTCTGGTCTCCAGAGCGAGTAGCGTGCGCGCCCCGGCCTCGAATGCGACCAAGGTCCAATGGTCGGGATGGGTTCGCACTTGTTCCCCGAGCTTTGCCTCGCCCTGGCTCGCAAGCTTGCGATGCCGCTCTATGGCGCTCTCGCGCCGAGTTTTGGCGCGGGTTGCGGACTCCCGGGCAATCACATCCAGGCCTGCGGCAGCGAAGCGCGGTGCGGCCCAGTCGTAGCTAAGACTCAGGCATGCGTCGGCAACCAAGGCATCGACCGCGTCGACGCGTGGCGCAGCCACCTCGTAGCGGGCAATGGCCCGTGCGAGCACGCTCAAACCCTGGGGCGAGATCACTGGCAATAGCTCGACCTCTGCGGTGCCGGCGCGGGTGCCCAGGGCCACCACCCGCGGCGCCAGGGCGCGTGGACTCAGCACGCATTCCACCCGCTCCGCGCTGCCCGCCGCGACGGCGCCGAAG
>CBDUPW010000493.1:0-4272 GCA_965369205.1 uncultured Polyangiaceae bacterium | reverse complement strand
CGCGTGGATCAGCGCGCTGACCGGCGTTGGGCCCGCCATTGCGTCCGGCAGCCAGACGTAGAGCGGGATTTGTGCGCTCTTGCCGGCGCAACCCAAGAACAGCGCGAACCCGACGAGACTCGCGCCTGTGGCGTAACGTGGCGTGTTGAGCCACTCTGCCGCACCCGCCGGAAGCACGTTGGAAAGCGGCACGGCGTTGCCGATGGGCCAGAGCTTGACGGGATTGAGCAAGTTCTGTCGGCCGCCCTCGATGCCAACCCAGTCCAGCGCGCCCACGTGGTAGGCCAAGAGCGCCATCGCGACCAGCAAGCCGAAGTCACCGATGCGGTTGACGATGAAGGCCTTCTTGCCCGCCGCCGCGTTCTTTTCGTCGTCGAACCAGAAGCCGATCAAGAGGTAGCTGCACAAGCCCACGCCCTCCCAGCCCACGAACAGCACCGGCAGACTGTCGCCCAGGATCAGCACCAGCATCGAGAAGATGAACAGGTTCAAGTAGGCGAAGAAGCGATGAAAACTCGGATCCGTATCCATGTACTTGGTGGAGTACAGATGGATCAAGAAGCCGACGCCGGTGACCACTAACGCCATGGTGGCGTTGAGGGCGTCGAGGGAAAAGGCGACCTGAATCGGGATCGACCCGATGTCGTGGCGCCCGGTGACGCGCAGCCACTCGTACGCCGTCCAACTGAAGCGCACTGCGTCGCTGCCGGTTTGGGCCTGCTTCAACAGCAGGAACGCAACGATGCTGGCGAGAAACGAGATGCCGACGGCGGACAGGGCCATGAGCCGCACGGCTTCTTTGCCCAGCCGCTTGCCAAAAACTCCGTTTACGAATGCGCCGATTAGCGGCAGGCAGACGATGACGGCAAGGAGTGAGAAGTCCCCAGGTGGGAATGCTTTTGCGAGCGCGTCCATGACGATTTCCTCAGTGCTTGAGCGCGTCCGCTTCGTCACTGTGGACGGAAGCATTGAGGCGGTAGAAGGCAAGTATGATAGCGAGGCCCACTGCCGCTTCTGCGGCAGCAACGGCGATGATGAAGAACGCGAACAGCTGCCCGGTCATGACCTCGCCGTGGGCGCGGTTGTATGCGACCAACAGCAGGTTCACGGCGTTGAGCATCAGCTCGATGCTCATGAGTTGGACCAAGGCATTTCGGCGAGCCACGAAGCCCACTGCGCCAATGGTGAAGAGTACCGAAGCGAGGAGCACGTAGTGCTCCACGAAGCCGCCCAAGGCGTTCATTCTGCAGGCTCCTTGACGAGGGGACGCTCGGCGTCTCGAGGGTGCAGCGGGCCACCAAAGAGACGACGCCCTTCATGGCCCTCTGGGACTGCGCGGCGCCGGCGGGGTTTGGTACGTGCCACCGCGATGGCGCCGACCACAGCGACGATGAGCAGCGCAGTTGCCAGCTCGAAGGGCACAATGGCGTGGTTGAACAAAAGGCCGCCAACGGCTTCGGTAGAACCGTGATCCGGCGTCACGGCAGGCAGCGGGGTGAGCGTTTGCTGCCCCCGGGAGAGCAAGTACAGCGCGCTGCCGCTCAGGCCCACGAGCCCGAAAGCGGAAAACCACCTCGAAAAGCGTGCCTTGCCCGGTGGCGTTTCCTTGCTGCCCGCGTCCGGCCCCAGCAGCATGATCACGAAGACGAACAGAACAACGACTGCGCCTGCGTAGACGATGAGCTGGATGGCCGCCAAGAACTCCGCGGCTAGCTTCAGGAAGAGCAGCGCAATGCCAACAATCGTGGTCAAGAGCCCGATCGCACCGCGAATTGGGTTCTTGGAGAGCACGGTTGCCAAAGCGCCAACGATGCAGAGCAGCGCGGCGACTGCAAACAAGATGCTTCCAGCACTCATGCGACCAGCCTCTTCGTCTGACCTTTGCCACCCGTCAGGATGTAGTCCTCGAAATGCTTCCGGTACTTGCGCACGAAGGAGAGCGCTGGCTGCGCAGCTCCGTCTCCAAACGCGCAAATGGTGTTGCCGGTGATGTTGGATGCGATCTCGCTGATCTCGTCGAGCTCCGCCATAGTAGCGGTGCCTTCGACGATCTTGTTCGCGATGCGCTCCATCCAACCGCAGCCTTCGCGACAGGGCGTGCATTGTCCGCAGGACTCGTGACGGTAGAAGCGCATCAGGTTGTGGAACGCGAGCACGGGATCGGCTTCGTCCGAGAGCACGATGGCGCAACAAGTGCCCAGCATGCCGCCGACGGCGCGAAAGGTGTCCACGCCCAAGGGCAGGTCCAGGATGCTCTTGCCGTTGTAGGGCTCGAAGCGCGGGTCGCCGGGTACGTCGATGATCTCGTCAGGGAGGTGCACCGGACAGCTAGAACCACCGGGAATAACGCCCAGGATCTCCGTGCCAGTGCTCAGCCCGCCGCCGAGATCGAAGATCAACTCACGCAGAGTCAGACCCACGGCGCACTCGTAGATGCCCGGGTTCTTGACGTGCCCGCTCACTCCGAACAAGCGTGCGCCGCCGTCATTGAAGTCGTGCAGCGCTGAGACGCGGCTGAAGGGCTCTCCCCCGACTTGGAAGATGGTGGGCACCACCGCAATGGTCTCGACGTTGTTCACTGTGGAGGGGCAACCGAATGCGCCGAACTGTGCGGGGAACGGTGGTTTGAGCCGCGGTTCGCCGCGCTTGCCCTCGAGGGAATTCAGCAGCGCGGTTTCTTCGCCGCAGATGTACGCACCGGCGCCAGTGTGCACGTAGACTTCCACCGGATAGTCGCGACCGAAGGGCTTTGCGCCGAGGTAGCCCTTCTGGCGAGCCTCCTCGATAGCCGCCCAAAGCCGCTCCTTGGATAGATGCAACTCGTCCCGCACGTAGATGTAAGCAACGTGCGCTCCAACGCCGAAGCAGCCGATTATGCAGCCCTCGACGAGCGCGTGGGGATTGCGCTCCATGATGGTGCGGTCCTTGAAGGTACCCGGTTCGCCCTCGTCGGCGTTGACCACGAGGTACGCCGGCTTTGCGCTGTCTTTGGGCATGAAGCCCCACTTCACGCCGCAGTCGAAACCGGCGCCACCTCGACCGCGAATGTGGGCCTTTTTGACCTCTTCGACGACCGCTTCGCGGCTCATACCCAGCGCCTTCTTCGCGCTTTGGTAGCCGCCCTTTTGTTCGTACACGGCGAGGGTGTGTCCCTCGGGGTTGTCGTAGGAGTGGGAAAGATAGGACGTTCGCTTCAGCATGGTTCCTCGGCTCTTTCGCTTCAGTCAGCGACGAGCTGATCGAGAATCTTGTCCACCTCTTCGAGGGTGAGATTCTCGTAGTAAGTCTTGTCGACCTGCATCATCGGGGCAGTGCCGCACGACGCGAGGCATTCAGCGGTGCGCAAGGTGACCTTGCCGTCTTTGGTCGTGCCACCTTCTTTGACCTTCAGACGTTTCTTGCAGTGTCCAAGGATCTTGTCGCTGCCGCGCAAGGCACAGGAAAGCGTGCGGCACACCCACACTTGATGCGTGCCGGGGCGTTCGCGATTGAACAGCGTATAGAAGGTGACCACGCCCTGAACATGCGCAGTGGACAGCCCAAGCCGATCCGCAACGAAGGTGATGACCTCTGGGCTGATCCAGTTTTCGTTGGCCGCTTGGCATAGATGCAGCGCGGGGATGCACGCCGCCTGCTTATTCGGGTAGCGGGAAAGGATCGCTTCGAGCTCTCGCTCCTGCTCCACAGAGAGGGTAAACGCCATTTTCGTCCGTCCTGTAGGGCGGCGTCCCGTCCGATCCACGGCCGAGTGCCTGCCAAAAGCCCGCTCCCGGGCGAGCGCACCGTAGTGATCGCGCCTTTCGGGTGTCAAGACCGCTCACAGGGGGGGACAATCGCACCCGGCACCCCCTCGATTGACTTGAGAAATCGAGCGAAGCACGTGTAGTCTGCGGCCGCTCGCCGGCGGCTGCGGCGAGGACCGGGAGGTGTATGGTGTTTTGCCCGAACTGTGGCACTCAAAACGATGAAGCGGCGACGACCTGCACGAAGTGCGGTTTCAACTTGAAGGGCGCTGCAGCGCCTAAATTCAAGGGCACCATGCTCATGGTCAACGCCCCGCCTGCGGCGCCCCCGCGCCCGGCGTCCGCGCCGCCCGCGGCGCCGAAACCCTCACTCAAGGGCACAATGCTCGGCGTCGCCCCGCCCTCGCCAGGCGCAGCCCCGGCCCCGCCGGCGCCCCCCGCGCCCCCCGCCGCGCCCGCAGCAATCCCTGGCGGACCCGCCGATCCTCTCGGCGGCACCGTTGCCGCGGGACCGGGCGGATTCCCCGGA
>CBDUPW010000492.1:0-4285 GCA_965369205.1 uncultured Polyangiaceae bacterium | reverse complement strand
GGGGAGCGCACGGGGGCTGGCTCGCTCTGCATGGGCGACGACTCGCCAAAAGCAAGCCCAAAGAAGCAAATAAAGCATTCGATGCCGCCTTGGGTCTGGACCCCCTTTCCGACTGGGTGGCCTGTCGGGGCGAGGACCAAGGTTTGCTCACTCCAGGCCAAAAACCCGCACCAAGTGTGGGGTTGCCCTCGGATCCCGCCTGGCGGGAGCTGTGCGCAAGCGCACGAAAACGCACGGAGAATTGACCCTTTCGGGCCAGCCGCCTACCATCAAACGCCCGACTTTGCGGCCTGATTTTCGAGACTCCCGGTGAGTGTTGCCACCTTCGCTGCCGCTCAGGTTCTGCGTGCCTTGCCGCGCGTTCGTTTGAGCAACGCGGTTGGAAAGCTTTGCGAAGCAGACCTGTCGCCCGGACTCTCGCGTACGATCCAGAACGTGTATTCGCGCATTTACGACGTCAACCTCGGCGAAGTTGCGCCACGTTCGGATCCGTACGCCAACTTCGACGAGTTCTTCACCAGACCGCTGCGTTCAGGCGTGCGGCCGATCAGCGAGGATGTGGTTGTCAGCCCCGCTGACGGGAAACTGGCATCGAGCGGGCCGGTCGAGTCCTCCGGGCGGGTATTCGTGAAGGGTCGCCCATACGAGGTCAGCGAGCTCCTCGGCAGCGCACGGGAAGCGGCCGCGTTTGTCGGCGGGGGTTTTGCCGTCGTCTACCTTTCACCAAGGGACTATCACCGCGTACACAGCCCCGTCGAAGGCACCATCGGCTTGGTGCGCGGCATTCCGGGGGATCTGTATCCGGTGAACTCAATAGGAGAGCGCCACATTCCGCGGCTGTTCGTGCGCAACAACCGCGTCGTCATCTACATTGAGACTCCGGGCCTGGGCCGAGTGGCGCTGATCATGGTGGGTGCAACGATTGTTGGTCGGATCAGCGTGAGCGCTGTGCCAGGTGCGTGCGTGCCGAAGGGCGACAACGTGGTCGAGCCGCCCGCAGTCCTTGCGAAGGGTGACGAGGTCGGCAAGTTCCACCTGGGTTCTACTGCTGTGCTTCTAGTCGAGCCAGGAATTCATCTGGCGCGGGAAACTGGGCCCGTTTTGTACGGCCAATCGCTTCTACGGGTGGCATGAGCGACGAGCACGAACTGGACGACGAGGCGCCGCCCGATATCCCGGATATCTCGTCGGAGCCGCCGCCCGCCGCGTCTGAGCCACCGAATCGTCCGAGTGATGCGCCCGACAGCGAGCCCGATCCCTACGACATCGAGGTCGACGAAGAAGAAGTCGAAGTGCACGTTGACGAGCCTGTCGAACCAGTGCCCGAAAAGCCCGCGAGCGGCCCGCCGCCGCGAAAGAAGCGTGGCAAGCGGAACACGATCCCTCAGACGCCGGTGGCCCGCGCTAGCGTGCGTCCGCCCGAGCCCGTCGAGGATGAACTCTCGCCGGAGTCGCTGAAGCCGCCCAAGACGCCGCGCATCGAGCTGCCCCCGAACGAAGTGCGTGTCAGTGAGGTTGCGACAAGCCCGTCCAAGCCGCCGCCCCGGGGCTCCGAACCGCCGCGTCCGGTGTCCGAGCCCCCGCGTCCTGCATCCGTGCCGCCGCGTCCGGTCTCCGCTCCGCCGCGTCCGCTCTCGGATCCTCCGCGTCCGCTTTCGGATCCTCCCAAGGCAGTCTCCGAGCCGCCGCGTCCGGTGTCCGAGCCGCCGAGTGCCGTGGACACGCCTCCTCCCACGGCTCGTGTGGCGGAAGGCCCACGAGCCGACGATGACGAGGAGTCACCTTGGCCGCCGCTGACCCAGGAGGAAGTCGATCGCGAGCTTGCTGAGCGCGCCGCTCGTCGCGCACAGTCCGAGGACGAACCACCGCCGTCGTCAGCCGCGACGTCGTACCCGCCGCCTCCGGTCGTCGCTTCTGAAGGCGCAGACCCTGGTTCGCGCACGGTCAAGGCTGCCCGCATCATTCAGGCGCGCAAAGAAAGCGTGCCGCCGCCTGGTCCCGGCGCGGGCGGCGCAGAGGGGGCAGGAGTCGCAGCCCCGGCAGCCACCGCGCCTCTTGCGGACACACCTCTGGAGACCCCGGCGGTCACCAAGCCTTTGATTGCCGCGGGAGGCGAGGCCCCCGCAGCAGCGCTTGCCACGGCTCAAGAGCTCGAAGGCGCCGAAGAACTGACCGACGACGACATCGCGCCAGAATCCGAAGAGCCTCCGGAGGTCGTGGATGTTGAGGTGACCGAGGAACCTCTCGAGGCCTCCGGAGAGCCCCAGGCAGTCGTCGCCGAGGACGAACACGCCATTGACGTCCCCGTAGAAGTCGAAGAGCCCCAGGCGGACGGTGCCCCCAAGCCGCCCCCGCCCCCGCGACGCAGCGCTTTTGACGAAGCGCGCAAGCTTGCTCAACAAAAGGCGGAAGCCAGGCG
The DNA here is from genome assembly GCA_965369205.1 of uncultured Polyangiaceae bacterium. Lineage (GTDB taxonomy): Bacteria > Myxococcota_A > Polyangia > Polyangiales > Polyangiaceae > JACKEA01. The sequence continues at coordinate 1,866 of CBDUPW010000492.1, read as the reverse complement.
TCAGGCCGAGGAGGCGAGACGCGCCGCCGGCGGCGAAGAAGCAAAAAGGCCGCGCCGCGCCTGGTGGGAGGAGCTTTTTGGCGAAGACTTCGCCCGTGCCGCCGGCACCTTGACCGAAGGCCAGGTCACCGGTGAAGCCGACTTCATCGAGGAGTCCCTGGGCGTCGCCAAGGGTGGCGTGGTGCTGGACCTCGGCTGCGGCGCCGGCTACCACGCCGTAGATCTCGCGCGCCGTGGCTACGGCGTCGTGGGATACGACCTGTCCTTGCATCAGCTCGCCCTCGCCGCCGACGTGGCACAGCAGTCCGGTCAAAAACTGAATCTACTGCAAGGCGACATGCGGGAGATGGCGTTCGAAGAGATGTTCGACGGCATCTACTGTTGGAACACCAGCTTCGGCTATTTCGAGGAAGAGAAGAACGTGCACGTCGCTCAGCGCATTTTCCGAGCGCTGCGGCCTGGGGGCATGTTCCTACTCGACGTTGCCAATCGCGATTTTGTTGTCGCGCACCAGCCTGGGCAAACATGGTTCGAAGGCGACGCTTGCGTTTGCATGGACGACATGAACGTCGACTTCATCACGAGCCGTCTACGCGTCAAGCGATCGCTTATCTTGGACGACGGTCGCAGCATGGAGTGCAACTATTCGATTCGGCTGTACGGATTGCACGAGCTCGGCAAGATCCTTCACGACGTTGGTTTCCGCGTGACGGAAGCCAGCGGTCACCCCTCAACGCCCGGGGTGTTCTTCGGAGCGAGTTCTCCCCGCGTGATCATTCTGGCGCAGCGGCCCTAGCGCGCTGGCCTATTCGCAGAACACGCCGCCGGACTTCTCGGCGCAGCTGCAATCGTCGGCGAGCACTTTGGAGACGCACGCGCATGTCGGCTGCGCCGCGCATTCCGGCAGCCAGCTACAGGCGGGGCCGCCGGCGGCCTTCTGATCGCAGAAGAAGCCCTTGGGACACAGCCCCTCGCCGCAGACGAAACAGCTGCCGTCCTGGCAGCGGGACTCTGGAGTTGCTGGGGCTTCCTCCGCCGCCTCGGAACCAGGCCCTTGCGTGGCGCTGCCCTCGGCGCCCGGCCCCGCCGCCGAGCCCGGACCTGTGGAGGCTGCTCCTCCACAGGCAGATAGCGCGATGAAGCCGCACACGACGAGAAGCCTCGAGTCCTGCACGTCCAGAGGTATACGCCCCGCGCCGCGTTCGCTACAACCCCGATAGTGGATTTGCCTCGAGTGGTTGCAGACGCGGTTCCCGGCCTGCGGGTCAGCGCAAGTGTGCCGGACCGGGTGTCCTACGCTCGGGATCTTTGGCCCCGCCGGTTGATCGAGACTCGCGCGGGGCGCGTCGAGCGAAAGCCGGCGTGCGTGGTTTGGCCCCGCACCGTCGAGTCCGTGGTGCGCCTGGTCAACTTCGCTCGCCAAGAGGGCATTCCCATCGTGCCCTACGGCGCTGGCAGTGGGGTCTGCGGCGCGATCTACCCGGACGACCGCACTATCGTAGTCGACGTGAAGGAGATGGCGGGTTTCAGCATCGATCGAGATGCTCCGCTGCTAGACGTTGGTGCCGGCGCCATCGGCATCACCCTGGAAGAAGACGTCGCTCGGCAGGGCTTCACCATCGGGCACTTCCCGTCGAGCATCCTATGCTCCACGGTTGGCGGATGGATCGCCGCCCGTGGTGCCGGGCAGTGTTCCGGTTTGTACGGCAAGATCGAGGACATGGTGGAGTCCGTCGAGTGCGTTCTTGGCACCGGCGAGTTGGTCACCCTGCGCCGACGCTTCGACGGTCCGAATATGCTGCCGCTCATGATCGGCAGCGAAGGCACGTTGGGCGGGGGCGGCGGCACGTGCTCACCCAGGATACG
>CBDUPW010000491.1:0-4286 GCA_965369205.1 uncultured Polyangiaceae bacterium | reverse complement strand
GAAGCGCGCGGGTAGCAGCGCGAGCCAAGTTCTCGGCGAATTGCCGGGCGCGCAGTTGTCGCGCTCGGGGGCGGGCGCCGAACTCTCCACGCTTTCCCTGCGCGCCGCGTCCAGTGCTCAGACTCCCGTGTATTTGGGCCAAGTGCGCCTGAATGACGATCTCACGGGCACGGCGGATCTGAGTCGGATCCCGCTGTGGATGCTGCATCGGGTGGAAGTCTATCGCGGCGCAACTCCGGCCGAACTCGACCAGTGGGGCGTTGGCGGCGCGGTGGTATTCGAGCCGCAGCGCCCGCGTCGCTCCCAGCTGAACGCGAGTGTGGGTGTTGGGAGCTTTGGCGCAAGATCGATCTCCGCCGGGGGCGCCATCGCTGGCGCGAATGCTGCGTCGTCTCTTGCCGTGCGGCATGCGCGGGCGGACAACGGCTTTTCCTACCTCGACGACGGCGGTACCAGCTTCGATCCCAGCGACGATCGGGAGCGCTCGCGCACGAACGCAGACCACGCGGAAACCGACGTCTGGTCTGTCAGCCAGTGGCGCCTCGGGCGCGCGCGCTTCGTGACGGCGCTCAATGCGTTCACTCGGAGTCAGGGAGCGGCGGGCGTCGCAATCATTCCCGCGGACAACGCGCGGTCGCGTACCCGTCGCCTTGCCTTCGGCACCCAGGGCAGCGCACCCTGCAGCGCGCGGGCCGAGGCATGCAAACTCGAATTCAGCACGGACGCGCTGTGGACGACCCATGCCGTGGAGGACCCGGATCGCGAGCTGGGACTCGGAGTGGTGTCGACGCGGCTCTTGGGCGTACGCGTGGGGCAGAGCGGCGCGTGGCGCGGGGAAGTGGGCCCGGTGACCGCGCGGGTGGGTGTGCGCTACGAGCTGTCCCAGCTGAAGAGCGCCGCAGCCGCGATCGCGCACGCCAATCGATTCACCGGCCGCACCTCCCTTTCCCTGGGGTACGCGCCCGCTGAATCCGTGCGCGCCGTGCTTGCGGCGGCCCTCGATCACCACGCGACTCAGGGCGCCAGCGGCCCCGAGGGATCCGAGACCATGCCTGGGGCTCGGCTGGGCGCCGTGCTCTCGCCCGCGCCGTTCTTGGATTTGCGCGGCAATGTCGGCATCGCTCAGCGGCCGCCCACCCTGGGCGAGCTATATGGCGTCTCGGCCGTTTCCTTGGGCAACCCGAGCCTAGCGCCGGAGCGGAGTTTGAACGGCGAAGTGGGAGTGCGTGCGCACTATTCCAAGTCGGCGAGTTTCATATTCGAGGCCGACGCCGCCGGTTACGCGCGTCGCGTCGACGATCTGATCGCCTTCCGCCGCTCCGGCTTCGGCGCGCTGCGTCCGTTCAACATCGGGGCCGCACAGATACTCGGTGCGGAGCTTGCCATCCGCGCCGACGCCCTCCGCCACGTGCTCGTCGATGTTGCCGTCACGGCGACCGAGCCCCGGGACGTGAGCGAGGATCGACTCACTGAAAACGATCTCTTGCCCTTTCAGTCGCGCTTGACCAGCTTCGCCCGCGTCGCGGCCTACGCCAGCCCGAAAGCACCTGAATTCTCACGAGCAGAAATCGGCGCTTCGCTACGCACCCGCGCAAGCCGCGTTGCCGATCCTGCCGGCCTCGTCGTCTTGCCCGCTTCCGAAGTGGTCAGCGCGGACGTCGCGCTGGCCTTCTTCAGCGACTTGCTGGTGCTGCGCGGCGCCCTCGACAACCTCTTCGATCAGCGCGAGCTCGACTTGCTCGGCTTCCCCCTGCCGGGCCGCAGTCTGCACCTACGTGCAGACGTCGAGGTTCCGTTTGAGTGACGATTCTTGAACTGGATCGGATCCCTGACCGCTGCCCCGTGCCGCTTCGCTAAAGCAGTCCGCGTTGGCCTTCGGAGCGTCGCTGGATCTCCGTTTCGATCATGGCAACGTGTTCGTATTCCTCGGCTTCGAGTTCGCGGCACAAGCGCCAGGCTGCGCTGCCGCGGGGCAGCTTTTGGGAGCGCTCAGCGAAAAAGTCACGGGCGCGCTTTTCCAAGCTGAGCGCGACTTTGAGCACTTCAAGGGGCGTGGTCGGTACCGTCTTGTGGCCGGCGAAGAGCGCGGAGACCTCCGGAGTCAGCGTCACGCGCTCGGGCTCTGGCGGCTGCACGTGGTAGCGGCGCGCGAGGATCGCGATGTGCTCTTGCTCCATGTCGGCCAAGTTCTGAAACAGCGTCTCGAGTTCCGGGTCGTCCGTAAGTTCTGCGCCGCGGCGATAGAAGGACATGCCTCCCAGCTCGATTTCGAGCGCCTCTTGGATGGTGCGCTGGGTTTCAGTGTGCTGCCTGGCGCCGTCGGTTTTGCGGGCCAGCTTTCCGCCGCAGGCTGAGCACAGTCCGAAGGGGAAGGCATATCCCTCGTAGACCTTCTGACAGCTGGTGCAGTGCCATTCCAATTCCTGGCCCGCGCAGCAGATGTACTGCTCGCCTTCTTCCAGGCTACCGTGACAGCGCGGACAGCGCCCCTGACCGGGGGCGTCGGCTGCTTCGGGCGTGCCCATTGGCTTCGGCGGCCAAGTTTCGCTTTGCAGGTATTGGACGATGTGGCGCGCGGCGCGACGACCTGCGCCCAGGGCGAGGATCACCGTCGCGCCTCCGGTCACAATGTCGCCGCCGGCGAATACACCTGGCAGGTTCGTGGCCTGAGACACGGGATCGGCTTCGATGTAACCCCATTGATTCAGGGTCAGCTTAGGAGCCGAGCGCGGCACGATGGGATTGGCTCGGGTGCCGAGGGCGTAGATCACTGTCGAGGCCGGGAACTCCGAAAACTCGCCCTCGATGGCCACTGGCCTGCGCCGCCCGGAAGCGTCGGGCTCGCCAAGCTGCATCTGCTGGCAGCGGACGCCGCGCACGTCGCCCTGCTCGTCGAGCAGGATCTCCGTGGGTCCGCGCAGGAAGTGAAACTCGATGCCCTCCTCCTTGGCGTGACGGATCTCCTCCAGGCGGGCGGGAGCCTCTGCCTCCGTGCGCCGGTAGACGCAGTGCACGTTGGCCGCGCCCAAGCGTTTCGCCACGCGCAGGCAGTCCATTGCGGTATTGCCCGCGCCAATCACAACGACGTCGTTGCCGAGTTGCACCGGTGTGTCTTCATAAGGAAATCGATCGCCGCCCATTAGGTTCACTCGGGTCAGGAACTCGTTGGCCGATGACACCTGGCCGGCGGATTCCCCTGGCAAACCCAGGAAGACCGGGTAGCCCGCACCCGTGCCAACAAATACTGCCGAGAAACCCATCTCACCGAGCAACTGCTCAAGGGTGAAGGTCTTTCCCACCACCTTATTCACTTCGAAGCGCACCCCCAAACTCTCCAGTGTATTGATTTCTCGCTGAATCGACTCCCGAGGCAGTCGGAACGACGGAATGCCATAGCGAAGCACACCGCCGATGACGTGCAGCGCTTCGAAGACCACGACCTCCGCGCCCTTTCGCGCCAAGTCGCCCGCGCAGGCGAGGCCTGCCGGACCCGAACCGACGATGGCGACCTTGCCGAGCTTGCCCGGCTCTTGGCGTTCCGGCTGCACCTCGGGAGCATGGTCCCCGACGAAACGTTCGAGGCGGCCGATGGCCACGGGTTCGATCTTCTTCGCCAAAATGCACTGAGCCTCGCACTGGCTTTCTTGGGGACAGACACGGCCGCAAATGCTGGGGAAGAGGTTGGATTCGTGAATCACGTCTCGAGCACCCGCCAGATCCCGCACCAGCATGTGTCGGATGAAGCGAGGAATGTCGATGCTGACTGGGCAACCGGCGATGCAAGTGGGGCGGGTGCACTGGATGCAACGACTCGCTTCGAGCAGGGCGTCCTGCATGGAGTAGCCCTGGCTGACCTCGGCGAAATCCTGTGCGCGCTCGCCCGCATCGCGCTCTGGCATGGCAGTCGCCTTCTCCGGAAGCGCTTTGATCTTCTTGTAGTTGCGCTTGCCTTCGTCAAAGAGCTTCAACTCCAGGTTGCATACGCGCTCGAAGTCCTCGCCGGCTTCAGCTTCCTGGCCCTTGAACCGGCGCTGGCGGGCTTCGAGCTCGGCGAAGTCCACGCCATGGGCGGAAAACTCAGGGCCATCCACGCACGCAAAGCGGAGCTTGCCGTCCACGGTGACGCGACACGAGCCACACATGCCCGTGCCGTCCACCATGATCGCGTTCAAGCTCACGAGGGTTGGGATGGCTTTGGCGCGGGTGACCTCCGCAGCGGCCCGCATCATGGGCAGCGGACCGATCGCGATCACTTTGTCGGGCGCCGGATCCCTGGAGATGACCTC
>CBDUPW010000490.1:0-4293 GCA_965369205.1 uncultured Polyangiaceae bacterium | reverse complement strand
CGCCCATTGCCTGGCTGAGTCTCTGGCGTCGGGTCGACCCGACGCGGCGCGCGCGCGCTGCCGATTCAAGGAGCTCGGTCAAGAGGCCGCCTTGCGGTCCGAGCGCGGCCTCGTTGTGGTCACGGCCCACGCCGGAGCCTGGGATGCCGCAGCGAACCTGCTCGCGCGGGACTTCGACAAGCCCGTCACCATCGTGATGCGCCCGGAGCCCAGCGCCGGCGCGCGCGCCGTGCACGACGCCGTGCGCAACCAGCGCGGCGTTGAGGTCGTGTACGTGGGGAAGAGCCCTACCGACGCGCTACCCCTGCTGGACCGCCTGCGTAAAGGGGGCGTCGTGGCGTTTCAGATCGATCGAATGCCGCCGGGGACGCGGGGGCTGGAAGTGGAGATGTTCGGGCGTGCAAGCCGCCTGCCCGAGGGGCCCTTTCGCATCGCCGCGTTGGCACAGGTTCCAGTGCAGCCGCTGTTTGTCCGTCGGGTGGGACATTTCGACTACGAGTTCTGGGGGGGCCCAGCCCTGAGCCCGCCGCGACGGGCGTCCCGCGAGCAGTTGCGAGTCGTTGCGGCCCAAGCGGCCTGGGAGCTGGAGCGATTCTTGCGCGCGCATCCGACTCAGTGGTTCTGTTTTGACGCTGACTAGTGCGCCTTTCGCTGGGAAAAGCGGGCGGCACGGTTACGAAACGACAGCCCACCCGTGCAGCGCTCCCCGGCTCTAGAGTCTTCGTGCTGGCCCCGCGCCGCAGGCTTTGGCACAAGGGGACGCATATGTTGCTCAGAGTTGGTCGTCCGACCTTGATTGGGGAGTTCGCCCGCTACGCCGAGCGCTTCAATCTTTTGGAAGTGCCTACGGATGCGGGGCGAGCGCCGCGGCGCAAACGATTGAAGAGCTTGCGGGAGGAAGCTCCCGATCCCTTCACATTCTCAGTGGTGCTGCCCACGACGCTATCCAGTCTAGATCCCGATGACGATGAGCGCGGACGGGTGCTTGGCATTGCGGACGAACTGGCGGCTGAGATCTTGTTGCTACGTACACCTGCTAGCGTGCGCCCTAGTACGCGCACCACGGAGCGATTGGCCGCACTGATCCGAAGCTTCGACGGTCGTCGGCTGGTCTGGGAGCCTGCCGGCCTATTCGACGCAGAGACGGCCGGTGCCGTCGCCGAGCAAGTGGGAGTCTTGGTGGCCCACGACCTGTCGCGGGAGGACGCGGCTCCGGGGCCAGTGGTGTACACTCGCATCAAGTCGCTGGGACACGGCGGGCGCGTTTCCGCCAGCGCTGCTGACCGCATCGCTGACCGCCTGGAAGATGCCGAAGCGGCGTATGTGGTCCTCGATGGGCGGGGCGCGTTCGGCGTCGCCCAAGAGCTGCGGGCCATGCTAACTGACGAGGACGTGGAGCCTCTAGCTGACGAGGACGAAGAGTCATGAGTCGTTCACTCGCAACTGCAACCGATCCCATCGTCGAAGAAGCGGCCAATGACTACCTCGCTGCGAGCGGGTCGGCGACGGGCGCGGTGCTCTGTGGCTTCTTTGCCGCGGCCGGCGCTTATGGTGGTGTGTTGCTCGGCCCGGTTTCGATTCTGGTGGGGGGCACGGGCAGGGGAGCCCGGGCGTTCGACGGTCGCCTGCGACAGCCAGGCCAAGGCATCAAACGTCCCCGGGGCGTGAAGGCTGAAGACGCCGTGCCAGATCAGGCACGCATCGCGGTTCCCGCGAGCATTCCAGCCGCAATGGTGGCGTACGCCTACGACGGCGGTCAGTCACTGACCAGCATCCTACGCACGGGGATCCAGCGGGCGACTCGCGCGGGCGCCGAAGCGCGGGCGGGACTGCTGCGCCAAGTGCGAAGCAGTGGTGCCGCGACCTTTGCCGAGACCAGCTTTGTGCGTTCCATGCTGCGCATCGCAGGACCGAGTCAAGGCGGACTCCTGACCCCGACGGACTTCAGCAAAATCAGCAATGTCGATCACGAGGCGATTGCCGTCGCGCACTCAGGCGGCAGCTTGTTTGTGACGCCGTGGGAGCCCGACGGCGAAGACGCCGATTCGGAAGCCTTCGGCTCGGGGGCGGCGGTGATCGCTGCTGATGTGCGTGGCCAGCTGGCGGCGCTCACCTATCGGCGCCTGGTAGACGGCTACCCGCTGGAAGAGCTCGAGCTGGATGTGCCCCTCGCGGGGTCTCCGGTGCGTCGGGGCGAACGCCGGGTTGCCCCTGGCGCCTGCATCGCAGCGCCCGCGGCTATCGGGCTGCTATCCGACGAGAAAGGCGCCTGGATCGAAGTCATGGCGACACCAGGGAGTGCGCGCCTAGTCGCGGACAGCGCGGCGCGACTGGCGCTGCGTCGGGATCCGGCGAGCAAAGAAGTCCAGCGCGTCGGTTAGCTCCGACGCACTGCTCAAAGCGCGTGGCCGTGCTTTTTTGCGAATGCCACCAGGCCGATCTTGTCGACGGTGCGCAGTTCGCTGGTGGTGAGCTTGAGCGTCACGAAGCGCCCCAGCTCTGGCACCCACAGGCGCCGCCGCTGCACGTTGACGTTCTGCCAACGCGGCGTCTTGATGTTCGAGTGGGAAACGTTGCGTGCGCGCATGCGCCGCTGACCGGTGATCTCGCTACGTGCCATTTTTAGGGGGCGGAACCTAGCTCAAGACCCGCGGCTGTTCAACCCACCTATGCAACCGGCGGTGGATTACCCGTCGCGCCCGATTCTGGGGCCGCTCTTCCGGGTAGAGAGAGGCGTCGGGCCTCCGGGGCTAGACCGGCCGCACCCAGCTGAAATACCCCCAAACTCGTCAAGACTCCCGCCGCGAGGACGCCGACGGCCGTCGTGGCGTAGGTCAGGTAGCCGCTGTGCAGGTCCGCAAGCACCGAGAACTCTCGTAGGCCGATTTCCCCCGCTAGCACCACCCAGAGCAGCCCTGCCCAGACGCCGCTCAAGCCCGTGGTGCCCTCGCCCATGAATCCGAAGAGCGAGCAACACACCACCGCGATGCCCACGATCGCGGAAATCCGGGTGATGCTGCCTGCCCCCGGGTCGAGCGCCAAAATGGTCTGCACCACGATGAACGGCACGCTGAACACCAACGCAGCAATGAGCAAATGGCGGGCGCGGGCATAGGCCCGGTAGTGCGCCCGGAACAACAGCGCGGCGGGCAGCAGGGTGATCGTCGTCAACCGCGCGGTTCCGCGCAGCCAGCTTCCGTCCACGGCCAGACCGGCCAGCGGGCCTGCTCCTCGGAGGCCCAGGACCATCAGCACGATGCCCACGATCGCGACTAGCGCCGCGCGGGCCGCGTAGGGGAACGGAAGGACGGCGATGGCAAGTAAGGCGCCCGCAGCGGAAAAGCCCAGGGTCGCGTCGTCGGCACCCAGCGCCGGCGCCCCCAATCCGGCCCGCATGGCCACCGCCAGCAGCGCGATCGCTACCGCCAGCCCCGCGAACCAAATCCGGCAGCGAGGCGCGAGCGGCCGCAACGGCGCCAGCTCTTCTCGGAGCACCTCGGAGGCCAACAGCGGCTTCGGCGACGCCACCGCTCTGTGGACCCCGGAAGTGGGCCCACGCTCGGTGCTCGCGGCTGTGTTTACGCTGCCCATGGGAAGGGAAGACCCGCTCATGCTAGCTCAAGGGCGCCCAGCTCTGCCACCATCGCCCCGCACAGTTCGCGTACCCTACTGAAATCACTTGGGTTTTTCGAAAGGGTCGTCTCGTCCATATACAGGCTGCGGCCGATTTCCACCTGCACGGCGTGCACCCCGTCTTCTGGCTTTCCGTAGGTCGCAGTGGTGTATCCGCCTCGGTAGGGCTCGTCGTGGGCCACGCTAAAGCCCCGGGCGAGGGCGATTCGCTCGACGCAGTCGATCACGGCGTCGCAGGCGGTGGTTCGTCCTTGCGTGCCCGGGACCACGTCAGCGCGCACCCGTCCTGGGTCGGCGTGGCCGCGTCGGCCTCGGCTGGGCATGGAGTGCCCGGCGAGCAGAATCACGTAGCCGAAGCGATCCCGCGCCGCCAGGAGCAGCCGCTGGAGCGCTGCGTGGTAGGGCCGGTAGATCTCCCGCAATCGGCGCTCGAACTCGATTCGGCTCAAGGGGCGGCTGAGGGCCGGCAGATCGTCGGTCGTGGCGCGCCAGACTAGTCCGTGCGGGAACGGCGCTGCACCGCCACCGGCGACGCTGCGGCCGTCGACGTCCTGCTCAGAGCGATTCAAATCACACACGTAGCGGCTCACGCGCGAACAGATCAACGCCGCGCCCAAGGCAGGTGCGTCGGCGAACAATTCGTCGACCATGAGATCGGCG
>CBDUPW010000489.1:0-4313 GCA_965369205.1 uncultured Polyangiaceae bacterium | reverse complement strand
GCCTTTGCTGCGATCGATGCCCCACATCAAGCCCATCCCTGCCATGAAGCAGAGGAAGAAGCCGACGATGGCTGTTCCCTTATTCATTTTCTCTATCTCCTACAAATCTAGTTTGCTTACAAATCAAGTCTGCAGCGCGCCTCCAACCAGAAGTGATTGGAAGCCACGCCAATGAACGTGGTCGCTGTTGTTGACGCGTGGCGCGGGCCACGCGCGCTGTCAGCGCGGGGGGCGGTATACGCTCTGCCGATGCTCGCTCGGACAGCGGTAGCCCGCTGCGCGCGGCACTGCGACCCGCGTGCGTTCCGACTTCGGAACCCAATGGGAGGGCATCGGAACGACGCGCTCCACGGAGATCAGCACATCCGCGGCGCGGTCTTGCTGCCGTAACGGCACTTCTCCCGCTCCGTCGAAATCCGGGGCTTCGCACGGCAGCGCGTCGATGGCGCCGTTATGGGACGGCAAGATCGGAAACGGCGCAGCGATGCTTTGCGCGCTTTCGTCGCACATGGGCACTGCGGCCCATGCCGAGGCCGGCAGGGCGACCAACACCGCGAACACACTGAGCCCCAGCGCGATTTTCGCGCGCACTCGGGAGCTCAGGCTCTGACGGGGGGTCGCCATGAAGGCGGGCAGTGTACTCGTCACCGCAGTCAGCTCAACCCGCCAAGCGCCCGAAGCATTCCGTCTGGGGTCTTGGGTATTTGATGTCGTTTAGTTGGCCACCTTTACCTACATTGGCACCATGGCCCCATGTCGCAGCCCGGTCAGTCTCGTAAACCACCGAAACTAAAAGAAAAAAAGTCAGACACGGAGCTGCCCCGGCCCTTCGGTCGGCTGACACTACTCCGCCAACTGGCTCGCGGGGGCATGGGCGAAGTCTTCCTGGCGGCAGCGGGTAGCATCGACGGGGCGGAGCGGCCCTGCGTCGTCAAGATCATCCGACGCGAGCATTCTGACGACAAGTCGTTCCTGGCGCGCTTTCTGGACGAGGCCCGCATCCAGGCGCAGCTGCACCACCCTGGAGTCGCCCAGATCCTCGAGGCGAACCAGGACCAAGAGGGCAAGCCCTACGTCGTCGTCGAGCACATCGAGGGCCGAAACTTGGGCGAGGTCCGCACCCGGGCGGGTCAGCTCTCCGCTCGAGTGACGTGGCCCGAAGCGGTCGCCATCGGCATCGCCATGGCCGACGCGCTGGCCCATGTGCACGAACGCACGGACGCTTCCGGTCGCCCCTTGGAGATCGTGCACCGGGACCTGAGCCCGCAGAATGTGATGATCGCCTACGGCGGTGACATCAAGTTGATCGATTTCGGCACCGCTCGCGGAGAAAACCGACGCTGCCACACGGTGGCGGGCATCGTATTTGCCAAGCCCGGATACGTAGCGCCAGAAGTGGCGAACCACACGCCCGGGGGGATCCCGGCGGATATCTACGCCTTCGGCGTCATGCTCTGGGAGCTCCTTGCCGGCCGGCGGTTCTTGTCGGGCGAATCGTCGGAGCATCTCGCGGCCGTCGCCGAGGGACGCCGCTCACCCACGCCCATTGCGCAACTCGTGGATGGTCCGGGTGAGCTCGACGCAGTGATCCAGAAGCTGACGGCGACGAAGATCGAAGATCGCTACGCATCCGCCCGCGACGCCATGAACGACTTGCTGGCGCTGCTCAAGCGTGCGCCGAGTCTGCCGGATGGGGAACGCGGCGTGCGCCGCCGAGTATCGCTGCTGATGCAGCGGCTGTACCCCTCGGAACCCGCCCGCACGCGCACGGAATTCACCCGCCTGGTGGCAGTCGCCAAAAAGATCCCCAAGCCCCGGCCCGTCTTGGTGCCGTCCCCCAGCCCGCCCCGGCCCGAGACCGACGACCCGACGCTATTGCCGGGCACGCGTTACCGACTGATCCGCGAGATCGGCCGGGGTGCCATGGGCGTGGTGCACGAGGCGGTGCACGTGGATTTGGGCCGCAGCTTCGCCCTCAAGGTACTGCCGAACGATTCCGCGAGCGTGGCTGCAGCAGAGCGACTGCGCAGCGAGGCGCGGGTCATTGCGCGCATGAGTCACGAAAACCTCGTCGCGCTGCACGACTTTGGGTTCTGCGCCGACGGTCGCCCGTTCTACGCCATGGAGCGCCTCGATGGGGAGTCCCTCGACCAGCGGCTCGCCCGGGACGGCAGCGTGCCCTGGCGTGAAGCCGTGCGCATCGGGATCGACGCCTGTCGCGCCCTCAGCGCTGCTCATGACGCGGACGTCATTCACCGCGACATCAAGCCGGCCAATCTGTTTCTCACTAAGAGCGGCGCTGTGAAGCTGCTTGACTTCGGCGTTGCCAAGGCGTCAACGGCGGTTGAAGGCCCCTGGTCTTCGGAAGCGCTGCGACTCGCTGGCACGCCTGAGTACATGGCGCCGGAGCAAGCCCGCGGCAGCAGCGGCGACGCGCGCAGCGACATCTATGCGTTGGGTGCGGTGCTCTACGAGCTCCTCACCGGACGACTGCCTCACGTTGAAGCCACGCTCGTGGCCCTGATTGAAGCCAAGAACGAAAGCCCCGTCGAGCCATTAGGCGAACGGGCAAAACAGAGAGGATTCTCCAAGATGGTCGACCAGACGATTCTCCGTGCCCTCGACAAAGACCCCGACGCCCGCTTCGAAAGCGCCGACGAAATGCGTGCCGCTCTCGAAGCCGCGTTGCGAGAGCCGGACCGCCTGCGTCGCCGCCGCCGTCGCATGGGCTTTGCTGCCCTGGTCGCCCTGACCGCCGGTCTCTCCGCCGCCGTTGCCGTTGCCGCGCAGAAGCCCGACGTACGCGCCCGGGCCATGGCCCTTGCTGCGCCGGTGATCGCGAAATTCAAGGGCGCGCCGCCTGCCGAAACGGAAACGGTCGCCGCGCTGACTGAAGACGCCGACTCCGAGGCACTGCCCGGCGAAGGGCCGGACGAGGAGGCTCCAGCGGCGACGGCCGCCGCGGACACCAGCGCGGAACAAGCCGATCCCGAGGCCGAAGAATCCGATCAGAGCGAAGACGCCGAAGAAGCCGTCGCCGCGGGCAGCAGCCCGGAGAGCGCTGACGAAGCGCCTAGTTCCGACAAGGAAGGCGAAAAGGCCGAGCCAGAGAAAGCCGAAGCGTCCGCTGCGCCCGCGGAGCTGTTCGCCGCCGCCCCCGCTCAAGAGGAGAAGGCCGGTGACGACATCGAGGGCAAGATCCAAGAAGCCCAGGACCTGATGACGAATGGGCAGAAGGTGAAGGGCTTCAACCAGCTCCGTCGGTTGGGCAAGAACCACCGCAAGGACACCCGAGTGCTCAAGGCGTGGTGCGAAGCCGCCGTGGCCATGAAGGGCTGGGGCGAAGCACACCGCGTTGCCCGGCAGTGGGCTGCCATCGACAAGACCCCCGAGAGTCGCGTGCAGTTCGCGCGCATGCAACGCGCCGTGGGCAAGCGCAAGGGCGCCATCGAAACGCTGAATGCGCTGCTCACCGAGCGGCCAGGCCACGAGGAAGCGCGTCAGATGCTGCGGGCCCTGACCGGGACCGACACCCAACTCGCCCAACGCTGAGGCGCGGGGATCCGCCCGGGCGGCACGGCTAAGTGCGCGATTTCATGGAGATCGCCCTGAGCCTGCCGCCCATTTTGCTTTCCTGACGCCGACAAGTCCGCGATAACGCCGCTCGCCTACGTGGACCCCGATGCGGGACGCAGCCGAGGGAGCACCCGGGCTCACGTAGCAAGCGTCCGACGCCCCCATGGCCACCATCCCCAACCCCAGCGGCCTGCGCGTGGCCACCGAAGGCTCGCCGTACCGTGCCGTGCTGCGCTTGGCGACGCCGACCGTCGTGGCGATGCTGACTCAGAGCATCGTCAACGAGATCGACATCATCTTCTTCTCGTGGCTGCCGTGTCCGGAGTCGTCGAACGCCCAAGCGGCCTTGCTGCCATCGTTGATCTTGCTGTGGATGTTCGGAGGATCCCTTTCGGCGATTTCCGTGGGCACCCAAGCGATTGCGGCGCGGCGCTTCGCCCAAAAGAACCCCGAGGATGCCGGCGCTGTTCTGGTCAACTCCTGGTTCTTCTCTTTGGTGGCGGGGGTGGCCTTCACCGTCGTCGGCTATCTCTCCCTCCCCCATATCCTCCAGGTGTTGATCAAGGTTCCCGAGGTGCGTCAGGCGGCCACGGAGTACCTCAATTGGCGCTTGCTGGGCATCGTCAGCATGGCGATGACGTTTTCCTTCAAGTCGTTTTTCGACGGCATCGGCAAGACGCACGTGCATCTCGTCAGCGCTGTGGTCATGAACGCCCTGAACATCGCGCTGTGTCTGA
>CBDUPW010000488.1:0-4373 GCA_965369205.1 uncultured Polyangiaceae bacterium | reverse complement strand
TGCTGGTGCTCGCGGAAATCGTGCTGCGCCTGACCGGCTTCGGCGCCGTGGCGCAAGCCACCTGTCCGCCTTCGAGCAGCACCGCAGACATGCTCCCAGCCCGTCGCACTGGCGCCGGTGGGGCCGCCGCTCCCGCAATCCGGGACGAACTCGAGGCACGGCGCCCCGCGCTGGCCGGAGCGCGCCCGGGTGTGGCCGCGCCGGACGTCTCTAGGTCGATCCCCTCTGCGCAGCGAACCAAGCGCATGCCGCGCTCCCCAAGCTCACGCAGCCCGGCTTCGGCCAGCGCCGGAAAGTCCAAGCTTGGCGGCAGCGGGTCGAGGGGCGGCGGCGCCACCGGACTCATCGCGTCCACCAGCACGTGCACCTTCGCGAGTAGCGACGGATCCAATTGCTCCGCCCGCGCCGCCAAATCGCGCAGCGTGGACAGCACGCAGTGGGACTTGGCCTGTCCCATCACATAAATCCGGTCGTGTTCCATCAGCGTCTGGAATAGCGCTTCATCAAACCGGCCCAGCTGCGCTCCCGCAAGCTGCTGCACCTCCGGTGAGAGCACCGAGTAGTTTTCCGTAAGCTGCGCCGTGCCCTTTTCGACAAACAGCGGTCGCGTGTCTCGAGCAGCTCCGTGATACAGCGCCGCCTCGAGCAGCGCCGGCACGATGGCCTGAGACGGACCGCCGCGCAGGGTGTGGTAGGGCCAAATCGTGAGCTGGTAGCGACCGCTCCGCTGCAGTCTGTCCAAGTACTCCAGCGCTTCTTCCTGAAAGAAGCGCGGACGGAAGCGCCCCTTGACCACATCACTGTGGCTGATCACAGTGAAAGGCGTCGGATGCGCGCCGCTGCCATCGAGCCAGAAGTCTGCGAAGAAAATCTGCCCCAAGCTGTGCGTATCCTGGGACAGCACGACGCTCGTGACCTGCGAAAGGTTGTCGTACACAAAGCCCAGAGCACGCTTGGTGTCCGCGACGGCGCCCGGCACGAACAAGCTGCCTTGGGGCAAGCAAAAGCCGACCTGCATGTCGATGCCGAAGACACAAACGCGTTGGGTGTCTTGGGACGCAGCTGGCATGCCCTGCCTTGCGCGCGCGCGCCCCGCAGCGATCACCCGGTCGGCGCGCTCGACGTACAGCGCGCCGGCATCCTCGGCACGAAAGTATTCGGGCGGCGCGTTCATGCGTGCACCTCCGCCAGCCGCCGATCCCGCGCCACAGTGAGCGCGCGTACTAATGCTTGCGTCGCAGGACTCAGCTCGGGCCGAGCGTCGCTCGGTCGCTCCCCGAAGGGCGAATCGGCCTCCGTGAGCTGCCGCATACCCGGCGGCGGTAGCTCGCCGCTTTGTCCAATCATGCTCGTACTCCCCTCTCCTGCGACGCGCCGGAACAGCACCGGTCGCCCCGGCAAGCTCTGCTTCTGTCCCCCAGGAGCATCCGCGAACTTCATGCACGCGCGCCCGCCAGTCTCAGTGAGTTTGAACACCGCCGCAACGCGATCGCGTTTGAGCGTTCCGGCGGCGGGACCCGACACCAGGTACCCGCCGTAGCCGTAGAGCTGCTGCGCCGCAGCCCAGCCCAGCTCCCGCCGCAATCCCTCGAACTGCACCGTCTGCTCCAGGTCGAAGCCGTCTTCCAAGATCAGCGTGGGCTCGAGATCCTGAGCCCGGGCCAGCGCCACGGCAGCGCGCAGCTGCGCCTCTTTGTGCCCCGAATCGAAGCGCACACTGTCGCTGGTGCCGCGCGCTTGCATCAGCGCATATGCCGCCGGCAAACCCGAGCGCAGCGTATCGAAGGTGTCCAGCAAGTAGCTCACGGGCCCGGGCACCCGATCCCGCATGGCCGCGAACGCCACTGAGTCCGAAAAGAAGCGCTGTACGTGCTCGTGGCCCATCGTGCCCACGGCCCCAAGCCCGAGAGTGCGCGCGCCGCCCACGTGACTGGTCCGTGTGATGCCCGCGCACTTGCATGCATCAAGAGCGAGCAGATGTTGCTCCAGGCACGTCGCCGCACGCAACCCGATCTCGAACAGCCGCGCCGGATCCTCCACACAGCGGACCAGGGCGCTGGCCCGCTCGAACACGCGCTCGCGGTACCCCTCGGCGTCGACGCGCACTTGCGGCGCCGCCACCCGCACCCCATCCAAACACGAAAGCACAATCTCCCGCTGCTCCGCGCAGCTGACCACGCCCACTTCCGCCGCAAGTCGCCCCGGCTCCACCTGCGCCAGGGTCGCAAGTTGGATGCGGTACGCGAGCATCAGCAACTGCGGCTCCAAAAACGACACCAGCGCGCTGGGACCGATCACGCTGAAGACCGGCTCCCCGGGCGCAAACCACGCGCCTTTGGGTAGACTCTGCACCCGCACGCGGTCTGGCAACGCGAGCGCCGCGCGCGTCCCCGCGCTGAGGCGGATCCCGACACGCTCCAGCTCATCGCACGCAGCTGCGTCCACCACGGGAACGAGCCGCTGCACTTCCGCGTGCACATCAAAGGGCAACAGCGCCACGCCGCCGCGACGATGCGTATAGGTGAAGCACTCCTCGCGCAGCGGGTAGCCCGCTTCCGCCATGGTCAGCTTGTAGGCGTCGGTGCTACCCAGGCTCATGCCCGCGCCTCCTTGCGATTGAAGCGGAATAGCTCCGCCGGCCGATGGTCCACGGCGCGCTCGCGCTGGCCCGTTGCACGCACCAGGCCTGAAGCAAGCACGGTGCGACGAAACGAGTCCTTGTTCAGCCTCCGCCCCAACACGGCTTCGTGCACCTGGCGCAAATCCAAAAGCGTGAATCGCTTCGGCAAGAACTCGAAACCAATCGGTGCGTAGCTCAGCTTGCCGCGGATGCGCTTCACGGCCGCGCCGATGATCTCCGCGTGGTCGAAGGCAACGTCGAGGGTCTGCTGCGGGTCACCGAATAGCTGCACCGCGCCGCCCCGTTCACCCTTCCAGGGCACGACGATCTGCGCGGAGATGACGTCCTCCCGCGCGGCATGGGCTTGCTCGAAGCGCGTGATGTCGACCAGGGCGTAGTAGCCGACGGAGATCACCCGGGTGCGCGGATCGCGACACGGCTCGCCGAATGTGTACAGCTGTTCGACAAATACGTCTTCTAGCCCCGCTTTGTCGCGCAGCACGCGGGCGGCGGCCGCGTCGAGAGACTCCGCCAGCTGCACGAAGCCACCGGGCAGCGCCCACTTGTTCCGACAAGGATGCTCGGCGCGGCGATGCACCAGCGCGTGCAGCCCGCCGTCCGCGACCGAAAGCAGCACCACGTCCACGGTGACCGAAACCCGGTCAAAAGCGCTGGCGTCGTAGGCGCGGAGAAACTGTTTTTCGCTGATCATCTTAGATACATATTACATATATGTATAACGCATCTAAGTGTCAAGGCTGGGGGCGGCTCTTTTTCCGCCAGGGAACGGCCCAGGCCACGAACAGAGCAGCCGGGCCTTGCATCTTGTGGTTCCGGGGCGGGACGCCCGGCCCAGCGCCTCCCGAAGGCCGCGCCCCCCCCGCGCGGCTTTCCAGGCGGGCTTACTCGGCGGGGCCAGCTTCTTCGATTGCCGGCACACCGCAGCGATACGGAGCTGCACAACGCGGAGCCGGTTCTTCTTCGCCCTCGCCCAGCAGCTCGCGCCAACTCTTGCGGCCGGTGACTTGCATCACGACGAAGAGTGTCACGATGGCGCCCACGGTCACGGATAGCCCCGTGTAGCCATCGAAGAAGAAGGTGAACGAAAACAACACCAGGTAGATCACCTGCGCCAAACCCATCTCGCGCAGCGCAAACTTCCAGCCCACGAACAGGCGCGCGTACGTGACCACCAAGAGCACACTGACTCCCGCGCTCAGCGCAAAGGCCGGACCCACGGCAACGTGATCCACCAGATAGGAAAAGAGCAGGTGGAAGGCGAAGAAGGCGCAGCTCAGGAAAAAGTAGTGCAGCGGGTGCAGGGCGCGCTTCTGCGCAGTCGCCATGATCGCCACGACGAAAAAGAAGAACAACAGCGATAGCGGCGCAAAGAAGGTGATGCGTGATGCCAGGGGCCCAGGGTTGAGCAATTGCGGCATCTCCACGCCGATGGGCGTGCTGGCGACCAAGCTGGAAAACTTCCACGCGCCTGTCCAACCACCCGCCGTGGCTTGGTGCGCCGATGGGGAGATGGATCCGCTCGGAAAGTCTACGTCAGCAAAGTCCGTCTTCAAGTTGAGCTCGAAGCCGTCGACGCGACCGGTGCCCGCGGTCAAGTGGTAGCTCCAGCGCTCGGTGCCGCGTGAGCGATAGCGCACGGTGTAGTTCTTCTGCTCTTTGGCGGCGAGCTTGTCGCGGAACACGGCGCGGCCATTTTCGACCTCCGCACGCAGCGCCTTGCCCGCGGCGAGCA
>CBDUPW010000487.1:0-4430 GCA_965369205.1 uncultured Polyangiaceae bacterium | reverse complement strand
GCCGTGCCGGCGAGCCACCTAGCCCACGGGCGCCGGTTTCTTGCCACGGAGCGCAGCTTACACCAGCGCTGGGTGACAGCGCTCAGATCGCGTCGTTGGCATACGCGGGTACCTGTTGTAGGCCCGGACCCATGAAACGTAGCCTGGCTCTCCTCAGTCTCTCCTTACCCCTGCTCATTGCATGCGACAAAGTCCCTGAGCCGGAGTCGCGGCCGCGGGCGACGGCGACCCCCGAGCCGGTGGCGAGCGCCGAATCGAGCGCCGCGCCGGAGCTCGGAGCCGAAGCCGAAGCGGGCACCGACAAACTCCAGACCGAAGACGTCAAGGTCGGCAAAGGCGCGGCGGCCAAGAAGGGGGATACGGTGAAGGTGCACTATACGGGCACGTTGCTCGACGGCACCAAGTTCGACAGCTCCCGAGATCGCAATGAACCGTTCCAGTTCACCCTGGGTGCAGGCGCCGTGATTCAAGGCTGGGACGAAGGGATCCCGGGGATGAAAAAAGGTGGCCAGCGCAAGCTGACCATCCCCGGCCCCATGGCTTACGGCAAGCGAGGGAGTCCGCCGAAGATCCCTCCGGACGCGACGCTACAGTTCGACGTGGAGTTGGTCGAAATCGTAAAGTAGTCGCGCCGAGCTCAACTCGAAATCAGCACACGCAGCAGACCCTCGAGGCGCCTCACTGCGAAGCGCTCCGTCGGGGGCAGCGACGCACCGGCCAAAGCGCGCACATAGCGCTCGAATCCGCTGCGGCTCACGCCGGGGATCCGGCGCAGCAGGCCGTGCAATTCGTCCACAATATCCAAAGGTAGCGGCCGATTCAGACTGGAATACACGCCGATAATGTAGTCGATCCATCCGGCCTTCTTGGTGGCGCCGGCCAGGAGCAGCGCATAGCGCGCCGCTTTCTCAGCCAGGTCCGGCGCGAGGCGGCCTGCTTTTGCGTCACTCGCTACTTCCGCCAGCGTCCCGGACAGTAGTTGCTCGGCTTCCGCGCCGCGCCCAAGCGCCAATGCCTTGTCAACGAGCCCTGCCAGCAGAGCGAAGCGGTCTTGGCGGCGCCGCGCCATGGTTGTCTCCTCGTCTTGGTCCGACAGGCGAAGATCGAGGGTTGCTGCGCGGCGCAGTTCGGGTGCGGTGATGGACTTGCGTCGCTCGTCGTCCAGCCGAACGAGCTCCAAGAGCTCGTCCGCCACGCTGATACGGGCGCCAATCTTGAGGAGCCGGCGCCCAGAGATCGCCTGGGAGTCGACTTTGACTCCGTTGATGCTTCCCAAATCCACGAGCACCACGCCGTCCGTGGTCACCAGCAGCTTGGCGTGGCGGCGCGACACGAGGGCGCTGTCCAGAACAACGTGGCAATCTGTTCCGCGTCCGATCAAGAGCTCGCCCTCGGGCAAGGGGATGGTGCGGCGCCCGTGTACCAGCGCGTAGGTCGGCGCGCTCCCGGCGCCGCCCGGCAGGGTGTTGCCCAGTTTGTGCCCGTCCGTCATGTAGTTGCGCTCGTGCGGATCCTACGTCGAGGCAGGCAACCGGTAAAGCTCACGGCGCGGCCTTCGGCTGGGCATGGGGGCCCAGCGGGTAGCTACCCAATGTTTTCAGCGCGCCGACTTCCAGCTCGAGTGCCGCGAGCGCGTCTGTGACGGCGGGATCCAGGGCATGCCCTTCGAAATCCGTGAAGAAAAGGTACTCCCAGAGTGCCTCGGGGTGGGGTCGGGATTCGATGCGGGTCAGATTGAGGCCCGCGTTTTCCAGGTGCGTCAGCGCCCGGCGCAGCGCTCCGCGCTCGTGTTTGAGCGAAAAAACAATGCTGGTCTTGTCGCTTCCGGTCCGGTCCTGCCCACTCAGCGACAAGACGGCGAAGCGCGTCACGTTGACGGCGCGGTCTTGGATGTTCTCGCGCACGACGGATAATCCCGCCAACTCTGCGGCGAGTCGACTCGCCACTGCCACGCTCGCTTCATCGTCCGCCGCCAAGCGCGCCGCAGCGCTTGTAGAAGGCGCAACCACCCACTGTGCGGAAGGCAGATTCTTGCCCAGCCAGTTGCGACACTGCGCCAGAGCTTGTGGGTGAGAGTGTACTCGCTGCACACCCTGCAGATCGGTGCCACGGCGCACCAGACACTGCGATATGCTCGTCTCGATCTCGCCCCAAATGCACACATCGCGAACGAACAATTCGTCGAGAGTGAAAGTGACGCCACCCTCCGTAGAGTTCTCGATGGGCACGACGCCATAACGGGCGTGTCCTCGTTCCACGGCGTCGAATACCGCGGGGATCGTGGCGCACTCGACGTAGCGAGCCGCGAGGCCAAATCCTCGCTGCGCTGCCATGTGAGTGAACGTACCGACTGGGCCCAAGAAGGCGATCTCCAGGGCGCTCTGCCGGGCCAGGCAGGCGCTCATGATTTCTCGAAACACCGAGCGCAGGGCCGACGGCGGGAAATGCCCGCCCCGCTGCGCCACCCGCTGCTCCAGGCGAGCCAGCAGCGCCCGCTCCCGTTCGGGATCGTGAGCTGCCGCAGCCGTTTCCGTCTTCAGTTGTCCGATGGCGTCAGCGAGGCTGGCCCGCTCATCGAGCAAGTCGACGATGCGATCGTCCAGTGCGTCGATGCGTTTGCGCAGATCGTCCAGGCTCATCGGTGCTTGAAGTGAAAGTTTCGAGAGTGTGCTCTTGCGGGCGCACTCTCGAAACCATGGGGCAGTTTACTTTAGGACGTCCGTCAGTTTCTGCAGCTTCATGGCCAATCCCATGTCGCCTTCGATCTTCAGCTTACCGCTGAAGAACAACTGCTGTCCGTTGGCTTTGCCCTCCACCATGTCGACGTAGTCGCTGGCGGCCATCTTGATGGTGCACTGGGCGTCGCCCTCGCCTTCGGTCACGCCGGGGGCGTCCTTCAGGTTCATGACCCAAGTGCCGCCGCCGTCTCCGGCAAGCACGAACTTGTACACGGCGCCGATGCTTTGCGCGGCTTCCTTGTTGGTTTCGATCTTGCCCGCGGCTTCGTCCATTTTTTCTTTTGCAGTTGCCATTATTGATTCTCCTTTGAGTTGTCAGATAGGGATTTGCGGTCAGGGGGAGTTCGTCACAGCCGACGAAGCCCCGGTGGAATCAGAAAAAGACGCGACAAACCGTGCGTGCCGCTCGGTCCAGACGTCGCGCATCAAGCCGCGCGCGCGGTCGGCGTCCCGAGCGCCCACAGCTGCGACGACATCTTGGTAGCCGCTCATGATCGAGCCCGGGGAAACCCACAAGCTTTCGAGATACGGCGTGTACTTCTCGAGCAGGCGCCGAATACCGTTGAGTAGCAGTCGTGGCACGAGGTTGTCTGCCGCTGCTGCCAGCGCGACATGCAGCTCAAAGTCGAGCCAGAGCAGCTTGCTAAGCCCGGTCTCACGTTTGAGTTTCAGGACTGCCATCTCGAGGCGATTGAGGTCTTCCTCACTGCGGCGCTCGGCCGCGAGCCCGGCGATCTCGGCGCCCAGAACCCGAGCGAACTCCAAGAGATCAGAAAGCACCTTGGTATCGACGACACCATCGGCTGAGACGGCGAGGTACTCCACGACTTCGACCCCTGCGTGTTCGCCGTAGTCCAAAACGACGGTACCGACGCCGGCCCGACGCGCGATCAGGTGCATCTGCTCGAGTTGGTTCATGGCTTCACGCACGGTGAAGCGATGCACCTTGAGTTCGTCGGCCAGTGCCGTTTCTGCGGGGATCTTTTCACCCGGAGCGAAGGCTCCGGACAAGATGCGGCGTTTGAGTTGTTCCGCAACTTCTTCGGTGCGGCGGGGTCGTCGAACCGCGCGCTGCCTCCGCGCCCGCGGCGGAGGGATCGAAGAGATCCGGGAGCGACCACTCTTGCTCACGGCAGGCGTTGTAATCACCTATTGTCCAACAATCAACGCCAAATGTTGGACAATAGGCGCCGGCAGTAAATCCGAGCAATAACAACGTATTTCGAGGGCGCCGGGGCTCACTCCAGCTTTGCTTGGCCGAGCTGCCAGAGCAGGAACGCATAAATGTCGGCCTGCTCTTCGGCGACCATTCGCGTGGGTTTTCCTTGGCCGTGGCCGGCTTCGATTTCAGTCCTGAGCAGCACCGGATAGCCCGACGCGCTGGCGTGCTGCAGCGCAGCTGCCATCTTGCGCGCGTGCATCGGGTCGACTCGGGTATCGCCTTCCGCGGTCGTGAGCAAGACGCCGGGGTAGCGCGTGCCTGGCCGCACGTGATGATAGGGCGAGTACGCGTGCAGCCAGCGGAAGTGGGTCGGGTCCGAGGGTGAGCCGTACTCGGACTCCCAGAGCTTGGCGATGAGGAATCGGTCGAAGCGCAGCATATCCGTTAGGGGCACGCTGCTGACCACCGCACGGAACAAATCCGGTCTCTGCGCGATTGCTACTGCTGCGAGCAATCCACCATTCGAGCGG
>CBDUPW010000486.1:0-4443 GCA_965369205.1 uncultured Polyangiaceae bacterium | reverse complement strand
TGCGCACCTCTTCCGTCAACATCTCCGCACCCGTCATGAAAGCCAGCTCCTCCTTCGGGCCTAGTTGCCCAAAAAACTCGTGGGTGCGCTTGGGGTCGGTCTCCGTCACCGCCAGAATATAGCGCACCAATGCCGCCATTGCCGCTACGCCGTTAGGCGCCGCAGTCGCCTCGATGATCAGGTCTTGCCAGGCCTGGAGTTGCGGCAATAGGTCGATTTTTTGCCGCGATCGGCTCAGCCCCAAGAGCGTCAGGCGTCCAATCGCGGTCATCACTCGTTGCTTCAGCTCCTCCGAGCGCGCGTGGGACAGATCATCGAGCAGATACCGGAAGTTGGGGATCCCGTGGTGCAGCAGCTGAAGGCCGTGCGCGTCCAGGTCGAGCAACTCGGCGAATTGCATCGGCGCCGTCCAGCCCGCCGGGCTGTGGTGCACCACCATCGGCACGATGGCAGGCAGCCGGGTCGCGCCCTCATGCTTTTTCAGGTAGTCATGCCAAAGCTCGAGCATGTAGCGCAGCAAGCGCAGCGGCATCCATGGATCCGACGTGCTCTGGTGCTCCAGCAGGAGGTACAGCAGCACCTCGCGCCCATCCAGCTGCACCGAGAACGCCACATCCGCTTCCTGCGCTGGGTCGGCGTCCGTGAAGCGCACGTCGAGATTCGTCAGCGTGCTCCAGTCGATGCGCTCGTTCACTGCCGCTGGCAGCAAGTGCCGCAGCTCGCCCTCTGCGTTTTCCGGCACCGAAAAGATGCGTTTGAACAGGTGATCGTGCGGGTTCTTCATCGGCGGGCTTCTCGCAGCCCGGTCCTGTCGGATGCTCGGCGGCCGAGTTGCGTGGGTATCGCAAAGAAAGCCGCCGCTGCTCACGCCATCGGCGCGTCAACCCGGACTATCGATCCGATGGAGCAGGTCCACGATGAAGCCCACGACGTCGGCCTGTATTGCGTCGTCCGGCGCACCAGCAATGAATTCGGCCACGCGTCGAGGCCCCACACTATCGGGGTCGGTGAAGTCTCGACGAAGGACTTGGATCGCGTTGTAAAGATGGCTGATTTAGTAAAGACGCTCACTGCCCTTGGTTTACTAAATGCACCAATTTTACCACATGGAGCATCCGGTGAATTTAGTAAATCTCCTCCAACTAGGTCCTCGCGGTTGGGTGAGCACTCACGGTGGTCCCGCTTCGCGAATCGCGCACTGTGAGGCCAAGACTTCCGAGACGCGCGGCAAGGCGTTCCCGGCATCGGCGGCAAAGCCGGCACCAACGACGGCATGTCGTCCAAAGTCGTCCCCGTGGGCTGATCACCCGCGAGTTCCGCCGCGCCGGCTTGCACCTGCGCAGTGTGCAGTTGCCGTGGGCGCACCAAGTGGGCTCGTCGCGCTCTCCGTTGAAGGCTAGTTCAGCTGTTGCTCCCGCCCGCGCCCACACCACCAGTGCCCGAACCACCCGCGCCCCATCCGCCTGCGCCCGAACCACCAGTGCCCGCGGTGCCGCCCGAACCACCCGCGCCGGCGCCGCCGCTGGAACCGCCCGCGCCGGGGCTGGCCGCGGAACCACCCGTGCCCGAGCTGGAACCGCCCGCGCCGGGGCTGCCCGCGGAACCGCCGGTTCCGGAGCTGGACCCGCCTGCGCCACTGACGTTCGAACAGTCGTAGGTGTCCGTGCCGTACGCACAGTAGTCGGGCTCGTCACACTCGAGGTCGAAGGCGTATTCGCATGAGTTGTCGCCGCTCTTGCTGGGCTTCTTCTTGGAGCCACCGCCGCTGGAACTGCCACCGCCTGCGCCCGTGCTCGAGCCGCCGGAGGCGGAGTCCGAACAGTCGAAGCTGTCGGTGCCGTACTCGCAGTATTCGGGCTCGTCGCACTCTCCGTCGAAGGCGAATTCACAGCTGTTGTCCCCAGCGCCCCCTCCACCGGTCCCCGAAGAGCATCCGAGCCCAACGAGTAGAATGCTGCCCAGAACCAACGCGCGCCCGAATGCTGCTGAACTTGCCATAGGTTACCTCCGTGGTTCCCGTGTCTCGGCCTCGGCCTGCGGCAGTTGCGTAAAAAAGACACGCCTTGCGAAAACCCCAGTGTTTCCGGGGAAAGCAGTCATCAACGCGACGGCCGGTCCAACACCGCGCAACCCCCCCGCTCCCCCGCACTCAGCCGTCGCCCACAACCCCCGCAAGCCGCGCGTCCCCCGCGATCGCCTCGCGCGTCGCCACTACCACGCAGCCCACCGTCGCCCGCGTCAGGGCGACATGCATGCGCACGTCGTACTTCTTGGTGCCGCGGGCCAGCTCCGTGACGATCACGTAGGGACGCTCCAGCCCCTTGAAGCGCAGGAACGTATCGGCCACCAGGGCGTCGTGGGCGTCGGGATCGTCGGCGCGCACCACAGGCACGCCGCCGATGTCGCCCCGCGTGCACAGGGTCGTGCGGGTTTGCCCGCCAAGCGAGAGCACGCAGATGTGCTCGGGCCGCGCGCCGTCCTTCCTGGCGCGATGGATCTCCGCGACCACTGCGGACTCCAGGGCCGCTTCGTCATCGACCGGCACAACGCGCAGCTCGTCGAAGGCGCCGTCCGGGGGCGGGGGAGCGCCCGCGGTTGCTGCGCGATACTGATCGGCAAAGCGCGCCAGCGCATCCGGACAGCGATAGCGCCCGGGCAGCTTGAAGCTCGCGGGGAAGAGCTCGCGCGGGCACTGGCGTTCATCCCAGAAGCGCTGCCCTTCGTCCATGAACGCCCACAGCGGGCGCCCATCCGAAAGCGCACGCACGAATGTCCAGTCGCTGTCCGAGAGATCTTGCGCTTCGTCCACGATCACTGCATCGAACAGCTCCCGCACGGGCTCGATGCCACGCTCCGCGGCCAGCGTGGGCACGCGATCCCAGGTCTCTGCCGTCCACTGCTCTTGCGGCGCGCCGTCCTGCACCGTCTGCGTTGTCGCTTCTAGCAACTCCGCTGCAAACTGCCGCACCGTCCAGCTGTTCTTCAGCCCGCCGGCCCGCAGCGCCGTGGCCAGCGCCCGCGTCGAACACAGCAGCACCGGCCGCTTGCCCCGGGCTTCGAAGCGCCCGCACAGCTCCCGCGCCACCAGTGTTTTGCCCGTGCCCGGCCCGCCGCTGACCAGCAGCCGCTCGTTTTCGTCCACCAAGTCCAGCACCGCCACTTGGTCCGCGTCCAGGGGCAAGAGCTCGTCCGCGCGCAGACGCACGCGATCGCCCAGCGTCAGTCGCGGCGCCCAAGTGTGTCCCCACAGCGCGTGCAGCGCAGCGATCCACGCGTCGTCCGCCGGCACGCGTTTGCCATCCAAGAGCCGCGACGCCAGCTCCGGCAGCGCGTCGCTCAGGTACGGCAAGTCTTGCTGACCGAGAAGCGCGCCCTGCACGTCACCCTGCGTGGGCTCCACGCTGAAGGCCGTGTCCGGAAACGCCACCGCCACCGCAAAGAACGGCAGCTCTCGCAGGCCACCGTCCTTCAGCTTGTGCAGCAGCGTGGCGCGAAAGCCCAGCGCTTGCTCTCGCGGCATGCGCTCCAGGCGCCGACCATTCTGCAGCCACTGCCCATCGCGCACTTCAATCGCGCCACCCTTTACCTCCAACAAGATCACGCCGCGCCCTGGCACCGCGATCACGAAATCGCCCTCGCCCTCGAAGCCCCGCCCCGTGCGCACGCGAAGCGAATGCCACGCCGTCCACCCCTCCGGCAGCCCCGTGCCCAGCGCGCGATACAGCGCCTGCTCCGCCCGACTCGTCGTCGGCCGCGGTCCAGCGTGGGGATACAGACCAGGAGGCATCGCGGTCCAGGATGGTACTTCGCTTTCGCGCCAAGCAGCGACACCTCCCCGAACCCGCCTGCCAGATGCTGCGCAGGGCAGCCGCGGTCTTCGAGGCGGGCTCAGCTCGAAATGAGCGACGACGTCATCGAGGTCGCGCGGCGTGTCGCTCGCGCCGTAGAAGACAGGAGGGCGCCAGCTTGCTTCTTGTTGTTTTGTTTGTGTCGCGGACATGTGGCGGCACTGGGCCGCTCCTCTCGCCATGGGCCACGCAGCGCGTCAGCAGCGTGTCGCTCGGCAGTGTGATCCAGTGTGGGCGAAGCGCGCACCAAAACGCGTTCGCGCCGCAGCGCAGCGTGTTCACGTGGCTGTGCACGCTGTACAGTTGTGCGCTGGGGGTTCATCACATGCGCCGACTGATCGTTTCGCTCCTTGCCACCGGGCTCTTCGTCCTAGCGCTGCCCCTCGGCGCCCAACCCGCCGAGCCCGACGTCGCCCGCCGCGGCTGCTGCTCGCACCACAAGGGAGTCTGTGGCTGCCAGGGCGGACGCGCCGCGTGTTGCGACGGGACGTTGAGTCCGACTTGTGGGTGTGATTGACGTGACAGTTCCGGTTGACGCCGCGCAACCATCCGACTGGCTCGAACCCTGTTTGGGCTGCCACCGCCACGTCCGCAC
>CBDUPW010000485.1:0-4448 GCA_965369205.1 uncultured Polyangiaceae bacterium | reverse complement strand
AAAGGTCGCGCGCATCATCGCCCTAGATACCGTCGCCCCGGACACGGCTGGCGAGAAGACACACTTCTATGAAATGGATGTGAGCCAGCCTTCTGCGGAAGAGCGCCTCGCCGAAATCTTGGGGGCAGAAGCCGTTCAGTGTGTGGCGCACTTGGCGTTCCTCGAAGCCCCAACCCAGGCGACCGCCTGGGCCCACGAACTGGAAAGTGTTGGCACGATGCACGTGCTCAATGCCTGCAGGCGCAGCAACGTGCGCAAGTTCATCATGCGCAGCCAAACGTCACTTTACGGCGCGCATCCCACCAATCCGAATTTCTTGACCGAGGCCCACCCCCTGCGTGCCCGCGCTGCCGAGCCCTACTTCGCGGACAAGCTTCAGGCCGAGCGCGACGCGCTGCGGTTTGGAAAGCCCGGGTCCGGGCGCAGCGTGACCCTCCTGCGCATGGCACCGATTCTGGGCCCAGGAGTGCAAAACGCGATCACGCGCTATCTGGGCCGGCGCGCGGTGCCGACACTGCTTGGATTTGATCCTCTGTGGCAGTTCTTGCACGAGGCCGACGCCGTCGCCGCGCTCAAACTCGCAGTGAATCGGGACGTCGCGGGGATCTACAACATCGTCGGACAAGGCGTCTTGCCGCTGTCCACGGCCATCAAGCTTGCCGGCCGGGTCAATGTGCCGCTGCCCAGCCCGTTTGCGCGTTCCCTGGCGCGCGCCCTTTGGGTGGCGCACCTGCTTGAGGCGCCGCCGGCATTGCTCGACTACTTGCAATACATCTGCGTGGCGGACGGCGCGGCCGCTGAAGTCCATCTGGGGTTCGTGCCGGCGTTCACAACCCGCGAGGCAGTCATCGACTTCGCCAACGCGCAGCACCTGCGCGATGTGCGGCTACTCTCGGAGGCGAACCCGTGAGCGCAAAGAAGAAGAAGGCACCCGCCAAGAAGGCGCCAGCGAAGAAGGCACCGGCGAAGAAAGCGTCCGTCAGAAAAGCCAAGAAGGTGCCGGCGAAGAAAACGCCCGTCAAGAAGGCCAAGACGGCCGGCGCCACGACGACAAAGCGGGCGCGCACCGCAAGCTCCGACGGCCCGAAGAAGCGCACCACGACCCAGGCCAGCGCAACGAAAACCAAAACCGCCGGAGCGAAGCTGCGTCGCTCGCAGAGTGCCCCTCGAAACGAGGCTGCCGACGAAGACTTCGATTCTCCGACGCAGCTGGGCATTGGCTCACGGGTCGTGCCGCCGAGCATGGACTACGACGAAGAGCAGCAGCCCCCGAGTCGGGCGCGCCGCAAGCTCAGCGGCGACGTGGAAGCAGAAATCCGGGCGCTGGAGGAGCGACTTGACGGGCTGATTCGGCAGTCCGCGGCAAGCACGGACGGCGGAGAAGCCAGCCTGCGCGAACAAGTGCAGAGCGTGG
Organism: uncultured Polyangiaceae bacterium; assembly: GCA_965369205.1. Lineage (GTDB taxonomy): Bacteria > Myxococcota_A > Polyangia > Polyangiales > Polyangiaceae > JACKEA01. The sequence continues at coordinate 3,034 of CBDUPW010000485.1, read as the reverse complement.
CGCGGGAAGTGGTCGAACGCCTGGCGCCGGATATTGAAGCTCCGGGCGGACCGGACGCGAAGGTCTCGGACGCCGTGAAAGACCTCATGTCCAGCGACTACTACACCCGGCAGTGGGGTCGACTGGGGATGCGCAGCAGGTCCGAAGACGTCGACGAGTTTGGTCTCGACCCTGTCTATGAGGCGCGACTGCGCCCACTCTTGGACTTTTTATGCGAGCGCTACTTCCGCGTAGAGCTCTCCGGCGCCGAAGCGATCCCCGCAAGCGGCCGCATGTTGATCGTTGCGAACCATTCCGGCACCGTGCCTCTGGATGGGCTCGTGCTACGCAGCGCGCTCCGATTGCGTCATCCACAGCAGCGAGCGCTACGCTGGTTGGCGGAGGACTTCGTTTATTACCTGCCCTTCGCAGGCGCCTTCTTCACGCGCCTGGGTGCGGTGCGCGCGTGTCAAGAAAACGCCGAGCGCTTGCTACAGGGCGAGCACCTCGTCGCGGTCTTCCCCGAGGGTGTGAAGGGCATCGGCAAGCTGTTCCGAGATCGCTACCAGTTGCAGCGCTTCGGTCGCGGCGGCTTCGTCCGGCTCTGCCTCCGCACGAACACCCCGATTCTGCCCTGTGCCATCGTGGGCGCGGAAGAGACCAACCCCTTGCTATTCCGCTTCGAATACCTGTCCAAAGCGTTGGGCGTTCCCTACGTACCCGTCACACCGACCTTCCCCTGGCTCGGCCCCTTCGGCTTGATCCCGGCGCCGACCAAGTGGCGCATCGCTTTCGGTGATCCCATCCCTGTCGACGGCTACGGTCCCGAGGCAGCAGAAGACCACGTGCTAGTGGGCCGCCTGGCGGAACGTGTGCGCTCGAACATCCAAGAACTGGTCCAACGCGGCCTGGACAAGCGCTCCAGCGTGTGGCTCGGCTAGATCCATCCGGGGTGCTGGTCGTCGACAAACCGCGCGGCATCACCAGCCACGACGTGGTCCGCGGACTTCGCCGGGCGTACCAGACCCGCCGCGTCGGACACACAGGCACGCTCGATCCCATGGCCACGGGCGTGCTGGTAGCGGTATTGGGCGAAGCGACGAAGCTGTCCAACCATTTGACTCAGAGTGACAAGACCTACATTGCCCAAGTGCAGTTCGGCACCGCCACCGACTCGTTGGACGCCGAAGGCGCCGTGGTCGACGCAGTCGACTTGCCCGCGAACTGGCTCGACGCGCAACTGCTGAGCGCAGCCCTCGCCGGCGAACTCGGGCGCACGGATCAAGTGCCGCCAGCCCACAGCGCCATCCAAGTCGACGGTCAGCGCGCCTATGCCGCCGCGCGCGCAGGCAAGCCCCTCGACCTTCCCCCACGGGCTGTTTCAGTGCGGAGCGCGCGGGTGGTTTCAACCAGCCAAAACAACAGCGCCAGCATCGAGCTGTGTGTCAGCAAGGGCTACTATGTGCGCGCATTTGCCCGGGACTTGGGCGCACGGCTCGGCGTACCGGCCCATTTGACGGGCCTGCGGCGCACGCACAGCGGTGTGTTTTCCCTCGATGAAGCCTGCGCCTTTCCGCCGCAAGCGGACGCTTTGCCGGAGCTGATCGGAGTCGCAGACGCAGCGCGGCGCTGCATGCCCACGTGGGTCGTCACCGCGGCCGGGGCCGAACAAATCAAGCATGGACGCGCGCTGTCCGCGGAACACTTTGCCGACGGCACGATCCCGCGCTGCGAACTGTGTGGGCTTCTGAGCACGTCCGGCACGTTGCTCGCTCTGGCCGATGCGGACGGCGCATCTGCGCGCGTCGTACGCGGCATGCGACAGCCCTAGTCGGTTGGCGCCCGGAAGATCGACTGCGCCGTTTGCGCCATCCGCTCAACGCACGACGACGTCCTGCACACACAAACCCTTTGCCTCCAGTCGCCGGCGCAGCCGCTCTCCAAGGGCGTCTCCGTCGACGTGCGCGCCAACATCGAGCTCCAAGCGCACGCCCTGGGGCTCGCTCACCACGGTGATCGTCGTGCCCGCCCACGCGCCGGCGCCGAGTTCGATCCGCGCTGCGCCTTTGCGACCCGCAGCGCCCCATGCAATGCGCTTGACCAGTTGCGCCGCAATCTGGTCAAGGGCAGGCGTGTGTTGCAACGGCGCCTCCGCCGTGACGGGAGGCGGGGGCGCCAGAGCAGCCGGGCCGTGCGAGAGCGCGATCGCGAGGGGGTCGAGGGCGTCCGGGACGTGGCGCTCCTGAGCTGCCGGCGAAAGCGGGAGTGAGCGCCGCGGTCCTCCCGCCTCGGCCTCTGCGGATCGCCCTGCCAACGGCGAAACAAGTTTCGACGTCTCGGGGACTGCAGTTTCAGGAAACCGGTCGCCTTTGAGGGGAGCTTTTGGCGGCGCCGGCATGCCCAGTCTGGCGAATAACTCCTTGAATTTATTGTCCTTTATCGAATGTCCCGTTGCGCCCCGTTGCGGCCCGGAGCGCGGCGAACGGGCGGCTGCGGCGGCCCCACTACTTCGTTCGGACATGCCTTCCCCATCGGCCGCCCGCCGGCCGGGTTGCGCGTGCCGAGTCCGAAAGGCTAACTTTGATCTGGAGGGCGGTGGATCGCCCGAGGACCGAACACAGTTGCCCCCAGAACCCGTACCATTTTCCGCATACATCCTTGCTGCTCTCCCCGCCCTGCTCGCAGCCTTTTTCGGAGCAGCCAGCGCCGCCATCGCCGCGCTGTCTGTCGCGCGCCGGGTGGCCCTGCGCGACTCCTTAAAAGGCCGAGCCCGTAAAGCTCTCGACCGCTACTTGCTCGAGGGCCGCGCCATCGAAGCCCGCTGGCTCGCGCTGCGCGTGCTCGGCATCGCCGTGACGGCCGTTTTGGTCAGCCGGCTATTGCCTGCCCACACCCTTGGCAGCTGGACCTCTCTGCTCGCGGCCTTGTCGGCGTTGGCTATCTACGGCCTGCCCGCGGAGATGCTCAAGGCCGTGGTCGCGCGCTCCCCAGAGATCTCCGCACCGAAACTGCTCACCATGCTGCGCCCCTTCGAGTGGGTCGTCATGCCCCTGGC
>CBDUPW010000484.1:0-4449 GCA_965369205.1 uncultured Polyangiaceae bacterium | reverse complement strand
CGCAGGCTTCGGTCGGGATCTTGGTCAGCAGATCGAGGGGGCCGGAAAGCTCGCTCGTGAAGGTGTAGTCGAACTTGCCGTCGGTCGCAGGATCGCCAACTTCGAGTGACTCGTAGCTCTCCGGCCGAGTCATCGCGGTGAAACCGCCCCAGTCTTCGTTCGGGGCGTCGTGTTTGTCGATGATGTACTGGTTCAAGAACCAGGCGATGGAGAAGTTCTTGAGGGTGATGGCTTCCAGGGAGCAACGCTTCTGCGCGTCGGGCGACGCCGCGTGGGTCGTCAGGCAGCTCTGCTCCATCATGCCGTAGGTGGCGCCGGTGACCGTGTACTCCTGGCCTTCGGTGCTGAAGTAGTTGTCGGCTTTGCCCGGGGGCACCAGCGACGCGCTGCCGCCATTGGGATCCGACCCCGGGCTGCCATCGTCGCTGCTTGAACAAGCAACCAGGGAAGCGACAGAAACGACACCGAACGCGAGAAGCCTGCGAAGCATGAAGACACCCTTTCCAAGCGGCCCGCCGCGACGGCGAGCCCCGAATCGGACAGGGTATAGCAAGCTTTGCCGAGCGCGCGTCTGACAGGGCGCACTTGCCAAAAACACGGTGTTATTTCGAGCGGTTACGACCTCAACGCACCACGGTCTGGCACCCAAGAACGACTTCCGTCTCGCCGCCGCCCTGAGTGTTCTCCACCTGATCGCAGGCTGCCGGACACAGGATGATCTGCGAGGGGCTCCCGGGATTGTCGTAGTACCAGGCCTTCTTGCCCACGCACTCGGCGGCCGAGCCGACCTGCGGGTACACCTCTTGGCCGCCGCCCTTAGGCGTGAAGGCCACGTTGACCTTGCTGTAGTCCGGGTCGCCGGATTGCGGCTTCGGGATCAGATACTGGCAGCCCACCGCGCCGCGGATCTTGTCGAGGGCGGCTTGGAACTCCTGTGCGGCGTTGGCGGTGCTGACGAGCGTGGCTTTGGTGGTGCCGCCCTTTTGCGCGATCAGATCCAGGGTGCCCAAGTTCTGACCGACGCCGATCACGAAGGTTTTGACGCTGGGCGTGCCCTTGAGGCCCTCCTCGGCCCATGCCGCAACTGTCTCGACTCGGTTCGGGTTGCAGTTCGTCGGCGCGCCGTCGGTGGCGAGCACCACGATGGTGATGCGATCCGTGTGTTGGGCGGCCCAGCTCTGCGCGTAGCTAATGGCGCCTTCGAGGGCGGGAGCCGCCGGCGTCGAATCACCTTCAGCGGATTGTGCAGCCACCGCACTGGAGATCGCTGGACCAACCCCGGGCAGGTCCGCGATGGGCACGACCGGCTTCGCGTAGTCCGAAGCGACGCAGGAGTCGTTCGGGGCGAGCGCGCCGTTGCACTCATTGAGAATCGGCACGCAGGGGCCGTATGCGCCGCACTCTCCGTCTGAAGCGCACGGGGTGGGAAGTGATGGAACCGCGGCGGGGCTGGTCGGGAAGAACGCGATGCCCATGCCGAGCTTGCTCAGGTTCGGAAGCGCGACGAAGTCGTTGATGGCTTTGGTGACCGCGCCCCATTTCCCGGCATCTTTCATCGAGGCCGACCTGTCGAGCATGACGTACATGTCGGCGGGAACGAGCTCTCCGGTGTACTTTTCGGAAGCACACCCCGGCGGGAGCCCGCCGCCGGTGCCGCCGCCGCCGCTGATGCCGCCGCCACTTCCAAAGGCGCCAAAGCCGGCGCTGTTGCCCGTGCCGCCGGCGCCGCCGTTCACCTGGTTGCCTCCCGATGCGCTGCTACACGCCGGGATAAACATCGCCGCGCAGCCAAGCAAACCGAATACGACCGAAAAACCCTTGTGCATCCCGAACCTCCGCGAGCAGGCACTTAGCACGGGAAAAGCCCCAAGACACCGCTTCCTTGGGGTTCATGGCCGCGCTGCGCACTGCGTCACACTGAGCACTTGGCAACGATGCGCTCGTGAGCCGACGTCGCCGAGCGGATACAGCCGACGCCCAGAGGGCGCCCGTCGCGCGGTGTGGTTGCGGTAGCCGTGTGATTTGGGCCGCTTTCCGTGCTACTGACATCGCGTCGACTGTTTACCTAACGAGGTGCGATCATGATGCGTGGGGTTGCTGGACTGTTTGCTGTGATCGGGATCGCGTCGCTGTCAGGCACCGCGTGCAGTAGCGCCTCGGGTGGTTCGGCGGGAAACGGGGGCGGCGCAAACGCATCGGGCACCGGTGGCGGCGGCATCGGCGGTAGCGGCGGGGGGCTGATTGCGGACTCCGGCAGCGGTGGCTTCGGCGCCAACTGCGCCGCCGACAGCTACACCGGCGAGCTGTTGCCACTGGACATGTACGTGATGCTGGACCGCTCCGGATCCATGGACGACTCCGGCAAGTGGCCCGCGGTGACCTCCGCCATCAAGCAGTTCGTTGCGCTGCCGGGCATCACCGACGTTGGCATGGGGCTGGCCTTCTTTCCCGACGTTCCCAATCCCCCACCGCCGCCGACGTGCACCACCAATCAGGATTGCGGCAAAGACGCGCTTTGCATTCCAGGTTTCGGGTTCTGTGAGCACTTGGGCAGCTGCGAGCCAACGGTCTACGCGAAGGCGATTGTCGGCATGGCGCCGCTGCCCGGGGTTGGCCCCTCGATCTCGCAAGCCATCGATGCAGTCAAGCCTACCGGCGGGGCGACGCCGAGCCGCCCCGCGCTGCAGGGCGCGATGATGTACGCCATCGATTGGGCGAAGAACCACAGTGACCACGTCACCGTCGTCGTGCTGGCGACGGACGGCGAACCCACCGGCTGCAGCCCGAACTCAGTTTCGGACGTGGCTGGCGTGGCGACGCAAGGCTTGGGCTCCAGCCCGAGCGTGAAGACCTTCGTGATCGGCGTCGGCGCGGAGCTGACCTCCCTGGACGCTGTGGCCGCTGCCGGTGGCACGGACAAGGCACTGATCGTGTCGGGCGCGGACACCGGGAAGAAGTTCCTGGACGCGCTAAACGAGATCCGTGGGGCGGTGGGTTGCACCTACAAGATCCCGGTCCCCGCAGGCGGCGAAAAAGTGGACTTCAACCGCGTCAACGTGGCGTTCACTCCGGTTGGCGGCGCCCAAGAGATCTACCCGAAGGTCGACAACGCAGCCGCGTGCCTCGGCACGAAGTCCTGGTACTACGACAACCCGACCAATCCGACGCAGATCATCCTCTGCCCGGCCGCATGCGACCAAGTGGAGAACACCCCCGGCGGCGGCAAGACCGACGTCGCCATCGGTTGCGAAACGGTCGTGCGGTAGCCGCGTCGGTCGGAACGCTCCTCGCGCAAGTTCTGGCTGCGTGAGCAAGGGGCTGGCACTGTGCATGGAGGGGGCGCTACCCTGAGGGAAGATGCGCCCCAACGACACCAGTGAGCAGGCCTGGGCCCGCGTTGAAGACGGACTGCGCGCAATGTCGCCAGGCGAGAGGGTGCGCCGTGCGCTGTCGCTCACCGTTCTGGCCCATTCACTCGCTCTTGCAAAGATACGACAGCGGCACCCGGAAGAAGACCCGCACCGCCATCGTCTGCGCCTTGCGGCGCGCTATCTCGAGCCTTCGCTGATGCGAAAAGCATTCGGCTGGAGCGATGACGGATCCTGATGAGCTAGCTCAGGCTCTGCTAACCCTTGCGGCCGCATTCGAGGCAATGGGAGTCACCTGGGCGATCGGTGGCTCGCTTGCGAGTGCTGCGCACGGCGAACCCCGCTCGACGAACGATGTCGACGTGATCGCGCGGCTCGACGAGAAGTCCGCCCGCCTGCTTACTGAGCGCCTTCAACCCACGTTCTACGCGGACGAAAGCTCCGCGGTCGAGGCTGTGCGTGGCCGAGGCAGTTTCAACGTGATCGACAACCGCAGTATTCTGAAGATCGACATCTTCGTTCCGGCGGACGGGCCCCTCGGTGTTGGGCAACTCGACCGCCGGCGCCTACTTGAGCTCTTCACTGGCGTACCCGCATTTCCCGTCCTCGGGCCCGAAGACACGGTGCTACAGAAGCTACGCTGGTATCAGCTGGGCGGCGAAATCTCGGATCGCCAGTGGCGGGACATCACTTCAGTATTGCGACATGCCGCGACGGAGATCGACAACGACTACCTGGTGCGCGTCGCGGGTTCGGCAGGGCTCGCCGACCTGCTGGCACGAGCGCAGCGAGAAAGTCAGCGGTGATGAGTAGAGCGCCTCCCCACCCTTCGTGAAAAGCGCGTCAAACCGCTGGGCTCTAGCCCGAGCGTGAAGACCTTCGTGATTGGCATCGGCGCCGCGCGAACTCGCGCCACCAAGGAGCCGTGAAAGGTCCGAAGGCCGCCTGCGGTGCCCTTCCTTCTTGGCAATGTCGCTCCGTCATGCGATGACGGAGGTTGGACTCACTTGAGGAGGGATCATGAATAAGCTCGCGTTCGCCGCCGGACTGTCCACCGTTCTCGTGACTCTGGGCGCCGCCG
>CBDUPW010000483.1:0-4455 GCA_965369205.1 uncultured Polyangiaceae bacterium | reverse complement strand
CTTGACGAACTTGGGTGCCCTCAAGTCCGGGTCGATCGGAAGCGTGGCGTCACTGGTCGTGCCCGCGTCTGCCGCGGCTCCAGCGGCTCCTCCGCCGGAACCATTGCCTGGGGCGCCGCCGCTGCCGGACATCCCGGAGACAGCGTGGTCGTCACTGCACCCAACCGTCACGGCGGCGCACAAACAAAACCCCAGGATTCGCCGTTGTTTCACCGGGCCTACCAAGTGCACACTTTGACCGGAAACTTGACCCCTGGATTGCCGGGTTGCGTGTACGCCTCGCATTTTTTCGCGCAGGTCGGGCAATCGGACAGGCTGCCACAGACTTGTCCGAACGCGCCAGCTCCACACGTGCAATTCTGAGTGCAGGCGGCCTCCTGGAAGCATTGAGCATACGTGCCGATACTGCCTTCAATGACCGAACACTGCTCTCCCGTTTTGCAGTCGCTCGGGTCGTCGCAGTAGAGGTGCAGGTTTGGGTAGGTTTGGCAGCTTTCCGAAAATGGAGTGATGCATTTGGTGGTCGCGGGATTCGCGTTGAAACAAGTCAAACAGCCCTGCGGCGCTTGGCAGGTGGCAGCGCCGCACGTCACTCCCGTGCCGCCGGCTGTGCCCGCTGCGCCTCCCGTCGCCGCGCCGCCGGCACCCGCTGCGCCTCCCGTCGCTGTGCCTGCTGCGCCTCCCGTCGTTGCGCCGGCTGCGCCTCCCGTCGCAATGCCGCCCGTGCCCCCACCGGCGGTGCCGCCAGTGCCCGTGCCAGACGCACCGCCGCTGACACCAGCGTCCGCTGCGCCGGTCCCCGAGGAGCCTCCGGCCGCGGGCGAGTTCGAATCCGAGGACCCGCCACACGCAGTCAACAAGAACAAAGCGACGACGCAGTTACATCGATAAAGGTAAGTCATCGTGAGCGCACCGAGCAACAAGCGTTCCAGCCGGGGATCCTGGGCGAAATTGGCGTTATGAATCCCACGTTTCGGATCGAATCGTCGCGGATCGTGCCAACTCGGTACCTGGCACAGTGACGAGTGCACTAGGCCACGCTTTCCAGCGTTCTCGGGTCGTTCGCTTCGGATCTCGCGCCACACTGCTCGCTCGCCTGATTCGACGTGGACGCTCGACGGAACGGCAGGCGCAAGACACCGACAACCTCGCCCCAGGGCTCGGCGTACAGGCAAGCGCCCGTGGCAAAGGTGAGCTGTTCCGTCGGCTCTTCCAAGGGTCGGCGGAGCCGGCCGTAGCCCATCCCGTAGCCGCCCCGCTGCGGCTCGGACAGCGCGGACTTCGGAACGAACCCGCGCACGGACAGCGTGGAGGTCTCGTAGGCGATCTCCACGTACCAACCAGCGTTGCGCTTCACCTCAGCGACCAACACTTCCGGACGCGCGGTGTCGAGCAGTCGGCCAATCGCCGGGCCGCCAGGCTTCTCGCGCTGACTCGCCCACCGTTCCCGCGGAGGTCATGTGGGGGTGTTGCTGCAGTTCTTGTTCAGAATATTCTGAATCACATGGGCATTTTCTGAATCGCGCGTAGCGACGGCGCTGCCGGAGCCGCCCGTAGGTACGACGTACACCGCGATCCGACCCCATATCAGGTTTGGCATGACCGTCGGCAGCACCAGGCATGACAATTGCTCCTGACGGTTGCCCACGCGCAGCAGAAGGCTGCGGCGCGCTGGTGCGGCCATTGAAGGAGGAGACAGATGAAGACTCAGATCGTTTTGGTTTTGCTTGCCGGCGCGGCGCTGCTCGGGTGCGAAAAGGACAAGCCACAAAGCCCCGCAGGAGAGGCCTCAAACGCAAACCCGGCGGCGATGGACATGCCCGCAAACGCCGACCACGCGAAAATGGGTCAGGCGGCGTCGGCTGGCCCGACCCAGCCGGCTTCCAGCGCAGTGGCGATGGGCACCAAACACGATCCTCCAATCACACCCGACAAAGTGCCCGCTGGCCACTGGTACTGCGACATGGGCGGTAGCGTGCACTACTCGCAAGCCCAAGAGGGCGACGGCAAGTGCGCCGTGTGCAGCATGAAGCTCATCCACAAGAAGTAGAAGGCCGCCGAAGCCCAGCGCGCAAGTAGCAATCCGAAGGACTGTTACCTACCTGGCAGCCCATTAGGTTGCAGCCAATGGCAGTCCCACGGTGAACCGCACCGCCAGGCCGGCATTCTCCGCCGTGAGCGTTCCGCTGTGCTGTTCGACGATGCGGGAGGATATGCTGAGCCCGAGCCCGCTGCCTCCGCCTGGCCCAACGTGAAACGGGTCAAAGAGTCGTTCTAGATCGGCGTCGGAGATCTCGGGACCGTCGTTTTCGATCACGATTTCAGCCTGCTTTCCGGATCGAACGCAGACTTCCACGCGCCCCCCGTCGCTGCCCACCGCACGAAAGGCGTTGAGCACGATGTTGAAGACGACCTGGATCAACTGGTCGCGGTCGCCTAGCACGATCACGGCAACGTCTGGCACAACCAAACTGACGCGAACTTTGCGCTTCTTTGCGTCTGCCATCACGAGATCTGTGACGCTCCGACCCACGTCCCTCAGATCCGTGCGGCTTAGTTCGGGCACGCTTGGTCGGGCGAAGCTCGAGAATCGCTCACTGACGCGCTCGAGGCGTTCCAGTTCCGCCCGGTGCAGATCCCATAGCCGCCGTTCCTCCGCGTCTTTGGGGATCACCGCGTCCACGATTTCTGCGGTGCCCTTGAGTGCATGTAGCGGGTTCTTGATCTCGTGTGCCACCCCCGCGACCAGTTCGCCCAACGCACTCAGTTTGCCGGCTCGCACGAGCTCGGTCTGCAGGCGCTGCTGCTCCGTGAGCGCCACTTCCAGCTCGGCACGGCGCCGTTTTTCTCGATCCGAGAGCACGCCAGCCACGACGCCGACCACGTTGTAAAGCACGACTTCCAGCGCCTTGTGCAAGGTATCCGCTGGATCCATGTGCATCAGGTGGCCCATGTGCACGAAGGCGTGCGGCAAGTACGTCAGCGAAACGACCAGCGCGGCGGACAGCCCGCCGCGCAGCCCGCATTGTGCCGCTGCAATGATGATGGGCAGGTAGTACAAGCGTCGCAGCACGTCGTGCATCCACGCAACCTCGCTGCTCGTCACGTAGTGAGACAGACTCACCAACAGGATGGGCAGCCAGACCCAGCCGAGCATCGACGCCGTGAGCAGGCTGCGTGCACTGCTCGCGTTGGCCCGCGCAGGGAGCTGCACACCGGTCTTGGACCTAGGCCCATCCACGCTAGCTGCGTCGGATGTCATATTTCACCATGCGGTAGGCCAGGATGTGGCGCGGGATCTTGAGATACTGGGCCGCTTGCGTCACATTGCCGCGCTTGAGCCGTAACACGCGCTCGATCACGCGTTTTTCCAAGTCGACGAGGCTCAGTCCTTCGGAAGGTAGTTCCGGCCACTCGTCGGCGGCGGGCGAAGGCGTGTTCGCGTGTGCCGGAGGCAAGTCCTCGATGCGCAGGCTGTCTCCGGGCGCGAGAAGCACGAGGCGTTCACAGGCGTTCTCCAACTGGCGCACGTTTCCGGGCCAAGGGCGTGTGTGCAGCTCAGCCAGCAACTCATCAGAAACCTCGAGATCCCGGCCTTGAGCGAAGTGGGCGACGAAGTGCCGCACCAATACGTCCAGATCTTCCGGGCGCTCAGCCAACGGCGGGATGTGTAGTTCCACCACGTTGATGCGATAGAGCAGATCTTCGCGGAAGCTTCCGTCTGCCACCATTTGGTTCAAGTCTTTGTTGGTGGCGGCAACCAAGCGTACGTCCACAGCCTTCGCTTCGTCCGCGCCCACCGTGTCGACGACCTTTTCTTGAAGCACGCGGAGCAACTTTCCCTGCAACGCAAAGGGCAGTTCGCCGATTTCGTCCAGGAAAAGCGTGCCGTGGTGCGCGCTTCGAAAACGTCCCTGACGCGCGCGGGTGGCTCCCGTGAACGAGCCGCGCTCGTGGCCGAATAGTTCGCTTTCGAGTAGTTCGGCCGGCACGGCTGCACAGGAAAGTGCGACAAAGGGGCCCTCCGCGCGAGGGCTGCGGGCGTGAATGCGCCGCGCAAGCAGTTCTTTCCCAGTGCCAGTTTCGCCAGTGATGAGCGCGCTCGCTTCAGATGCCGCTACGCGATCGGTCATCTCCAGAATGCCACGCATGGCGCCCGATTCCGCGACAATGGGTCGCTCGATGCCCTGAGCCGCGCGACGCAGGGCCACGACCTCGCGCGACAGCGCACGCCGTTCCAATGCGCGACGCACAACGAGGATCAAGTGTTGCCGATTGAACGGTTTGCCCACAAAGTCGAAGGCGCCGGATTTCATGGCGGCCACCGCCGTGTCCACGTCGCCGTAGGCGGTGATCACGATCACCGGCGTGTCCGAGCAAGCGGTCACCGCCGCGAGCACGTCCATGCCGCTCTTCACCGGCAGTCGCAGATCGGTCACGACGAGATCGTGCACG
>CBDUPW010000482.1:0-4485 GCA_965369205.1 uncultured Polyangiaceae bacterium | reverse complement strand
CACGGCGCAGGCGCTCGGTGCCGCCAGCGACGCCCTGCCGCAAGTCGTGGGGCGGCGCTCGGTGCCGAGCCCCCTGCCCAGTGCAGCGCCGCGCGTCGTGGTCGTCGATCATCCCGGTGCCAGCGTGGCCACCGCACTCGTCGGCTGCCTCGGTCCGAATGGCGCCGACCCGCGCAGCGCCCTGGCCCGCGCCGCTTGGCAGATCTTCGAACGCGTGGGCGGCCGCAGCGCGCGTTTCCGTGGTCAGCGCTTCCGTTTCGGTCCGCAGGTATTGGCCTGGTCCGTCACCGACAGCACCGAAGCGACGACCGCCTGGGCAGACGCATGGCTGACCCCGGCGCGACCAGACTCAGGCGCGAACGCAACCAAGCGCTCCACCGGAACGCGCGGGAGCACCGGCGCGTGGCCCGCCGCCCGGGCTCGGGCGAGCGACGCAGCGCTGTTCGAGTTGGAGAGCGCGGCGGGGGTCGCCGACGCCTATGGTGAACTGCTCCAGCTCGGCCTCTCGCCCGAGAGCTTCGACGAAGCCCGTCGCTTGGCGCGGGATGCGCCCACCAGCGCCCTCGAGGCGGCGCTGGCCACCCACCTGGCCCCCGCGGGCTGGGTGGTCGTCGTCGCCGGTGACTCCGAACGCATCGCCCCCGCGCTGCAGCGCCGCGCGCCGGTGACTGTGGTCGGGCCAAATTCGGATTTTTCCGTCCTAAAACGCCTCCCACGCACCGCCGCACAAGGCCCCTGAGCCCAGGCACTGGAAAGGCTGTGGAGTAGCCTGTGGAAAAGACGTGTGCATGAGGTGGGTAATTTGTGTTCAGCATTCCGAAAGTTCAGTAGCCACGCGCAGTTAGACCCGCCTCACCAATTTGTCGTGGTTTTTTATTGCCCCTCCCCAAGCCGTTGGGGTATTAACCGAACCCCTCACTGAACACCCACGCCTGCCCGTGGGAACAGTGGGAGCATGCAGCCTGGCGTAGTTCTGAACGAATAATCAGTCTTAGATAAGCGCTTCAGCATCAGGGAGCGCACGGGGCGCGAGGCGCCACGACGACTTGATGGCTTAGGGGGCTTCTTCGAACGCTCCTCGGGAAGTCCCGGAGGAGTGAGCGGGGCGTTATTGCCCAGCGTGACACCGCCCCAGTCACGCGCAGGTCGAAACATCGAGAGCAATGCCCGAGCACGGACAGAAGTTGAAGGAGAGAGGGATGGCGCAGTCAACGATCGTGGGTCAAGAAGGTTCAGTGAAGAGCAGCTCGGCGGAGCCGTCCGACAAGCGCTCCACGCCGGTGGGCAAGGGAGTGCGCTTTGAACGGCGATTCACCCAACCCGGGCAGACGGGGTTCGAGGGCATCGACTGGGAGTTGCGCAAGAGCATCATTACCAATCCCGACGGATCCGTCGTCTTCAAGATGGAGGGCGCCGAAATCCCCGCTGGCTGGTCACAGCTCGCCACGGACATCGTCGTCAGCAAGTACTTCCGCAAAGCGGGCATCCACGGGGACAGCACCCGGGGGGAAACCAGCGTCCGCGAAGTCGTGCATCGCATCGCGCACAGCATCCGAGTCGCCGGCGAGCGCATGGGCGGCTACTTCGCCAGCAAACAGCACGCGGACAACTTCGAGGCAGAGCTCTGCTTTTTGATGGTCAACCAGTACGGCGCTTTCAACTCGCCGGTTTGGTTCAACTGCGGCCTGTTCCACGAGTACGGGATCGAAGGCTCCGGCGGCAACTGGGCATGGGACGAGCAGCTAGGCGACGTCAGCGAAACGCCGAACGCCTACTCGCGGCCGCAGTGCTCCGCGTGTTTCATCCAGAATGTCAGCGACGACCTGATGGCCATCTATGAGCTGGTCAAGTCCGAAGCGCGCCTCTTCAAATACGGCTCCGGCACGGGCAGCAACTTCAGCCGCATCCGCGGCAAGCAGGAGAAGCTCTCCGGCGGTGGCACGTCCAGCGGCCTGATGAGTTTTCTCGAAGTGCTGGATCGCGCCGCGGGCGCCACCAAGAGCGGCGGCACCACCCGGCGCGCCGCGAAGATGGTCTGTTTGGACATGGATCATCCCGAAATCGTGGATTTCATCCAATGGAAGGTGCGCGAAGAAAAGAAGGCGCGGGCCCTCATCGCCGCCGGCTACGACCAGGATTTCAACGGCGAAGCCTACCGCACCGTCAGCGGCCAGAACTCAAACAACTCGATCCGCGTCTCCGACGATTTCATGAAGGCCGCGCTCTCCGGCGGCAAGTGGCAGACGATCGCGCGCACCACCGGCGACGTCGTGGACACCCTCGACGCCAGTGAGCTCTGGAACATGGTCGCCGAAAGTGCCTGGGCCTGCGCAGACCCCGGCGTGCAATACGACACGACGATCAATCGCTGGCATACCAGCCCCAACTCCGGTCGCATCAACGCTTCGAACCCGTGCTCCGAGTACATGTTCCTCGACGACACGGCGTGCAACCTTGCGTCCCTCAACCTCACGAAGTTTCTCTCAGAGGAAGGGGACTTCGACGTCGAAGGCTACCGCCACGCCATCGACATCTTCTTCACCGCCCAAGAAATCTTGGTGGACTTCTCCAGCTATCCGACCCCAGACGTCGCGCGCAACTCCCACGAGTACCGACCGCTCGGGCTCGGCTACGCCAACCTCGGCACCGTGCTGATGCTACTTGGCGTGCCCTACGACTCCGAGAAAGGACGCTCCATGGCGTCCGCGCTCACCGCGATCCTGTGCGGACGTGCCTACGCCCAGAGCGCCCGGCTCGCGGCCACCAAGGGCACCTTTGCCGGCTTCGCGAAGAATCGTGAGCCGATGCTGCGCGTGATGCGCATGCACCAAGAAGCCTCCTACGCCATCCACCGCGACGCCTGTCCAGAGTCGCTCTGGCGCGCCGCCTCCGAAGACTGGGACGAGGCCGTCGAGCTCGGCGAGGCCCACGGCTATCGCAACGCCCAAGCAACGGTCCTGGCGCCCACTGGCACCATTGGCCTGTTGATGGACTGCGACACCACCGGCATCGAACCGGATTTCGCGCTGGTCAAGTTCAAGAAGCTCGCCGGCGGCGGTTACTTCAAGATCGTGAACCAGTCCGTGCCCGCCGCGCTCAAGCGCCTCGGCTACAACGAAGTGCAAGTTCGCGAAATCGTCGCGTACGTGTCCGGCACGAACACGCTGCTCGGAGCGCCCCACGTCAATCGCCCCAGCCTCAAAGAAAAGGGGCTCACGGACACGGACCTCGACAAGATCGAGCAAGCCATCGTCGGCGTCTTCGATCTCACGCTGGCGTTCGCACCTTGGGTCGTTGGCAAGGAAACCTACGAGCGCCTCGGCATCAGCGCCGAGAAGCTGAGCGTGCCGGGCTTCAATCTACTCCGTCACCTCGGCTTCAGCCGGGAAGAAATCGCCGAAGCCAACGACGTCATCGTCGGACGCATGACCATCGAGGGCGCGCCCTATCTCGAAGAAGCGCACTACCCGGTATTCGACTGCGCCAATCGCTGCGGTCGCACCGGGCAGCGCTTCTTGGCGCCCATGTCCCACGTGCGCATGATGGCGGCAGCGCAGCCCTTCCTCTCGGGCGCCATCAGCAAAACCGTCAACCTGCCCAACGACGCCACGGTGGCAGAAGTTCGGGAGATCTACGAAGAGGGCCATCGCCTGGGGCTCAAGGCCATCGCGCTGTACCGCGATGGCTGCAAGGCCAGTCAGCCCTTGAATACCAGCTCCAGTGACAAGGAAGCCGACAAAGCTCCTGTGACTGCCGCCGCCGCCAAAGCCGAATTGGCTCCCCTCACCCGCCCCTCGGGCTCTCGGGTGCGGCTGCCCAAGAAACGCACGGGCTTCACCCAAGAAGCCCTAGTCGGTGGGCATAAGGTATTCCTACGCACCGGCGAGTACGAAGACCACACCTTGGGCGAGATCTTCATCGACATGCACAAGGAGGGCGCGGCGTTTCGCTCGCTCATGAACTGCTTCGCCATGGCGGTGAGTGTCGGTCTGCAATACGGCGTGCCCCTCGATACCTACGTCGAACAGTTCACGTTCACGCGCTTCGAACCCCACGGCGTGGTGTCTGGCCACCCGAACATCAAATTCGCAACCAGCATCGTGGACTACATCTTCCGCGTGCTCGGCGTGGAGTATCTGCAGCGCTACGACTTCGCCCAAGTCAAGCCCGTCGAACCGGATCCCGCGCACCTCGACGACCCCAGCGCACCCATCGATGCACCGCCCACCAGCGTGCGCCCGGGCCCGCCTCTCGCCGCAGCCCCCGTTGCGGTCGCGGCGGCCGCAGAGCCTGCAACCCGGGGCGCCCTCGACGCACAGCTCGAGGACATGATGGGCGACGCTCCACTGTGTGACGGCTGCGGTCACATCACCGTCCGCAACGGCGCTTGTTACAAGTGCCTCAACTGCGGCAACTCGATGGGCTGTAGCTGAGCGGGCGTTGGCGACGGGCTAGCGCATCGTTCCGAAGGGAGCGATGCGCTGC
>CBDUPW010000481.1:0-4490 GCA_965369205.1 uncultured Polyangiaceae bacterium | reverse complement strand
CGGATCAGCGACGGATCACTTGACGGTGCGCGGCGCGGCTGCCCGAAAGTGACCCTGAGGCTGGTGATTCGGGAGCATTTCCGCCGCGAGACAGCAAAGCGCGCTGATAGGTTATGGTGTTTGACCATGAACGCAGGAGTTACGACATCGGCTGGTATTTGCCTGGGATTGCTGCTGGCATTGCTGGCGTGCAAGCGCTTCAAGGGCGAGGAAAAGGCGCCGGACCCCGGAGCGACATCCGCGTCGCAGTCCGGCTCCGACCCAGGCAAGTCCACGGGCGCCTCAGATACGAAGGAGCTGCCGGGGCTCGTTGCGATTGGCGCAACCGCCGAGCTCAATTCCCTCAAAGTCCGCGTCGCGGAAGTCAAAGACTGCAAGTACGAGAGCGAGTCTTCCCAAACGGGCTTGGAGAAAGCGGGCGAGAAGCTGGTGGGCCTATTGGTCTACTTCGAGGGCGACTACGTAGACCATAGCGTTCAAGCCCACGGACACACGTGGAAAGCCTACGACGCCGAAGGCATTACCTATCCCGGCATGACGACCTATGCCACGGACTGCCAGCCCATGCTCAAGACGGTGAACCTCGCCAAAGGAGACAAGTCCAAGGGCTGGATGGCCTTCAAGGTGCCGGTGAGCACCAAGCAGCTTGACGCGAAGTACACGCACAACATTCCGCCCTCCGCAGCTAAAGAGTCCGCGAAGCAAGTGGTGAAGTTTCGCGTGATCGGAAACTAGTCGATCGGCGCGAAGCGGCTTGCTTGGTGACTTGACGACGCAGCGCCGTGATGACGCATCCCGTGGCCCTGCTCGAGAGGAGGGGCCCGGCGCCGGGCAGCGCCCCGACCCAAACCCAAGAACCTAGTCAGTCACGTTCAGAACAAGGGAGTGGGCTTCGGTCAGATCGGGAACGGACCAGCGCTGGAGCATGCCGGATAGCACCTGTTCGGGAACGGGTGCGGCGCGCCCGCGGTTACGCTTTTGGAGTAGGTTCCAAGGAGCTTCGCAGTAGACGACACGAATGTGGGCGTCGTAGCCGGCAAACAAGTCGATCAGCTGGCGGCGTGTCTTGCGCGTTAGGTTGGTGGCGTTCCAGACGAACGGTGTTTGGTCGCGGAGCATTTCTCGAGCGCGCTCTTTGGCGTGGGTGATCACTTCGCCTTCGCGCTTGCCGTGTTGCGTGCCGAGCTCTCGGCGGATGGCGTCGAGAGAGATGACGGGCAGTGCGGGCTCCGTGTTGGCGAGCCAGGTATCTTTGCCCGAACCGGGCAGTCCGCACATCAGGGTGACGCGCAGCTTGCTGCTGTCGTGCGCCGCGTAGTGCGGATCGCGGTCTTCACGGCGGAAGTACTCGAAGCGGCTTTGCGCCGAAGCAAATGCGAAGGGCGTGTCGAAGCAGCCTTGTTCGCGACACAGCTCTCGAAACAGCTCGACGTTGTCCAAAAGGCGCTGCTTGTCGGCGCACTCGCGCCCGCGAATGTCCGCTTCGCACAAGAGAGCGAGCAAGTCGCAGCGCGCGACCTGGGAAATCTTGATCACGGAAAGCGCCGGCCGCTGCTTGTCGATGGCGAAGTAGGGCAGCTGATGCACTTGGACCAGGCGCGCGACGTGTTCTCGTTGAGCCATCGTGGCCCCGAGTTGAAACAGAATGCAGCGCGCCTCGAGCTCGCCTCTTGTCGAATGGCCACGCGCGGTCAGGCTGCCACCTTCTTCTCGAGTGCAGCTTGGTTTGGAGACATCATGCAAAAGTGCCGCCCAGAACGCCGTGCTGCGATCCGCTTCGGGCAGCGCGCGGAACTCCGGCAGCTGCGAGAGCGCTTCGCAAACCAACTTGGTGTGGACCCAGACGTCGCCCTCGGCGTGATGCACGGGATTCTGCGGCACGCCCTGCATGGCGCGGATCCACGCGTACTGATCGTGCAACGACTGCCAGTCGACGGAAAACGTCGGCGGACCGGGACAGCGGGGCAACGTCACAGCGTCTCCGCGAAGATGTCCACCCCAGGTGCTAGCAGATTGGGCACGATTTGTCGGTTCAGCCAATGCGAGCCGCTTTCAACGACTTGGGTCAAGAAGGATGCGCGGACGAATTTGTAGCGCGCGACGACGCGATCGGCCTCTTCGTGCTTGATGTACAGCCCTTCGGCCAGGGGCTCTGGGTCCGTTTCGCGGCTGACTTGAGCCGGATCGAGTCCAAGGGTGAGGGCGTGCGCATTGAGCTTCTCGCGCCAGCCCCGGGATTTGTAGAGCGCTGAACCGATCAGCGATGTCAACGCGTTCATATTTCGAAAGACGCCGGACTTGACGACAGGAACCGGTGCAAGCGGCAAGTGCTGCAGCAGCGCGCGGCGAGCCGGCGTTGACAAGAACGCGCCGCTGTCGCGATCGAGTACGTCGAACTCCATGAAGTAGTGGGGCAGGGCGTCGTAGAAGATGGTGTGTTTGGCGTAGAGCCATTCGCCGTAGAGCACGAAGCGCTGGCCCAACGTGAGGCGCAAGGCTGACTGGTGCGCGCTGGCCCAGGTCTTGAACACGGCGAAGTGTTTCTCGCGCGGCCCGCCGATTAGGTAGTGGCCGCGGCTTTGCAATAGGAGCGCGCCGTCGTCCGCGAAGGAGACCGCAGCGTTGGCGCCATCGAGCTTCTCTTCGACAACCAGGTTGCAGCCGGCGATCTTGGAGAAGGGCACCGCGTCCAAGTCTTCGTCCCCGGGTTGCTGTCGGGAACCTTGCAGATGCTGCGTGCGCGGGTACTTGATGATGTGCGGCGTCACTTTCGGGCCACCGCGACCATATGCCCGAGCACGTACTCCACGGAGACGCGCGCTGCGCCGGCGCCGAGCAAGAGCTCGCTGAGGCTGGCCTGGTTGAATAGGTGAATGTGCTCCGGATTTTCGTCGGCTTTCGAAGGCACGGAGACAAGCACGCAGCGCTCCGCGACCCGCAGGGCTTCGGCGGCGGCTGCGTGCACGTCGGGAATGTGCTCCAGCACTTCGAGGGCGCAGACCAGATCGAAGGCGCCGTCTTCGAAGGGCAGCGCGCACAGATCGGCCTCCACGGCGGATAGGCGCGATACGCCGCCTCGGGCCACGGCCTGCAAGTCGGCGACGCGGTCCGCGCGTTTGTCGATACTGGTGACGGGAAAATCCGACAGCGCGTCCAACAATGGCCACAAGAACGTGCCTTTGCCGCTGCCGACATCCAAGAGCGACTTCGGCGAAAGGCCCTTCAGGATCCCGAGCACCCGGCGCACTCGGGGCAGCTCCGCGCTCCGTTTGAATTTGTGCAAACGCAGACCGGCCCGCGTACCCGCTTCGAGCACTTCCAGCTCGGGAGGTGCGCTGTCGAGACCGAGACGGTCGCGACAGTACGCACTCGCGAATCGCGCGAAGTAGCGCTGGCTGAATTCGCTTGAGTCGAAGGAGTCAGAGGGCATGACGCTACCGTTGGGGCCAAGACTGCAACGCGGCTCCTTGCATCGCAATGCAGTTTGACTATACTCGCGGGCATAGGTGAACGAGATGACTCGCGAACTACCTTTCGGAATCTTGGTCGCGCCTCACGGCGCGCGGGGTGGCGTGCTTTGTGTCATCGACTTCTATCGGGGGCACGGGGCTACGGACTACGCCCGTCTGTGCGTCTGGCCGGCATCGCTATAAGCCGCGCTAGCGCCTCGCGAACTCTGGCGAATCCCCGCATTTTGTAGGGGTTTGGCGAGATCGCGGTGCTACCCGCGGCGACCGTTCACCTTCGACCTCGGCTTAGGAGTGCGCTCCACGTGGGCGCCTCTGCAGGGCAGAGGTGCGACTTCGTTTTGCGCAGCGCCTCGCTCCCGAACTGGGCAGCGCTCGTCGCGCGTAGGGGAGGCGTTTGTCCTCCGTAACCGGGAGTCAGCTCATGACCCGGATGTATCCAGTCCATCACGTTCGTAATTTCGGAATCATTGCTCACGTTGACGCGGGCAAAACCACGCTCACAGAACGGCTGCTCTTTGCAGCCGGCGCTCTGCATCGCATGGGAGAGGTCCATCATGGATCGACCACCACCGATTCGGATCCCCTAGAGCAACAGAAGGGCATCACGATCAACTCGGCGACTGTGACCTGCTACTGGCAGGATCACGAGCTGCATTTGATCGACACGCCGGGCCACATCGACTTCAACGCCGATGTGGAGCTCGCGCTTTCGGTGCTCGACGGAGCGGTCGTTCTTTTGGACGGCGTTGCTGGCGTCGAGTCCCAGACCGAGGCGGTGTGGCATCAGGCCGATCGCTACAAGCTGCCGCGCGTCTGTTTCGTCAACAAGCTGGATCGCGCGGGGGCCAACTTCGAGCGCTGCCTGCGTTCCATGGTGGAACGCCTCGGCGCGGTGCCTGCGGTCATCACGTTGCCCTTGGGTTCGGAATCTGAGTTCAGTGGTCTCGTCGATCTGGTCTTCGAGCGAGTGCTGCGCTGGCCGAAGCTGGACGACCTAGCCTACGAGAGCGTAGAAATACC
>CBDUPW010000480.1:0-4502 GCA_965369205.1 uncultured Polyangiaceae bacterium | reverse complement strand
GAGTGATCGCAGCGTTGCGCTGTACATGGGTAGCCCAAACAACCCGACGGGCAGGGTGCACAGCGAAGCTGTCCAGGCAGCGCTGTGCGCGTTTGCCGAACGCCACGGCCTGTGGATCTTCTCGGATGAAGCCTACGAAGAACTGAGCTTCCGCCCGCCGCCGACGCCCGCATGGATCAGCCATCCCGAACGCACGCTGTCCTGCCATACGGTCTCGAAGAGCTATGGCCTGGCCGGCGCGCGGGTGGGTTGGGTCTACGGCCCGGAAAGCGCGCTCGGCGCCGTGCGCGGCGCGCAGACCTTCTTGACCTACTGCGCGGCGAAACCCATGCAGCTGGCCGCAGCGGCTGCGCTGCGCTTGGGCGACGATTGGATCCTGGAGGCGCGAGCGGCCTACGAAGCTGCGGGCAGTGCAGCGGCGACGCGATTGGGCCTCGCCGCGCCGCAGGGTGGAACATTCCTGTTTTTCGACGTCACTGGCTGGCTCCGGGCTGGGGAGAGCATGCAGGGGTTTCTCGAGCGCGCCCTCGACCAGGGTGTGCTGTTGACGCCTGGGGCTGTTTCCGGAGCCGCCTACGAAAACTGGGTGCGCCTGTGTTTCACGGCGGTGCCGGCGCAGGACCTTGAGCGCGCCACGGCGCAGCTTGCCGCGCTGATGCCAGGGTGACGCGTACGCTCGGCGTCTCGCCGCGCTGATGCCGGTGTGACACGCCGGCTGGGCTGCTCCCCCGTGCGGCTATTTGGTCGAGCGTTTGCCCTTGCGGGGCCGGGGGATCCCTAGGGCGTCCAAGCGCGCGACCAGCGTGCGCCGTGGCAGTCCCAAGACCCGCGCTGCGTTGGTTTGGTTGCCGTTGCAGTCTTCGAGCGCCTGGAGAATGCGTGCGCGTAGCACTTCGTCCAGCTCGGCTTTTAGTGGCGCGTTGCGCCGGCGTCTGTCCGAGAGGACGGCGTGAAGGCGCGCCGGAAGATCCGCCACCCCGATATCGAGCTTATCCGAAGCGAGCAAAGCGGTGCGCAGCACGTGCAGCAGTTCGCGAAAATTGTCGGGAAAGGAGTACTCCCGCAGCAGCTCGTGCACGCCGGGATCCAAGGTCGGCACCGGACGCTTGAGCTGTGCCGCTGCCTTGGTGAGCCCGACTTGAACTAGTCCCGCGAGCTCGGGACTGCGATCCCGCAGCGCCGGGATATGCACAACGACGCCCGCCACTTGATGGTAGAGGCCGGGGCGAACCTTGCCTGCGGTCAGGGAGGTCTCGAGGGCGTCGCGATCGCTGGCGATCACCCGACAGTCGATGGGCCGACTGCGCACTTCGCCCAGGCGCTGAAACTTCCGTTGATCCAGCGCGCGGGCCAGTTTGTCTTGGATGCGGGAAGGCAAGGAGGCGACGCGATCCAAATACAGGGTGCCGCCTTTGGCGCGCTGCAGCGCTCCCTCATGCTCGGTGTCCGAGGGGCGTCCATAGCCCCGCGCGCAGCCGAATAGCTCCCGATCAATCGTGGACTCCGACCAATCCGCACATCCGACGCGGACGAACGGCCGATCGGTGTGCGGCGCTAGAGAGTGTACCAAGTCGGCAAAGTATCGTTTGCCTGCACCGGCTTCGCCGACGACGCTGAATGCGATATTGCTGCGAGAAAGGCGGCGCGCGACGTCGAGCAGCGCCGCTTGATCGGCGAATGTGCGCGCCGGCGCGGCGACGATTTCGCCAGATGCCGCATCCGGCGGCGCGCGCACGACCAAGATCGCGTCTCCCAGCTCAACCAGGGCGCCGAAGCGCAAATGAACGGGTTTGTTCTCCGGAGCCGGCACACCGTCCAAGTGGGTTCCGTTTGCGCTGCCCAGGTCGACGATGGCGATAGGTGGGCCGGTGATGAGGCGCGCGTGGGCGCGGGACACGGAAGGATCGTCCAGCACGACGTCGCAGTCGTGGCCGCGTCCAAATACCAATTCGATCCCCGACTCCAACGGAACCTCAGTGAATCCGCCGTCCCAGTAAACGTGCGCACGCAAACCACCACGGAGAAGTTTTAGCTTCTCCGTCGACTGATCCTTGCGAGCCGCGGCGCACATCTGCGTCGCTAGTCTACCCTGCCGCCCCCAGGGTGAGAATGCGCGTAGGAGCGAAGCTGTCCCGTAACAAAGATCTATCAGGTCTTGGCGGACACGCAAATGCTGCCCGCCGAGCGCAGTGGGGTGCGACCTGCGAGGACATCAGTTGAGCAGATTCTGCTCAACTTCCGAAAAACGCTTTAGGTTCGCGTAGTTGAAAGGGCGCTATAGGCCCATGTCTTGGCCGGTGCGTGTAGGCAAGTGTACCGCGGCGCACTTGTAGCCCTCCGTGAGGGCCAGATAGTTGAAAATCATTTGGATGAAAGCATCGACCGGCGCGCCCATCGGGACCGCCGTCCGACCGATGTGGACGAGCTCCGTCGCCGATTCTCCCATCACGCGCACGCCGACCAGCCTGTGCGAATCGGCGTCGACAACCAGCTTGCCGACGCCTTCGGTGACCCCCGTGATCTTTTCGCGCGCGTCGTCGGTGGGATGCGCTTCCCATCACCTAGTGGATGCCGCACTCCTGGCAGCTCTGTTCGGTCGCGCCGCCGGCGATCACTTCGGGGCCGCGGTCGAACCTCAGACGGCGCCGAGAAGTCGCACCGCAAGCTTCACGAAATCCGCCTCCGTGATGATGCCGCACAGGCCACCTTTGTCGTCCACAACCGGCAAGCAGCCGAGCTTCCCTTTGAGCATCAGCTCTCCGGCGTCGGATAGCGACATTTCCGGGGTCGCGGTCGTGACGTTCTGCTGCATGATGTCACGGACAAATACGCTTTCGCTGATCCATTTGGTCTTCTGCGGCCCGCCCGTTTCCAAGTTGCTGGCCTGGGCGCGCAACACGTCGCGATGCGTGATGAGTCCCACCAGCTTGCCGTCGTCCATCACCGGAAGATGACGGAACCGATAGCGCTTCATTCCCTCTTCAATGCGCTCGAGGTTGTCTTCCTCGTACAAGGTGATGACCTCTCGGGTCATGATGTCGCCGACGACACGCGGGAGTAAATTGCTCATGGCGCGCAGGCTTTGCACGTGGTGTGCCCACGGCAACCGGCTGCGGATCCCCATCAATCAAGCTCAAAACGCGCAGTTATTGCGCAGACGGCGCACGGGTTGCGTGGCTGCCCACAATTTGGCCGAGAAGGGCTGCTGTAGCGCTTCGGCTCGGAGCCGGGTGATCCCCATGGGAGTGGCAGGCGATCCCGAAGACGCACCCACTGCAGCCATCCCGCACGGCGCAGTCCGGATCGTGGCGCGCGCCCCGCAAGATTTCGAACGCCCAAAACAGCGTGTGGTGCAGCACGGAGCTGGTGAGGGCCCGGGCAAAGCCGGCTTCGCCATGGCGATCGACGAAGTAGATTTGACTGTCGGCGCCGTTCCAAGCGACATCCAAATCCTCTTCCCGATGCTGCAGAAATGCGCGCAGGGTGGCCCGGGCAAGGTGGGCGACGCCGTGCACGGCCTCCGGCGCTGCAGCAGGCAACTGCACGACCGCCACGCGGGTATGCTGCAGAATCACTTCGGGTGTGGCGTAGAACAGCTCGTCGACACTTCCGCGAGCTGCATGTGCACTGCGGACGCCGAGCACCGTTTCTTTCAACTCCACCATGGGGTGATGCAGGCGGACCTTTTCGGCCCCGCCAAAGTTGAGCTCGTGCCCGACCCCTTCGAAACTGAACTCGAGTTTACGGATCGGTGCGGTGACGGTGCGTCGGCGTTCGGGAACCGCGTAGAGATCCCCCTGATCGCGTCCGGGTTGTTCCTCCGGCAAGAGCACGCGGTAGCGGCGCCCGCCGGCCATGAGCACACGGCCTGGATACGCGGCCGAGCGGAGTCGTCGCTTGTCCGTCGACCACAGGACGGCGCCGTCTCCACGATCCAGTAGCCTGCCAACGTCGCCGCTGGCAGTGAGCGCGGTGGTGCTGGCGCTTTCCTGGGCGTCGGTGTGGGTGAGCAGCACTTCGCGCTCGAGGCCGCCGCCGGGGGAGAGCGTCGCAATCGTGCGCTGCCGCAGGCCGAGCGCGGACGGATCCCCGAGTAGCTCGCTGCACGCGGGGAAGATCTTGTTCGCTTCGCTGAGGGCCAGCGGGGATTCCGCGGCTGCGAGTACCGCATGGCGCGCCGCCATTTGTGGCAGGTCCGTTGCGGCAACGGGCGCGGAGCCCAGCCCGAGCATGGGGTGTAGCCGGCGTGGGTCGAGGGACTCCGGGTGCTCGGATAGCAGACGAGAAAACGGGTCTTCTTCCGGCAACCAAATCGATACCACGCGATCCGCGCGGATCTCGACGGTCGGTTCGTCTGCTTGTTCCTCGTCCGGTGGTGCGTCGCCAGCGTCCTCGCCATTGTCCGCGTCGTCGCTTTCGCCGTCAGCGGGAGGTGCCGGCTGCTTCTTCTTCTCGTCCACGTCAAAGCCGCCGAAGCGACTCTCGGACCCGTCCGGCGCGTG
>CBDUPW010000479.1:0-4503 GCA_965369205.1 uncultured Polyangiaceae bacterium | reverse complement strand
CGTTCAGCGCGCGAATGGCCACTGTGTCCGGATCTTGGTTTTTTGGATCCGCCACATCGCCGCCCCACAGCGCGTTGTCGACGGCGATCACGCCGCCGGGGCGTAGCAACGATAGACACGCTTCGTAGTAGGCCGCGTAGTTGCCCTTGTCCGCGTCGATGAAGGCCAAGTCGAAGCTTCCGGCTCGCCCCTGCTGCTGCAATGCGTTGAGCGTGTCGAGGGCCGGTGCCAGACGCAGCTCGACCCGTTCGGCCACGCCCGCCTGCTCGAAGTAGCGCTTGGCGATGTCCGTCCACTCTTTGTTGACGTCGCAGGCGATGAGCTTGCCGTCGGGCTGTAGCGCAAGCGCGACGCTGATGGCGCTGTAGCCGGTGAAGGTGCCGACTTCCAAAGCGTTCTTGGCTCCCAGCATCTCGGTGAGCAGCCGGAGGAACTGCCCTTGCTCGGGCGAAATCTGCATGCGCGACAAGGGCAGCTCAGCGGTCTCTGCGCGCAGCGCCGCCAGCACTTCGCTTTCACGCGAGCTAACAGCGAGCAGGTAGTCGTAGGTGCGGTCGTCCAGAGTGATGGTGCGCGTGCTCATTTCTGCTGGCTCGTGAAGCCTTGTACCAGATCGAAAAGCACGCGCTGACCCCAAGTGTAGCCATCGACGGGAATACGCTCGTTGTGCCCGTGATACATGCGGGTGAAGTTCAGGTCCGCCGGAAGCTTGACGGGTGAGAATCCATAGACGGTGGCGCCGAGCCGGGCGTAGGCAAACGCGTCGGTGAAGCCAGGGATCATATAGGGCACGACTTGCCCCTCGGGATCGTGGCTCGCGATCACCTTGGTGATGGCATCGAAGAGCGGCGTGCGGTCCGGAAATGTCACGCCGTCGTGCTGGGTCATGACATTGAGTCGCACGTCCGGTCCTACGACGTCCTGTACTTCTTCTAGGAAGCTACTCACGGTCTGCCCGGGGATGGTGCGGCCGTCGATCTGCGCGCGGGCCTGGGATGGGATCACGTTGACTTTGCGCCCCGCGCTGAGCAGCGTGGGCGACACGGTGTTGCGCAGCATCGCCCCGATGCCTCTGGCTTGGTCGGGGTTTTGTTTCGCGAGCACCTCAAGCAGGGTGCCGGCCAGACGCGGCTCGAGCAGTAGCGGTAGGGCCTTGTTCTGAGGGAAGGGCGCACTCTCGGCCAGCGTGCGTAGAAATCGCTCGACCACATGGGTGTTGTGCTGTGGCAAGCGCGCTTTACCGAGCTTTGCGACCGCGCGAGCGAGTTTCACAACGGCGTTGTCCGGATGGGGCATGGAGCCGTGGCCAGGCTCGCCTTCGGAGAGAACTTCGAACCAACAGATCCCCTTTTCGGAAACCTGCACCGGGTAGAATCGAGTGTTGCCGAAGTGCAGGGTGTGGCCGCCCACTTCGTTCAGCACGAATTCCGAGCGCACCAGCTCCGGGTGCTTTTCGACCAGGAAGAGCGAGCCGAACTCGCTGCCGGCTTCTTCGTCCGCAACTCCGCAGAAAACCAGATCGCGATCGGGCACCACTCCGGCGCGCTTCATCAGCACCAATGTCATGGCGCTCATCGCCACCATGTTCTTCATGTCGATGGTGCCGCGCGCCCAGATGCAGCCGTTGGCGATATTGGCTTCGAAGGGTGGCTGGCTCCAATGCTCGGCGTCCGCTGGCACCACGTCCAAGTGGCCGTTCAGAAGCAGGGGGCCCTTTTCGCCCGAGCCTTTCAAACGCGCGACGATGTTGGCGCGCGTGGGAGCGCTCTCTAGCAGGGTGTATTCGATGCCCGCACTTTCGAACAGGCGGGCGAGGCGCTCGGCAGCCGGGCGTTCGTTCCCCGGTGGGTTGGTCGTGTCAATCCGCAGCAAGTCGCGAAACAGATCCACGGACTCTTCGCTCACCCGATCCCAATCCAGCGCTGCCATGCCGATCCGTTCTTAGCGTACTTGCAGCAGAAAGAGGACCGTTTTGGCGGCTCCCCCGGGGAAGGGCGCATGGGCAGCGAAGCAGCGACCGCCGTGGGCCACGCCTGCTTGCTCCCGCGCGCGCTTCCGCGTCGTCTTTGACGGCGCGCCCGCTTTCCGTCACGATCCGTGCATGCGGTCCCTTCTCCTGGTTGCAAGCGGAGTCTGTGTGTTCGTAGCCTGCAGCGCCGGTGACAATGGCTCGGGCGTTGGTAGTGGCACTGGTAGCACGGGCAGTGGTGCAACGAGCGGCACCGGGGCAAACGGCGGCAACGGCGCTAGCGGCGGCGGCATCATCATCAACGACGGCGGCACCGCGGCTGTTGGGGGCACGCTGGGCGACGCAGCCTGCGCGACCAGCACCATCAACGGTGAGCGCCTACCGCTGGACATGTACATCCTGTTCGACCGCTCCGGCTCGATGAGCTCGGATGCCAGCGGTGGGCAGACGCTGTGGACCGCCACGAAGCAAGCTTTCATCAGCTTCGTGAACTCGCCAGACACCGTGGGCATTGGCGTCGGGCTGCAGTTCTTCCCGCCGGGTACGAGCTCCGGGGCAAACTGTTTTGGCGGCGTTCCGCCGAACTGTCCGCCAGGCTGCATGCCCTTCGTGTCGGTGTGCGTGCCCGCCGGGGACGAAGGCTGCAAGATCAACGACTACTTGCCGCCTGCGGTGTTCATCGAGCAAGTGCCCGCAGTCACGCCCAAGATCACCGCGGCCCTGAATGGCACTTCGCCTGGCGGCGGCACGCCCACGCATCCTGCAATGCAAGCGGCTGCGCAAGCCGTCACCTCGTACGCCTCGCAGCACCTCGATCGCAAAGTGATCATCGTGCTGGCCACGGACGGGAATCCAAACGACTGCAACAGCACCATCGCGTCGGTGGCCAACGTGGCCTCGGCAGCTGCAGCCGGCAATCCCGCGGTCTCCACCTTTGTGATCGGCATCAACAACAGCGGCGTCAACATCAGCGGCTTGGACCAAATCGCTGCCGCTGGTGGCACGACCAAGGCGCTCGTGGTCGACCCAGCGAACGCCAGCAAGGAGTTCTTGGACGCGATCAAAGCGATTCAAGGACAGGCCTTGGGCTGCACCTTCAAAGTGCCCGCGGCGCCTCCGGGGGAAACTCTCAACCCGAATCAGGTCAACGTGTTCTACACGCCGGCCTCGGGCAGTCCGCAGCTGATCTATAAGGTCGGGAGCGCCGCCCAGTGCGACCCGACTTTGGGTGGCTGGTACTACAACAACCCGCAGAGCCCGACGGAGATCGTGCTCTGCCCAGCCAACTGCAGCGAGATCGAGGGCGCCAAAGGCGAGATCCGCATCGAGCTCGGCTGCGCTTCGGTGGAGCCGCCCAAGTAGCCGCCCCCGAGGAGCCGTCAGTCGCTGACGGCGGCCAGCTTCTTTTTCAAGAGTCGCTTCTCCGCGTCGTTGTCGCACAGCGCCAGCGCTCGCTCGAAGGCCTCCCGTGCCGGCGCATGCTGCCCTGCGCGCCGCAGCAGCTCCCCGCGGGTGGCATGCAGCAGGTGGTAGCCAGCTAGTTCGTCTTCTATCTCGACGATCAGCGACAGCCCTGTCTTCGGCCCGTGCGCCATGGCGACGGCCACGGCGCGGTTGAGCGCGACGACCGGCGACGGTTCGACTTGAAGCAAATGGTCGCACAGACCGACGATCTGCCTCCAGTCGGTTTGCTCCGCGCGCGTTGCGGCTGCATGCACGGCCGCGATTGCCGCTTGGATGGCGTAGGGTGCACGGGGAGTGAGTCGGAGCGCGGCCTGGGTCAGCGCGCTGCCCTCAGCAATGCGTGCCCGATCCCACAGCTGTCGCCGCTGCTCCTCGAGCAAGATCAAGTCGCCGGCGCCATCGACGCGCGCCGCACGCCGAGAGTCCTGCAGCAGCATCAGCGCCAACAGGCCGATGCTGTTGCCGTCCTCGGGCAGGAGGCCAGTGACCTCCCGCGCGAGACTGATCGCATGCTCGCAGAGCTCGGCGCGGATCAGATCGCTGCCGTGGCTGCTGGAGTAACCTTCGTTGAAAATCAGATACAGCACGCGCAAGAGTCCGTGCGTGCGTGGTGCTAGCTCCGTGCGTTCGGGCACCACGTAGGGGATCTTTGCTGCGACGATCTTGCGCTTCGCGCGCACCAAACGCTGCGCCATGGTCGGCACAGGCACCAAAAACGCCCGCGCGATTTCCTCGACGCGGAGCCCGGCGACGGCGTTGAGCGTGAGGGCAACCTGCGCGGACGGTTCCAGCGCGGGGTGGCAGCAGGTGAACATCAGTCGCAGCATGTCGTCGCCTATGCCGAACGCGTCCTCGGGGGTCGCGGCAGCCTGGTCGGTCTGCTCACGCAGGATTTGCTCGTGCTTTTCGCCGCGCAAGACGCGCTTGCGTACTTCGTCGACGGCCTTGTGGCGTGCGGTGGTCAGCAGCCAGGCCCGAGGCGAGTCCGGGATGGCGCCATCGGACCACTGCAAGTACGCCGCGGTCAGCGCTTCCTGCAGCGCGTCTTCCGCCAGGTGCAAGTCGCCGAA
>CBDUPW010000478.1:0-4551 GCA_965369205.1 uncultured Polyangiaceae bacterium | reverse complement strand
GCGCTTGCTCGATGCCGGCGCGTTGGTCGAAGCACCGGTCTTTGACGGCCGCGGCACGGTGCTCGTGGGCGGGCGCTACAGCTACACGGCGCTGCTGCTCACTTTGGCATCGCCCGACACGATCTTGCAGTACTGGGATTACCAAGTCCGCGCCAGCTACGACGTAACCCCAAAAGACCAGCTCAGCGTGTTTTCTTTCGGCGCCTTCGATTTCATTGGCGAAAAACAAGAGAGCGGCACCCAGGTCCTTTTTTCCACTGAGTTTCACCGCGTGGACCTGCGCTGGGATCACCGCGCGTCGGAGCGCACGCAGGTTCGTTTGGCGACCACGCTGGGCCTGGAGCTAACGCGAGGCGATGAGGACGACTTTTTTTTGCGGGACCGTTCTCTTTCCGTGCGCACGGAGATCGCACACAAGGCTGACGAAAACGTGCGGCTCAAGTTGGGCGCAGATGTGTCCACGGACACGTTCGACATCAATGCGCCCGACAACAAGGATTCGGAGGATCCGGCCCAAGCCGCCGAAGACCGGAAGCAATTCGACGAGGCATTCCCAATCCGCACGGATCTCGCGACGGGCGTGTGGGGCGAGGTTGCCTTCAAGCCCGAGCCCTGGCTCACCGTCACGCCGGGACTGCGCGTGGATCTGTACGTATCCGACGGTGCGTCCGCGGTCGGGGTGGATCCGCGCATTTCCGCTCGCTACGAGCTCAACGACAAATGGCGGATCCTGCACGCCTTGGGTATCGCGCACCAGCCGCCCAGCTTCGTTATCCCAATCCCCGGATTCCAAATCTCAGATCTGCGTAGCGGTTTGCAACGCGCCCTGCAACACAGCGCGGGGGTCGAAGCGGACCTGCCTCAGGAGTTCAGCGCGGGCGTGACCTTGTTTCACAACGCCTTCTTCAGAATGACGGACGTGCTCGGAACTATCAAAGATGACGGCAACGACGAAACCGATGACGATCCCAAATTCGACGACCGCAGTCTGGGGCACAGCTACGGCGTTGAAGTGTTCGTGCGTCGCTCGCTGGCGAAGAAGCTCGGCGGATTCCTGTCATACACATTGTCACGCTCCACCCGCAGCATCGGTCGCGAGCATTTCCCATCGTCATTCGATCGAACTCACGTGCTCAACCTAGCCCTCGCCTATGATCTAGGCCGGCGCTGGCGAGCCGGTTCGCGTTTGGTCTTCTACACGGGGTTTCCCAACCAGGGCGATCGCAATCCCATCGGCCGCAGCTCTCGGCCCGACCGGATCCCGTCCTTCTATCGTATCGACGCGCGGCTGGAGAAGCGCTGGCGCCTGGGCAAGAAGGGCTACTGGGCATTTGTGATCGAATGGCTGAACGCGACGCTGCAGAAGGAGACGGTCAGTGTCGACTGCAGCACCGGCCAATGCGTGCCCGAAGAAATCGGCCCGGTGACCATCCCAAGCATTGGCCTGGAAGCCTTCTTCTGAAGACTGAACGCATCGCGGCAGGCGAAGCTGGCATGGCGCTGGGCAGCAATGCGCGGACTCATCTGTTACACACAGGCAATGGCAAGCGACTCCACGGCGTCTCCAAATGGCGACTATCTCGATCGATTGATGCGGCGGCAGTCCTTCCAAGCACTGTGGCCGCTCTTCGCCAATGCAGACAAACCCGCGAAGGAGATGACCGAGAGCTTCTCCGCCCTCGTGCACCTGCGCCCGCTACTCACCAAGCAAGGGCCGTTTCGTGTGGTTCACGTGGGGGACGGTGCCCATGGTCGAACGGGTGCACTCTTCGCTTTGAAAACCGAAGCAGAAAACATCAGCGTCGATCCCATCGTGAACCTGCCCCTCGTCGATGCTTGGCGAAAGCGCTTTGGCATCCGCCGCGTGGCCTGGCATAAAGCCCGCATTGAGCAGATGTTTCAAGAGCTCAACGCGCTGCCGCCGATGCCGGTGTTTGTGACCTTCGTTCACGCGCATGTGCATGTAGACGAGGTGCTTGATCAGCTGCGTTGGGACGCCGCGTTCACGCTCGCCTGCTGTGTGCCGGGCCACCAGCTCACCAAGACGCGCGTGCCGCACGCCGCGGGCGAAGACCTGGGTGTGCTCTCACCGGATCGTCGCTACGAGGTCCTGGTCAATCGCTAGGGCTTGCCGATCGCCGCCTCGACGTAGGCCGGTCAACCCCGAGCAACCTTTGGGGCAGAGCCGACCAAAAAAGGCTGGTGATTCTTGGGAGTTGCGCGCGGGTTTCGCCCACTCGGCGCACGGACTCAGGCGCCCTGAGTCCATAGGTCGCGGCGCCAACGACTTCGACAAGCCCGGCTGGGAGCTGTACATCTATGAGTCCCGTGTCGAGCGCCGACCCAGATCGCATCGCCATCAACGATGCCGGCGAGATGCACCCGGTCGGCAAGGATGCCAGCCGCCGCATGCGCGCGCGCCGCGGGGACTTCCGTCTGCTCGCCTCCCCGGCTTCCGTCGTGATGCTCCGTTCCGTCAAAGTGAGCCAAGGACGCGTCATCGAAACGGGAGCGCGCGTTCGCTTGGCGGGCGAGCTCGCGAACCGTGGCGACCTCTGCGACATTCTCGGATTCTTGGGTCAGGTGAAGTGGCGCGGACGACTGTTAGTCTCGGACCACCAGTTCGTTCGCGTCCTGCTGCTCGAGAACGGCAATGTCGTTGGTGTCCAGACGAATGCGCCATCGGAGCGCATTGGACAGGTTCTATTTCATTTCGGGATCCTAACTCAACCGGAAGTGGAAAGAGTGCTTGAGGCTTGCAAATCGGGCGGGCGTTTCGGCGAAACCGCTGCGCGCGTCGGCGGCTTGGAAGAAGGCGTTGTCTACGAATACATCGGACATCAGATCCGTGAAGTCGTGTGCGCGACGCTCGACATTCGCCGCGGCGCGTTTTCATTCATCGACGGTTTCGAGAGCGCGTCTCGCGTTTCCGGTCATGCGCTCTCGGTGGATGCATTGATTTCCGAAGCGGTGACGAGAATGGATGAACTCGACTATTTTCGCCGCCAAATCCCTTCCGGGCAGCACGTTCCGGTGCGCCAAGAGGAAACCCCACCCCGCGACGAACACGGCCTTCAAATCTACCGGCGCATCAACGGACAACGCTCTGTCGAGGAATTGGGCAGACTCACGGGCGTGGGCGAATTCGGGGCTACCAAGGCGCTGCACGCCCTGGTCCGCTCGGGCCATGTAGTCATTCGCTCGCCACGCACGCCCGGAGGGGAAGGCGCTATCATCGACAGCGCCAACGAGGCGCTGCGCCGAGTGTTTCAGAGCGCCGCCGCCGCCGGGAAGGAGCAGGCGCTGCGGGAGAATCTTGAGTCCTTCATGCAAGGAATGGGTTTGTACCCCATTCTTTTTCGAGAGGCGGGTCCGGGACCGGACGGCAGTCTCAACGCAGCCCGCGTTCTGGAGAACCTCCAGCAGATCGCGACGGGTGACGACCGTGAACGCGTTCTAAAAGACTTGCTGCACCAACTGGCGAGCTTCGCGCTGTTCACGACCGGAGCACTGTTGGGAGAGAAGCGCGAAACGCCTCTGCGCAAGTCGATTAGCCAGACGATGCGCGCGCTGCGGCCCGGAGTGTGAGCCCCGGCGGCTTCTTCAGCCGGCCATTGCCGGCGGGGGGCGCGTGGACCTCGGTTGCGCCCGCAGCCGGATGCGAGTGTCGGAACCCGCGTGCTCCAGGTCGGTACTGATCTGAAGCACCAGGTGAGCCAGGGCCGTGCGCGTGCCGTAGTCTCCGTCGGAGACCAAGACCATTTCTGCAGATTCAGTGTGGAATTCAAGGGCAGACGCGATCCCGCTCAAGAACGCGCCACGGGCCGACCTATTTGCAGCTGAGTCTGTCGGTGCGCAAACCAGCACAACGGATTTCAACGCGCCCGAACCCGCGCGGATCCGTTCCAGGGCCGCGTCAAAGAAGTCGAGGCGCTTTTCATTGTGGGCCTGCCACAGCGTTTCGGCAGCGCCGGAAGCGGCGTCCAGCCAAGTGGGCCAGAGGGCGCCCGATTCCATGAGTATCAGGGTAGTACGCTGCATCACGCGGTCTCCTTCGATGTCCTCCCTGAAACCACGGTTCTAAAGTGTTGGCCCAGTTTCTGCGGGTCCTTCGTACACGGCGGCCCGACCTATTGAACGAAGGGGGCAAGTCGGTATGCTGCCGTTGTCGTGCCATATCTGGTCGTCTGTGACGCATGTAGCCACCGCCTGAAGATCCCCGATTCGGTCTGGGCAAAGCATGTGCGCGGACGCGTCACGACCTTGAAGTGCAAGGGGTGCGCCGCTCCCATCGAGATCGACGGAACGCAAACCCACGAACCGATTGGCGGCACGATCTCGGTAATGCCAGCTGCACGGGCGAGCACACCGCCACAGGAAGAAGCGACCCGGACGGCGAAGCCAGACCCCGACCGAGACGCAGCGAAGAGTGCTGAGCCCGCGCCAGCGCCATCAGATGTTGCCGACCAGGCTGAACCGAATGAGCCAGACCCTCAGGAAAAGGTCGAACCGGAGATACCGGACCCGGCTCCCGCTCCCGCTTCTCCGAAG
>CBDUPW010000477.1:0-4553 GCA_965369205.1 uncultured Polyangiaceae bacterium | reverse complement strand
CGCCAAAGTGCGTGGCCGCAAGGTCCGCATTCAATGCAAGCGCTGCAAGGCTGCCATCGTCGTCGACGGGACTGACCTCGCTGCGGGTGACGCCAAGCGCGAGCCCTCCAAAGCCGACGTCCCCGCGCCCGCGAAAGCGCCTGCGCCCGCGCATGCCCCCGCGAAAGCGCAGTCACCAGCCACACCCGATCCCGGAGGCAAGCCGAAGCAACTCGAGGCGGCGCCCCGGCCGCGGATGGACTCCGGCTGGCGGGAGCCCGGAGCGGTCAATGCGCCCGGACCCAAAGTCCCTGGCGCGGGCATGGGCGCGCGTCCGCGCTCCGCGATGAAGCGCACCATGATCGGTGGTCTCGGTGGCCCCGGCGCGGACGCAGAGCCCGGCGCGCCAGACGCGCCGTCAGCCCCGGACCCCAAAGCTCCGGCTGCCGAACCGAAACCATCCCGTTCCCGGGATCCGGAACCCGCCCCCAAGCCGACACCCTCCCCTGCTCCGGCGTTGTCCGCACCGCGCCCCGACGCCGCGTCGCCACGGGGTCGCTCCGCGATCAAAAAGACCATGATCGGTATCCCGCCGCCTGCGGCGCCCGCGCCACAACGGCCGGAGCCGGAGCCCGAGCTGCCACCGATCGCGGAAGTCGAACCCCCGGCGCCAGAACCGCCGCGCCCAGGCATGGCGGCCGAATGGACCGTGGCCATCACGGACGACCAGCATGAAGAGCTGACCACGAGCGAGGTGGTCGAACTGTATGTTCGAGGCGGCATCGATTTCGAAACCTTCATCTGGGCCGAAGGCATGGACGACTGGAAGCAGCCCTGGGAAATCCCGCTGCTTGCCGTCCAGTTGCGACAGCGTGGATTGCTCCCACCGGAAGAGGGGGAACAGATCATCCCGAGCACGGACTTCGACAACGAAGACGAACATACCGTCGTCGCCCAGGGCCCGGCCTTCGCCCGACCAGACCCATCCGGCGCCTGGCGTGAACCAGGAGGTTGGGAGGACCAAGAGGAAGCCGACATCGGCTTCGAAGACGTCACGGTCAGCATGGACGCGCCCCACGCTGCGATGCTGTTGCGCAACACGGACCCTGAAGACGTCACCCTGGACGCCGATGTCGATGAACTCCTCGATGGAGCTCGTCCGGCAGGCACGCCCTACGCGGGTGGCTACGATTCCATACCTGCTGCCCACGTCGAGTCCGACTTCGCCGACGACAGCTACGATTTGACGGACCAAATGGTCCGACCCGCGGGCCTTGGCGACGCCGCCTACCCGAGTGCCCGAGCCCCTGAGGAGCGACAGCCCATCAGCGCCGGGGACATCATGGACTTCCATGTCCCACAACCGCCGAGTCCGCCTGTCTCGGCACCCTTCGAGTATCCCGCCGCTTCCGCGCCCCAGCCCTACCCGGCCTCCGGCGCCCCCAGCCATCCGCAGAATCCGCAGTTCGCAGCGCCCCAAGCGTCCGCACCGCCGGCTACTCAACCAAAGCCGGGCGGACGCGGCGGCGGAGGCTTATTCATTCTGGTGATCGTCTTGATCCTGGTGCTCTGCGCCGTAGCGGTCGCATACGTCACGCGCCAACCACCACAGCTGTGGAACCGACTTCCTTTCTGACGTTTTAGCTGCGCGAAGTCCGATTCGATGGTCGCAACTCTGAGTCTCGCGGTAAGCACATTCATAGTGCTTGGAGTAGTCGCGCTCGTGATTCGGGGGCGCTGATGACGCCTCAGGGCGCGTTCCGCGAGCAATGGCGCTGGTTCCGACTACGCGGCTTCGTGCTCGTGTTGGTCTTCGCGTGCGGGTTCTTCGCACTGTCCGCCGGGGCCGTTCCGAGCGACCGGATCAGCCTAGCCAATGCCGGAGTTTTGGAACGCGCGTATTACACGCTGACGCTCTTTGTACTTGGCGGTACGGATCTTGGAGTTCCGGCGTTCGGCCCGGCGTGGGCCCGCGCACTGCTTTGGGTTGCTTACTTTGCCGCGCCCGCGGTGACCGCCTCTGCGCTTGTCGAAGCCATCGCAACCGCAGTTGGCCCTGGCTGGTTCCGGCTGAGGCGCATGAACAACCATGTGGTCCTCGGAGGCGCGGGTCGCTTGAGCATGCTGTATCTGGCCCGGCTTCGGAGACAGGACCCGCGCTGCCCCGTGGTGATCGTGGAGAGCCGACCGGAACGCGCAGCAACGCAAACGGCAAAGGCGATCTTCGGCGCGGAGGTCGTCTTCGGGGACATCTCTGACTTTGGCCTGCTCTCCACGCTGCGTCTGGGACGCGCGCGCCGCGTCATGCTTCTCACCGGGAACGATTTTGCCAACCTCGAAGCTGCATCGAAGATCATCGAACTCCATCCGGACCTAGCCCCCCGCACGGTCGTGCACATCGGAGACCTGCAGCTACTTGACGCCCTCGAACAGACGCGCGTGCGGGTCTTGTGCGCGACCTTCAACAGCTATCGCGTCGCCGCCCAGAACCTGGTGCGTCACACCATCGCCGAGCACTTCGCGGGGACCGAAGGCTCAGACTGCATCGTGCTGGTTGGCTTTGGGCGCTTTGGGCAGACGGTACTCTCCGAACTGCAAGCGTGCGCAGGAAACGACTTTGACACCGCGGTGATCGTGGATATCCAGGCCACCCGGCACGCCCTGTTGTTTCAGGAGAAGGTCGGGTTTTCCGACAGCTACCGGCGGCACGTGCTGGACGGCGACATCCATGACCCAACCGTCTGGGCCAAAATTGTGCCTTTGATCCAAGCGCGACATCCCCTCATCGTTGTCGGTTGCGGTGACGACCCGGTCAACCTCCGGGCAGCCTTGGAGCTGCGCCGACGCTGCCCCAAGGCACGACTGGTCGTGCGGTCTTTCGCATTGTCAGCGTTTGCAAGGGAACTGGCGGAGGAAAAGGACTGGGACTGCTTTGGCGTGGCGGAACTACTCGAGCGCAGCATGCCAAACGAGTGGTTCAAGTCATAGACACGCCGCTGACAGGCACCGGCCTCGGCCTAGGGGTGGATGTTGACGATGGTGCCCTGGCCGTAGGTATCGCCGGCGTAGGCCGCGTGCCAGTGCTTGGGCACTTCCGGGCTCGCCCACCCGAACGTGATGCGCGCGTCGATGGGAGCGATGTTGACGCAGCCGTGGGACCGCACACGCCCAAAGTCGTCGTGCCAGTAGGCACCGTGCAGCGCGTAGCCACCTTTGAAGTACATAACCCAGGGCACATCGCGCAACTCGAACTCATGGTCCGCCACGTCCGAATCCATCGCCGTGGTGACGTGCTTTTGGTAGACGCGGAAGGTGCCCTGCGGCGTGCTCAACGTCTTGCCCGGTTCACCGAGGCCGTCCCGCCCGGTGGAAACGAGGGTGGCATACACCGGGCGATCGCCCTCCCACAGCACCATCGTTTGACTCACGATGGAAATGTCGATCCAGCGCACGCCCTTGCGCGCCCAGGAGGGCAGCGCCCGCGGCTTGGCTGCCACCTTGAGATCCGAACTGCGCAGCCAACGGCCGTTCTTGGCCTCCACCATGCGCACGCCGTGTAGCTTTTTTACGGTGCCGGTCAACGGAATGAACTCTCGCCAACCAAGACGCTCACCCCGCTCCAGCTTGCCCTCTTTCAGATCCCACCAGATCGCGCCGGCCTTGCGTGCGAACGCGACGGGCAGACCCACGTCTGCGATGGGCATGCCGTGGAATGGCGAACCGGAATCTGCCTTGAGCTTGTCCGCGGGCAGCAGGCGACCGTCGGTGCTGATGGCGAAGCGCCGCCCCTGGGCTTCTTCGCCAGCGACGAAGGTGCCAATCAGCGCCACACCCGCATGGCGCTTGACGCGGTTCGCGATCACCGCGTAGGGCGGCGCGCGGAACGAACTCAGATTGGGAATGCGCCGCTCACCCTGCAGCCACCAGGGCACTTCGTCGTGGCCATCACCGCCAAAACGCACGCTTTGGTCCATGGCAGTGGCATGATCCGGAATTGCGCCGATGGCATAGCCCTTTTTGTCGAGCGGCACGTCATTGGCACCCACGTCGAGCGCATCCCACTTGTCCCGCAGTTTTTTCCAGTTGCGCAGATGACGCTCGAGGCGCATTTCGTACTGAAACTGCTCCGCCTTGGTCGGCACGCGCAAGTAGTTCGGCGCGATCGCCCGAACGAAGGCATAGCGGTAGGGCATGGGCCAACTGAGATTCGGCTCCACTTGAATCGCCTTGGCGACCGGGTGATCTAGCTTCGTGGTGGCGTCCGGTCCGACACAAACGAAGCCAACGGGACGAATGGCGTACCAACCGTCCGGGCAGTCGCGCTTGCTCACGGGCTCCCGAGAGCGCGCCACCCGTGCGCCCACGCGCAGATACCCCGTCGGCTCCGATTGTTTGTCGGGCTTGGGGTACACCGGGGTGATGAAAGAAATCGGCGCGAGCTTCGGGCCATCTGCCGCGGGAACGGGGATCGCGGACCAGTCTTCGTCCCCGACTTGGCTACCGCCGTTTTCAGCTTTGACCTTGGCCGCCCCGGGAGCCGTTTCGCTCAGGAGCGCGCTCGCATCCTCGCATCC
>CBDUPW010000476.1:0-4566 GCA_965369205.1 uncultured Polyangiaceae bacterium | reverse complement strand
GGCGCATCGCCAAGGTCCGGCGCATCGCCAAGGTCCGGCGCATCGCCAAGGTCCGGCGCATCGCCAAGGTCCGCGCGACGACGAGCGCCGTCGCATCGTCGAGCCGCCGAGCGCGCAATGCGATCCAACAGCAGCCCAAGCTGCCGCGCGATTTCAATACTGACAGGTTGAATGCGTAACATGACTCCTTGCGGCAGCACTAATCTCGGACTGCCGCGAGCAGGGCGGCTCGAAGTCATGCGCGCAGCAAGGGGCACGCGGTGCTATCATGCGCTCATGACGCTGCGGGAGCTTTCGGCGACGAGCCTGGTGCTGCTCGCGGCATGCGGCGGGAAGGTCACGTCCGATCCAACGGCGACACCTGACTCGGGGTCCATGGCAACCGGCGGCGCTGGACTTGGCGGCTCGGGACTCGGTGGCGCTGGACTTGGCGGCTCGGGACTTGGCGACTCGGGACTTGGCGGCGCTGGACTCGGCGGCTCGGGAGTCGGCGGCTCCGGTACCGGCGGCTCCGGTATCGGCGGCACTTCGGGGATCGGCGCTGCGGCAGGGGCGAGTGGTTCGGGGGCCACGGGTGGCACCGGTGGCGCAGCGCTTGGAGGCCTCGGCAGCCGATGTGACACGACGGCCAACTGCAGTGCTCCCCTGAGTTGTTGGAACGGAAGCGACTACCCGATCGGTCCTGCGAAGGGCATCTGCACTCTAGGCTGCAACGCAGATCCGACTGCCTGCGGAGCGCTGGCTCCCGGAGCGGTCTGCCAGGATGTGTTCGGAGTCCGCGTCTGTCTCGAGTCCTGCGTTCCGGATGGCGGCAACTCCAGCTTCGTTCCCGGCAAATGCCAGGCCCGTCCGGAGCTGTCCTGCGTGTACACCGGCAGCGTTGGCTGGGCATGCATGCCCAGCTGCAATACCGACGGCGATTGCACCGGCAAGCACTGCAGTCCCAAGACGGGGCTGTGCCAGGCCACTGCCGTTTCCGGCGCGAAGACGGGCGCGCCATGCAAGTCCTGGGACGACTGCCGCGGAGCCTGCTTGCTGCAGGGCGCGAAGCAAGTCTGCGCAGACCGCTGCACGATCGGCGCACCCAATCAGTGCGGTTGGCAGGGCCCAGGGACGAAAGCTGAAGCACTGTGCTTGCTGAAGGATGGGTGGAGCGGTGCACTCACTGGCAATCCCGAAAGCGTGGGTGACTACGGCTACTGTGCCGCCACCTGCAACTGCGATGCGGATTGCGCCACGCCCGGACTGCACTGCACTCCCTTGGACGACCCCGCGCTAGCAAAGAGCTCGCTCATGCGGGGGTTTTGCACCACGAAGACCACAGGTCCCAAAATGGTATGCGACGAGTAGCGACGTCCGGATCGAAGCGGTCACCCTCGACGCTGAGCTCGTGCGGCCTGCGGACCGAAGCTCAGAACTTTTCGGGGATAAAGGTCTGCTCTGCCATGGGTGGGCGCACGTAGCCCATGGCTTTGGATATTGAGTCGGATTTCGGCTGCGGTCGTGGCTC
This sequence comes from uncultured Polyangiaceae bacterium, assembly GCA_965369205.1. GTDB lineage: Bacteria > Myxococcota_A > Polyangia > Polyangiales > Polyangiaceae > JACKEA01. The sequence continues at coordinate 3,056 of CBDUPW010000476.1, read as the reverse complement.
GAGCTCGATTGGCTCCGGCGTTAGATCTTCGTAGGGGATCAGGCTCAGCATGTGCGTGATGCAATTGAGGCGCGCGTGTTTCTTGCTATCGGCATTCACCACGTACCAGGGCGACTGCTTGATGTCCGTGTGGGCGAACATTTCGTCCTTGGCCTTGGAATACTCGACCCAACGGCGCCGTGATTCTAGGTCCATGGGGCTGAGCTTCCAGCGCTTGGTGGCGTCCGCGACGCGCCCCTGGAAGCGCCGCTCTTGCTCCTCCGGGCTCACGCTGAACCAATACTTGATCAGCTGAATGCCGGAGCGCTGCAGCATGCGTTCGAACTCCGGGCAGGAGCGTAGAAACTCCCGGTACTCGGCCTCCGTGCAAAAACCCATGACGTGTTCCACACCTGCGCGGTTGTACCAACTGCGATCGAAGAGCACGATTTCGCCCGCGCTGGGCAAGTGCGCCACATAGCGCTGGAAGTACCATTGGGTCTTCTCCCGCTCCGTAGGAGTGCCCAGGGCGACCACTCGGCAAATGCGTGGGTTCATGCTTTGCGTGATGCGCTTGATCACCCCGCCCTTGCCTGCGGCGTCGCGCCCCTCGAACAGCACCACGACGCGCAGCCCCTCTTCTTTGACCCACTCCTGCAGCTTGACGAGCTCGATTTGCAGGCGCGCCAGTTCGTGTTCGTAGGCTTTGCGCTTGAGCTTTCCGCCTCCACCCGCTTCGGCAACCTGCTTCTCTTTGTGTTTCTTGCCCATGTGCTTTCGTACTCTAGGGGGATCCGCCACTCCGGTGCCAGCGTCGAGTTCCGAACGGAGCCAGGTTACACTCTCGCCATGGAAATCAACGGAATCGCACACATCCAGCTCACGGTGGCGGACTTCGCAAGGGCCCGGGAATTCTACAGCAAGTTGCTGCCGTTCCTGGGCCTGAAGCCAGTGATGGAGTTCGACGGCTTTTTCTACTGCGTGGGCGCTCGCACGGGCGTTGCCATCTCGAAGGCCGACGACGCGCATCAAGGCGAACGTTTCGTCCAGCGCCGAGTGGGACTGCACCATGTGTGTTTCCGGGCACGGGAGCGCGCACACGTGGACGAAGTGCATGCCTTCGTCCAGGATTTGGGCGCGACCATCGTGCACGCCCCTGAAGAGGCGCACTGGGCCCCGGGCTACTACTCCGTCCTATTCGAAGATCCGGACGGCATTCGGCTGGAAGTGAACCACGTGCCGGGCAAGGGACTACTCGCCTAGCGAACTCTACAGCGGTTCGTAGCTCGCCCCGATGCTGACGTTGTCTCCATAATCGCCGTCATGCATCCAAGCGGAGCCGAACGTAACACCCACTCCTTCTACGTGGTGGTCCCCATCCCGGTACTGAAACGAGAAACCGCGTAGCACTAGCCCCGGGTAGTCCAGCTCAGGCTGCATCTTCACGCGGGGAAAGCTTGACCTGGGCGTGCCCCTGCCACGGACGTAGGCGGTTGGCACCTCCGGCCGGCTCGTCTTGAACCAAGCGTACTGCACCGTGGCCGTGTAGTCGAAGGTGCCATTGTCCTTGAACGTTACCTTGTAGGACTTCATGTCCCCCGAGGGCGCGACGGCAATTTCCCGGACGTTGGAGTCTTGTCCGCTTGGGCGCCACAGGCGAAAGCCGCGCAAAGCCAAACGCCATTGCTTTCCACCAGGTCCTGGCTTGATCGCCAGGGTGCAGGTGCCGCGACACTTCTGCGTCACACTGTATGACTTCGCGACCGGCGCCTGGCGGAAGGTCACGTCCATCTTCATGGGATCGTTGTTGTCCTTGTCAGCAAACTCCGCGTTCGCGCGCCGCTTGGCACCGTGTGTGATCCCAATGGCCCTGAGCTTGTGGTCACCATTGTCGAAGCGAAGGGAGAAGGCTGCCAGGAGCGGATTGGACAACGAGACCTCCGCATAGGTTCGCGCCACGCCGCCGTTTTGGACGCGTTGGCGGTTGCCATCCGCTGCAGCGAGCAGGCTTGTGGACGCCAGTAGCGCCGCTGCTAGACCGATTCGCGTGGCCCGATGCAATCCGTCTTTAGACATTGAAAAACTCCTCATTCGACTCAAACGCAGTACCTGCCGCACGCGGCAGCGTCAAACGGTTCACTTTGGCGCTTTCTAGCGCGGGCCCTCAGGCATCAAGGCGGCGGATAGCTCGAGAGCTTGGCGCCGAAGACGAAGCGATTGGACGTGCCCTCGGAGAGGCTCCACAACAGGCCGTTTGGGGTGTCGACCATCAGGTCTTCGGGAGCGTCGATCCAGGCGCTGGTCTTGGTCTTGCCGACTTGAACGCGGTACAGCGCGCCCTTGCCGGCGGCCGGCGCGCTTGAAGACTGATAGGCCGTGCTGCCTACGAATGCGGCGCCTTGCAGCTGTGGGTGGCCGGCGAAGAACGCGCTCTCGGGCCAGGTGCGCGGTCCGTCGATCCGCCCGCTGCTCAAGTTGACCGGCCAGCGAAATAGTCGGCCCGCAAGGGGCGCGCTGCACGCACTGCCGCTGCAGTATTCCCCGCTGACCAGGGTGGGCGGCTTCGAGGCGCGATCGAGAGATACAAACGAAAACCGCGGCGAGCACTTGGACGCGTGCCGATAGGCGCCGACCTGCGGCAAGATGTATTTGTAGAGACCGGCGGTGCAATCCGTGCTGCTACATCCGATGGCATCGACGCCGGTGTCGACGCGAAAGATCTGCTTCATGTCGAAGACGCGGAAGCCCTTGCCGGTGTCGGCCACGTACAGCAGATCCCCGACCCAGGCCATGCCGCCGGCGTGGATCGCAATGGGCTTGATGCTCGCAGCTGCGCCAGTGCCGGTCGGCTCCACCAGCAGCGCGAAGCGATACTTGGGCGCACTGGCATTCGTGACATCGACGATGGCGATGCGCACGCCCTTTTCGCCATTCGACCCCGCGTGTTTTGCGGCGTCGTAGTAGAAGGACACCAGCACTAAGCGCCGCCCAGCGACGAGCCCGCTCGCGACGGCGTCCGCGGAGCCGGTGATGCCTTGGGGGATCCAATACGGCTTGTCGTCCTCGCCCTTGTCCCA
>CBDUPW010000475.1:0-4579 GCA_965369205.1 uncultured Polyangiaceae bacterium | reverse complement strand
GGAACTGGCGATGCATTCACGCCTTGTCTTTGGACTGTTCGCGCTCTTGGCGAGCAGCGGCCGGGCTTGCCTCGACAACGAATGCATTGACGAAAGCGTCGCCTGCAGCACGAGCAATCCCTTCGGCTACTGCCCCGATGGCTCCTGGTGCGACAAAGGCACGTGCAACACGCAGCCCTATCAATGCGACGGCAGCAAAGACGCACAAGAGCCCAACGACACCCTGGCCACGGCGAAGCCGGCGCCCAAGGGCAAGACCGACGGGCTGACCATCTGTGCGGGCGACTCGGACTGGTTCAAGATCACGGTGCCCAAGGGCAAGATCGTGCGCGTTGGCATCACCTTCCAGCACGGCGCCGGTGATCTCGACATGCTGGCTCTCGACGACAAGGGCTACTTGATCGGATCGCGCCTTGGCGAGTCCTACCCCTACGGTGACCGCGCGCAGGAGACGAACACCGAGTTCTACGGATTCTATAGCGAAGCGGGCGGCACCGAGTACGTCGTCAAGGTCGTCGGATTTCAGGCGGCGGAAAACGTGTACAGCTTGAGCGTCGACGAGATCGACTACCAAGACGGCGCGGTCTGCACCGACACCTATTCGGCCGCTGAGTGCATCGGACAGCAGCCCGGGGGCAAAGGCCTCATTCCCGTACCCTTCCCGGATACGGCAGCCGCAACCACGGCGCCGACGAACAACTACGTCTGGGATACCTACGCGAACTACCGCTTCGCGCGGCGAGAACTGGCCATGCTCGTGCGTCACGCCATCTCGGAAACGAGCACGGCCTTCCCGAATACGAACCCCCTGGGACTGATCGACACCTGCCAAATCGACGGCATCACGCCCGGCTACGACGTTGGGGATCCGCGCCACCCAGAAACCACCCACGACCAGGGCGGCAACATGGACATCGCGTACTTCCAGACCGGTCAGGACAACCGCGCCCGCATCGTCTGCAACGACGGCGCGCAGCACGCAGACGGGTTCTGCACGCCCGCGGCCAAGACCTCGCACACCGTGGATCTGCCGCGCCAAGCTTTCTTCATGGCGAAGCTGTTCGCATCGCCACGCACGCGGGTGATCGGAGTGGACCAAGTGCTCGCTCCGCTCATCGGCGACGCCGCCAAGGTCCTGGCCGCGCTCCCGCCAACGGATCCCCAGCACATTACGGCCCAGGAGCTGGCGAAGTTCTCCTCGGGCATGGCCTTCGGCAGCGGTTGGCCTTTTCACCACCGCCACATCCACTTGAGCATGCAGTGGTGGGGCGCGCAGACGGCGCCCGTCATCGATGCCGGCCCCATCAGCCCCTTCATCGAAGCCAATACCCCCGCGCATCCCCTTTCGGATTTGTTCGTCGCCTGGCCTCCGGTCGGCACCAGCAACAAACCACGTTTGCGGCTGCTGCCCGCGCACTGAACCCGCTCGTGGGATCGCATCGGAAGACCCGATCCCGGTCCGGGTGCTCGGCCGCGGCCGCTGGTCCAACGCATGCTGGATCGGCTCGGTCGTCATATTTTACAGTCAAGATTATTAATATGGTTGACACTAATATTTCTAGAGTTAGAGTTGACCCTAGAAAATATGGAAGACCCCAAAGACCCGCCTCTTCCCGAAGAAACAACGAAAAAGCGCGGGCGATTCCGGCCCTGGATGGGCTGGCTCGTGGCCGGCGCCGCCCTCACCGGCGTCGCGGTCGTCGCGGCGCCGCTGCTCGCCTCCAGCCCGGAGCCAACGCCCGAGGCCCTCAGCGCCGGACCCCGCCGGGTGCAGGTCGCGTCGGCGACCGCCGCACCGGAGACCCGGAGCCAGCGCTTTTCCGGCGCCCTGCGCGCCCGCAGGCAGGCCACGCTCAGCTTTTTGCTCTCGGGTCGGCTGCTGCAACGCAAGGTGGAGCTCGGCGCCAAGGTGACGCGCGGGCAAGTCCTTGCGACCCTCGACGCGCGTGAGCTGAGCAACGCGGTGCGCGGTTCGAATGCGGCACTGGACGAAGTCACGGCGCGCAAGCAGCAGATGGACCGTGACGCGGACCGAACCAAGAAGCTGTGGAGCGCCGGCGTCGCCACAGTGCAAGAGCACGAAAGCGTGCAAGCTCAGCGCGCGGTGCTCGGCGCGTCGCAGCGCGCGACGCAGGTTCGCCTGCGGGAGTCGCGGCGTCTACTCCGTGAAACGGTGTTGCGCGCACCTTTCGACGGCACCGTCGTCGCGGTTCACGGCGAACGGGGCGAGCTGGTCGGTCCCTCCACCCCCATCGTCGAGATCAGCGGCGACGACCGACTCGAACTCGAGATCGCCGTGCCCGAGCAAACCTTGGCCAAGCTCCGTCCCGGCACCGAAGTGCTCGTGGATCTGCCGCTCATGGGCCGCCGGGGACAGAGTGCCGTCGTCACGCGCATTGGTGCGTCGACTGCGGGTGCGGGGCGGCTCTTTCCTGTGGTCATCGACCTAGTCGATCCGGCTGCCGAAGCGCGCCCGGGCATGACCGCGGAGGTGGCGCTACCGGTGAGCGCCAAGGCCGCGCTTTCCGTACCGGTGGCCTCGGTGCGGGATCCTTCAGGCACGGCGCCCAAAGTGATGCGTTTGCACGGCGACGTCGTGCATGAAGTGCCAGTGCGGGTGCTGGAATTGCTCGAGGACCGCGTGCTGGTTGAAGCGTCCCTCCAAACCGGCGACCGAGTAGTCGTGGCGGGGCACGCTTTCCTGTTGGACGGCGACCGCGTGGTGATCGCAGAGGCAACGAAGTGATCGCTTCTTTGCTGGGGCAGCGACGCCTGGTTCTCACCATCGCGCTGCTCCTGTCCCTGGTGGGCGGGCTCGCATTTGCAGTGATGCCGCGCCAAGAGGATCCGTCCATGCGGCCGACTTTCGGCATGTTGATCGTACCCTACCCCGGGGCCGACGCCGAAAAGGTCGAACGCTTGGTCGTTGTTCAGATCGAGGAGCAGCTCGCCGAGGTGGAAGAGCTGAAGCACGTCGTAGTCACGGTGCGGCAGGGCGTGGCGGTGTTCAATCTCGAGTTGCGAGACGACGTCAAGGACCACGACCGCGCGTGGGACGAGGTGGAAACCCACGTCCGCAGCGCGGAGCGACAATTGCCCGACGCCGCGGGCCCGGCCAAGCTCGACAGAGATCGGATCGACAATCAGGCCGTGGTTCTGGCCATCACGGGTTCGTCGGATCCCTTGGTGCTAAAAGGTGCTGCAGAAACCCTCGAAAAGGCGCTGCTCGCGCTGCCAGACGTGACGCGCGTCGAACTTGCGGGCGCACCAGAAGAACACGTGCGTATCGAAATCGATGACGCGCGCAAGCGTCGCTACGGGATCGGCACCGCGGAGTTGGCGCGCGCCATCGGGCGTAACAACACCGGGACGCCCGCAGGATCCGTGCGCGTCGGCGAGCGCGTCGCCACTCTGCGTCCGAGCGCGGAGTTTTCGTCTGTGGACGAAATCGCCGCGCTGCCTGTGCCGGTCGCGGGGGGCTCTCCGGTGCCGCTGTCGGAAATCGCGGTGGTGAGCCGGGCTCAGGCGGCTCCCATTGCGGAACGGGTACGCTTCCAAGGCAAACCCGCGGTCACCGTCGGCGTGATCCCCCGCAAGCAGATCGACGTCGTGGCTTTCGGCGAGCACGTGCGCGCCAAAGTGGCAGAGCTGAGTCCAAAGCTCGCGCCCCAACAAGTGCAAGAGCTCACCTTCCAACCAGAACGCGTCCGCGGCCGACTCTCGGAGCTGAGCGGATCGCTGCTTTTCGGCGTGGGCATCGTGGCCCTGGTGTTGGTGCTGGCCATGGGACTGCGGCTCGGCGCGCTGGTCAGCTCCGTGGTGCCCCTGGTCGCGGCGGCGAGCCTCGGCGTGTACGCCATGACGGGGGGCGTGCTGCATCAGATCTCCATCGCCGCGCTGGTGCTGGCTCTGGGCATGCTCGTGGACAATGCCATCGTGGTGGCGGAGGGGATCCAGTCGCGCATCGACGCCGGCATGGACCGCGCGCGCGCTGCGGCCGAGACCGTGCGCGAGTTGGCCTTGCCCCTAGGCGCCGCCACGGGCACCACCCTCGCGGCATTCGTGCCGATGCTGCTGGCGGAGGGCCCGACGGCGGAGTTCACACGCTCGATCCCGATCATTGTGATGCTCACGCTCACGGTCAGCTACGTCTTTGCCATCACGGTGACCCCAGTACTCGGCGGCTGGCTGTTGCGCCCGGGGCGGACGACACCGGGCCAGTTCGAACGGCTCAGCGCTTGGCTCGGGGATTTGGCCGTGCGCCGGCGAAAAACCGTGATCGGCTTGTCGATGATCGCGGTAGCGACCTCGGCAGCGCTTGTTTCTAAAGTCGAGCAACGCTTCTTCCCCGGGGCAGACCGCAATCAGCTGGTGGTGAGCTTGGAGCTGCCAGAGGGCGCACACATCGACGCCATCGACGCGCGATCCCGCCGCGTGGAGCGCGCTCTGAGCGAAGACCCCCGGGTTGCGTCCGTGGCCGCGTTCGTCGGCCGGGCGTCCCCCAAGTTCTACTACAATGTGCTCAGCCGTCCCTCCAGCCCGCATCTGGCGCAGCTGCTCGTCACCACTCACGATAAGG